>JBIPLV010000044.1:0-16591 GCA_044369475.1 Cyanobium sp. | reverse complement strand
GCGGCGGGGCGAGCGCCTCCGCCTCGCGGTGGTAGATGAACAGCCGCACCAGATAGAACAGGCCCGCAAACCACACCACCACGCCGACGATGTGCAGGGTCTTGAACCAGAGGTAGGCCTCCGGAGGCCAGCTCAGGGCCAGCACAGGCATGGCGATTGTGGGCAGGGCGAGGCACAAGGTAGGGCCTCAGCCGGCCGGGCGCTCTAAAGCAGGACAACCAAAACCCAGCCTGGGCAGGGGCGTGCCGAGCAGCGTTGCGATCCGTGATCACGTCAATCCCAGCGTGCCGGATCTTGGCTGGGACGGAAGTTGCCGAAATCCAGCGGCCGTTGCATCAGATCATTGGTGATCGTGCTGCAGATGGCATTGAGGGGCAGCGAAAAGCTGCTGCCATCGCGATCGAAGGGGCCCTCCACGTAAGCACCGATGCGCTCGGCCGTGAGAAATCCCATAAACAGCAGCGCTCCGATCAGCCAGTAGCTGGATCGCTGAAATTCAAAGAGCAACTGCAGGCCATAGAGCCAGGTGATCATTCGCACGAACACATCGTAGGACGCAGGAATAGGGGTATTACGAATGCGTTGCAGACCACCAATCGCGTCATGGCAGAGGTTGCTTACCTCCATCAATTGTTGCCGGCCCCAGCCATCAATCCAGCCATCACCATGCAGCCGCTCTATCGCCTGAGCCCGTTGCTGGCAAACCTCCTGCAGAGTGGTCGTGGGCTGCAGCTGAAGATCAACCAGCAGGCCCTCAACGCCGCGGCGCAGATCAGCACGCCAGAAATTGCGCAACTCGAAATTGAGCAGCCACACCTGGGCCACCTGATACTCCATCAGGCAGCGCCCGCGCTGGGTGGCGAGCTGTCGGTAGGGCAGCAAGGACAGGAGCACATCGCGCCATTTGCGGCTGTGGTTCACCATGGCTCCCCAGAGGGTGCGGGCTTCCCACCAGCGGTTGATGGCCTGGGTGTTGCGGAAAGCGATGAAGATCGAAACCGCGATCCCCAGCACCGAGATCCCCATGGGGGTGAGGCTCCAGCGGCTTTGCAGGGGACCGTGCCACACCACCGCTGCCAGCAGGAGCGCAAACACCAGCAAATCGAGGCGCATCCGCCAGAAGAGCTGCAGCACCACGAGTCCGTAGTCGTGCCGGCGGGTGCGAGGAGGATCACCATGACCACCCGTCAGCAGCATGGACATGGGGCAATGGAAACACTCCTCCATCATCCCGGACAGGCTTCAGCGTCCAGGTGGGCCGACGCTGCAGCCCGGATTGTGGCCAGCTCATCATCGGTGATCTTCTCGAGCTGCTTCATCACCAGGCCCATGCGGGGGTTGCGGCGCAGCGTTTCGACGTGGCGGTTCAGAAAGTCCCAATACAGGGCATTGAATGGGCAAGCCGTTGGGCCCGTGCGCTGCTTGGGGTTGTAGCGGCAGCCCTTGCAGTAGGTGCTCATCCTGTTGATGTAGTTGCCACTGGCGGCGTAGGGCTTGCTGGCAAGAAGACCTCCATCGGCGAACAGACCCATGCCGATCACGTTGGTCTGCATCACCCAGTCGTAGCCATCGATGAACATCCGGTGGAACCAGGCCGTAAAGGCCTGGGGATCGAAGCCGGCGATCAGGCCATAGTTGGCCAGCACCATCAGGCGCTGGATGTGGTGGGCGTAGCCGCTTGTGTTCAGCTCCGCCAGAACCGTGTCCATGCAGGCCATGCCGCTGCCGCCCAGCTGCTCCAGCCACAGCGGCAGGGGGCGATCGGCGCCGAAGTGGTTGCGCTGGGGATAGTCGAGCCCAAACCACCAATACAGGCCGTGGGTGTACTCCCGCCAGCCCAGGATCTGGCGGATCACCCCCTCCAGCGACGCAAGCGGCGTACCCTGCTCCAGGCCCGCCTGCTCCAGCCGCCGGATCACCTCCAGAGGGTGCAGCAAGCCCAGGTTGAGGTAAGGAGACAGCAAGGCATGCCAGAGGGTGGGCTGGCCGCTCACCATGGCGTCCTGGAATGGTCCGAAGCCGTCGAGGCGGGTGGCGATGAAGTGCTCCAGCACCGCCAGCGCCTGGCTGCGGGTCACGGCCCAGTGAAATGGTTCGCTCCGCCCGGGGAGGGACACAGCCCCGCTTGCCGCTAGTTCCGCGGCAAGGTGCTCCACCTTGGCCATCACCGCCTGGGTGGTCGCATCGGGCACAAACGCCAGCGATTCGGGGCCCGCTAGCCCCTTGGGCGGGGCCTTGCGGTTGTCGTGGTCAAAATTCCACTGGCCGCCCAGGGGCTGGTCGTCGTCGCCCATCAACACGCCAAAGCGCTTTCGGCCCTCCCGGTAAAACAGCTCCATGCGCAGCTGCTTGTAGGGCTGGGCCCAAGCCGCGAAGTCCGCCTGGCTCCAGAGGAAGGCGTTGGAGCGATGCCACACCAAGGGCACCGGCAGGTCTAACCGCTCAATCGCCATCCGGAAGGGACGCTCGGCCGGCTCCATCAGGTGCAGCTCACGGATGCCGTTCTGCGTGATCCAGGTCTGCAGAGCGGCGGCGAAGGTGGTCGCTTCGCCGTAATCCACGCTCCAGCCCAGCTGACGCAGCTCAGCGGCGAAGTGGCGCATCGCACTCCACACCAGCACCAGCTTCTGGCGGTGGTAGCGACGCTGCTGCAGCACCGATGTGCTTTCGATCAGCAGCACCCGAGCCTCGGCAGGAACGAGGGAGGCCAGGGCCGGATGGGTCTGCGAGAGCTGGTCGCCCAGCACCCAGATCCCCTTCACGGCATAGCCCAGGGAAAGTGACGCCGCGCCGTCATGGCTGGAAGCATCCGTCGGACTCAATCCAAGGCTCAAACGCAGCCAGTCCTTCCATCAGCGCCCAAACGCTGAGGCCAAAGGCCACTACCCCGCCCATAGCCACCAGGGGAATCACCACCAGGGCGCCCACGGCGGCGAGACCCAGAATCGAAGCCACGAAGGCAGGCGGGGGACCGTTCCTGCCAGCAACCCGGAGGGGTTGGGTCGAAGCCATGGCAGCCCTTGCGCGAATCATCACCAATTCTGGGGCTACGGCTCCAGCTGCAACGGCGGCCAAGGGCAGGAGAACCGGATACGCCGCCCAGGGGGTTGCAACCATCAGGCCAGGGGGGGCTCCCCGGCCAGGCGGCAGGCGCGTCGCGCCACAGCAGCGGCATAGCCCCGCTCCACCGGGCCAGCCAAGGGGCTGACGCCGCCATGCCGGCAATCCACAACCAGGCGTTCGTGCTGGCCCTGCTGGTCGCTCACCCGCAAGCGCAACTGCCAGTGGTGCTTGGCGCTGCGGCTGATCTCATCGCCGCAGACCGGGCCGACGCAGACCCCGGGTGCTGCCAAGGCTGAACCCACCGGCAGGACCTGCAGGAGCCACACCAACAAGGAAACCAGCACCAAACCCGCAAGGCGCCTCAACTGGCCAACTCCTCGCCGCCTTGGTCGTCACTGGGATGAAAGTAGTCCCACACCTGGCGGGCCAGCGGCGGCCCCACCCCCGGGGCCGCCGCGATCTGATCGGGGCTCGCTAGCTGGATGGCATCGATCGAGCGGAAGTGGGCCAGCAGCTCCTTCACACGCTTGGGGCCGAGGCCCGGGATGTCGGACAGGCGGGAGCGCTTCATCCGCTCACCCCGCTGCTGGCGGTGGAAGCTCACCGCGAAGCGGTGGGCCTCATCGCGCAGGCGGCGCAGCAGCTGCACCCCCAGCTGGTCGGGTTCGCTCTCCAGCGGTTGCTTCGCCCCGGGCACGAACACCTCCTCCCGCTGCTTGGCCAGGGAGCAAACCACCAGCTCCTCATCCAGGTTCAGCTCCCGCAGGGCCTCCATCACGGCTGAGAGCTGCCCCTTGCCGCCGTCGATCATCACCACATCGGGCCAGTCGTTGAGACCGCCGGTGTGCAGGGCCGTGTTGGAGGAGCGGCGCAGGGCCCTCAGATCAGCTCCCTCCGCCTTGGCTTGGGCCCAGCGCCGGAAGCGCCGCCGCATGATCTCGGCCATGGCCATGAAGTCGTCGGAGTGGCCGGCGCGGATCGAGGTGCTTTGGATCTTGTATTTGCGGTAGTGCTGCTTGGCCGGGAGGCCATCGATGAACACCACCTGGGAGGCCACAGCATCGCTTCCCTGAATGTGGCTGATGTCGTAGCCCTCGATGCGCCGCGGCGGGCTGGGGAGCTCCAGCAGCTGGGCCAGGTCTTCGGTGGCCAGCAACTGCTGTTCAGCACCCCGTTGGGCGCGCTGCAGCTCGTAGCTGGCGTTGCGCTCCAGCAGCTCGATCAGATCGGCCTTCTGCTGCCGCTGAGGCACGGCCAGCTTGACGCGCCGGCCGCGGCGCTCCACCAGCCACTCCTCGATCAGGGGCTGCTGGGGCAAGGGGTGCTGCAGCAGCAGCTCGGGCGGGATCTCCACCGGCTCCACCTGGCTGTAGTGCTCCTCGACCACCCGCTGCAGAATCCGGCCGGGCTCCAGGGGCAAGCCATCGGCGCCGACGGCATCGGCGGTGAAACCCAACCGACCCACCAGCTTGCCGGCCCGCATCTGAAACAGCTGCACGGCCGCCACTCGCGCATCGGCCGCCAGGGCGAGCACATCGCGGCTCACTGAGCTGTCGCCGAGGCTCATCTTCTGATCGGCCGTAAGGGTGTCGATTCCCTGCAACTGGTCGCGCACCCGGGCGGCACTCTCGAAGTCCAGCCGCTCGGCGTATTTGCCCATCTGCTCGTGCAGCAGCTCCAACAACTCCTCATTGCGCCCCTGGAACACCATCGCCACCTGGCGGAGGCTGCGGTGGTAGTCGTCGGAGCTGATCTTCTCCTGGCAAACGCCTGGGCAGCGGCCGATGTCGTAGTTGAGGCAGGTGCGGTCGCGGTAGAGCGGCTGGGGCCGCTGGCGCAGGGGAAACACCCGTTTCACCAGGGCCAGGGTGCGGCGCAGCAGGCCCACATCCACATAGGGGCCATAAAAGCGATCGAGGGGCGAGCGGAAGCGCCGCCGCCGGGTGATGAAGATGCGCGGGTAGGGCTCGCTCCAGGTGATGCACAGGTAGGGGTATTTCTTGTCGTCTTTCAGCAGCACGTTGAAGTGCGGCTGGTTTTGCTTGATCAGGTTGGATTCCAGCGCCAGCGCTTCGGCTTCGCTGTCGGTAACGATAAATTCGATCTCGGCCACCTGGCGCACCATCAGCGAGATGCGCGGGCTATGGGCGTGGCCGCTACCGCTCTGGAAGTAGCTGCGCACCCGGTTGCGCAGCAGCTTGGCCTTGCCGATGTAGAGGATCCGGTCGCTGGCATCGCGCAGCAAATAACAGCCCGGCTCGGAGGGCACCTCTCTCAACCGGGCCTTAAGGCGATCGGGTTGCTGCAAAAGGGGCAGGCTCAACCGCCGTACTGCCAGCCCGTGCTGCCGAGCTCCAGGGCGGCGCCGTCGCGGTGCAGGGTGGCGGTCTTCACCTCCCCCACGAACACGGTGTGATCGCCATGGGCTACATGACCCACCAGCTCGCACTCCACCGCCCCCAGCGCGTTCTCGAGGATCGGCAGACCCAGCTCCCCGAGCTGGAACGGGGCGGCGTCAAAGCGCCCGCCCACCCCTTTTTGGGGCTTGAAAAACACGGCGGCAAGGTCTTTCTGGTCGGCCGCCAGAACATTCAGGGAAAACTTACCGGTGCGCTGGATCATGCCGTTGCTGGTGCTGTCGGCCCGCACCGCCATCACCACCAGGGGGGGCTCAAAGCTTCCCTGGGTCACCCAGCTGGCCGTGAAGCCGTTCACCTCCTCACCTTCGGCCACGCCGCAGATGAACACCCCGTGGGGAATCTTGCGCAGCAGCGTCTTCTTGGCTTCGGCGTTGAGGGAAGCAATCGGGGCCATGGCGGCAAGAGCGCCCGGGAGCGCGCGGAACTGACCCAACTCTAGAAACGCTGGGGGCGCCCATAGGCTGGCCGGATGCGTGCCCTCTACCCCGGCAGTTTCGATCCCCTCACCCTGGGCCACCTCGACCTGATCGAGCGGGCGGCCCGTCTGTTTGACGGTGTGGTGGTGGCGGTGCTGCAGAACCCCAGCAAGCAGCCTGCCTTCAGCCTTGAGCAACGGCTGGAGCAGATCCGCAGCGCCACCGCCCACCTCAGTGGCGTGGAGGTGGGCAGTTTTGACGGGCTCACCGTGGATTTCGCCGGTCGCAGCGAGGCCCAGGTGATCCTGCGCGGGTTGCGGGCCCTGAGCGATTTCGAATTTGAGCTGCAGATCGCCCACACCAACCACAGCCTGGCCCCCCAGGTGGAAACGCTGTTTCTCGCCACCGCCGTGCGCCACAGCTTTCTGAGCAGTTCGGTGGTGAAGGAGGTGGCGCGGTTCGGTGGCGATGTGCGCCACATGGTGCCCCCTGGAGTGGCGGATGACCTAACCAGGCTTTTTAATCGGACATCCGTTTAGAGCCGTCCATGGCCGAGGCCACCATCACCGTGCTCGATCAGCTCGATCAACTCGAGGAGATCGTGCTCGAAGGCAGCCGCATTCCCTTCAGTGGCGGCCGCCTGGTGAACGAGCAGGACGCCATTGAAGTGATGGATGCCCTGCGGGAGGCGCTGCCAACCCAGCTGAGCCAAGCGGTTGAGCTGATCCAGCAGCGGGAGGAGTTCATCGGGCAGGCCCGCCAGCAGGCCGACGAGATCATCGCGACCGGTAAGCGCGAGCGGGAACAGCTGATCAACAGCGCCTCCATCCGCCAAGAGGCGGAGCGACAGGTGGCCGAGTTGCGCGACCAGGCCCGACAGCAATGCGAGCAGCTGATGCTGCAGGCCCGCCAACAGGTGGCCCAGGCCGAGCAGGAACACCAGGCCCGCATGGCCCAGATGGAGCAACAATGTGCGGTCCGCCGCCAGCAGCTGGAGCAGGAGGCCGCCGAACGCAACCGTCATCTGCTGGAGCAACACGAGCGCAACCGGCAACAGGCGATGGCGGAGCTGGAGCAGGTCCGCCAGGAGGGGATGCGGGTGCAGCGCGACAGCCAGGCCGAGGCGGAGCGGCTGCACAACGACGCCCTGCAGTTCCGCCAGCAGACGCAGCAGCAATGCGATGCCCTGGTGTCCCGCAGCCGCCAGGAGGCCGCCACCATCCAGGAAGGTGCCAATCGCTATGCCGAGCAGGTGCTGGGCGAACTGGAAGGCCGGCTCAAGGAGCTGAGTCAGGTGGTGCTGGGGGGAAGGCGCGAACTGGTGCGACTCCAGGCCCCGGAGGCAACGTCCAGAGGCACTGAGGAGCCAGTGAGCCGCCGCCGCCGGGTGGCCAACACCCTCAAGCAGCTGGCGGGCTAGAGCGGGCAGAGCTGGGTGTTCTGCGCCTGGCGCAGGACCCGGCCGATGGTGTCGTTGGGAGAGCTAGCGCCATTGCTGATCGCACTCACATAGCGAGGGCCTGCACTGGTGAGCAACACACCACTGATCGAGCGCACCCCGCTGATCGTGCCGGTTTTGCCGAAGAATTGGCCCTGCAGAGGGGTGCCAACGTAGAGATTGCGCAGGGTGCCCCGCTGTCCGGCAACAGCCATGGAAGCCAGGTAGGCACGGCCATAGGGGTGCTGATCCATCCGCAGCAATAAGGCCGTCAGGAAGCGACTGGTCAGGCGATTGGAGCGATCGAGACCACTGCCATCGGCGATGCGCACCCCCTGCATCGGCAGGCCCTGCTCACCCAGCCAGAGGGTTTGGCGCTGGGCGGCCTGACCCAGATCCCAGCTGCCGGCTGCTTGCCGCAGCAGCACCTCAGCGGTGAAGTTGTGGCTCTCGGTGTTGGCCAGGCTGAGGAGGTTGTGCATCGGAGCGGAGGCTTCCTGATGCAGCAGCACCGCATCGCCCGGCAGGGGCGCGCGCGACGACACCTGAGACACCTGCACCTTGCCGCCCTGCTGGCCCACGGCTTTCTGAAGCAGGGCTTGCAGACGGGAGGGCGGATTCATCACCGCCTCGTGGATGGCATTGCTGGTGATGGCCAGCCGGGTGATCGGTGCCCCGTAGGCGTAGTAGCGGTCGTCGGGATGCCAGCCCTGCGGCCACCAGGCCTGGCGGGGCTCTTCGGCGATCTGCAGGCGCACCAGCGAGGGCGGCTCGCCGCTGCTGCCTCCCGATCCAAGGGCCAACTTGGCAAAGCGTTGCAGCTGGGGCAGGGCCAGGTCGGGGTCGCCCTCACCGATGAGGCGGAAGCTGCCATCGCTGAGGCGCCAGAGCTGGGTGTTGAGGCGGTAATCGGGCCCGAGCCGATCGAGGGCGTAGGCCGTGCTCAGCAGTTTCTGGTTGGAGGCCGGGATGCGGGGCCGGGTGCCGTTGAGATCGGCCAGGAGACGCCCCTGGCCATCGGCAATGCTGATGCTCCAGACCGGTGCCTGGCTGCCCACCGTGGCCAGGAGCCTCTGCTGCAGCGCCGGGCAGCTCACCTGTGACTGCAACTGGGGCAGGCCCAGCGGAGGGGGCAGCGGCGGAAGGGTGGCCAGCGGTGCGGGCTTCAGCGCGTAGGCGGTGATCGCCGGGGCTTGCTGGGCCAGGGCTACCGCCGGCAGCACCAACAACGTGATCAGCCCGGCAGCAGCTTGGACGGAAGCACGGATGGAACCCATCTCACTGGCCTCCGGTTTGCAGGCCACTCACCGTGCCGCCGACGCGGTACTGCAACCCCTCGATCTCCACGGGGGCGCCGACCTTGAGATTCTGGTTGCCAAAAACGACGCCGCCGCCGCTCTTGCGGCCCTGGCCCTGCAGCACGAAGCGGGCATCCAGGCTACCCAAGGTGGCCTGGTTCGGATCCACCGCCGTCACCACCGAACCGTTGGGCTGCACAGCCGTGAGCCGACGCTGCAGGGGAAGGATCTGCTTCACATCCACCGAACCATGGGGCTGGTTGCGGATCACGATGGCCACCTTGCCTTCGCGCTGCGCCGCCTGAATCAAGGCGTTTGGATCCGCCACAGGCACGCCGCGGACATCCACCAGGACCGTGACCGGTGTGATGGCACCGGTGGCCCTGGCCACGGCGCCGCTGAGTTTGGGACTCCAAATCACACCAACGGCCGCGAGCACCACCGCGGCGGCGGCGCCGAAATCAACCAGGCTCCAGGAGCGGCCGTTGCGTGCAGAAAACAGGTCGCGCTCGGAGGCCATCGGGCTGATCCAGGGATCGGCGAAGTGTACGGAGGTTCGTTGGGTCCCACCAGAGCCGACTCCCACCAGAGCCCATGAAGGCCAGCAGCAGGCCTGGCCTTAGTTGCGCAGCCCCTCGATGAAGGCATCCATCACCTTGAGGTTGCCGCCGAGCCCCAGGCCGCCCTCTCCGGCCAGAGCCAGGGCCTGCTGCTCCGCATCCGGCTTCTGATCGAAGTGGGCCACAAAGCGGTAGCCATCGGGATCGCAGCGGTAGAGCTCCCAGGGATCAGGACAGGCGCGGCGCAGCGCCCCATCACCCGAGGGGATCAGGGCATAGGCGCTTTGCCATCCCGATAAAAATCCTTTGCGGCGCGCCCGGGCGACGCTGCCAATGCCTACCGCCGCATCCTCAAGGCTGCCGTTGAGCAGCACCACCGCGCCACGGTGCAGGGCGCACACCTGCTCCACCTCGTCGTAATCGGCGGGGGAGGGGGCCACCAGCAGCAGCACCCCTTCGCTGCCACCGTCGGCCTGCTGCAGGCGCATCTGATCCCGGAGGCTGGCGATGCGGACGGCGAAATCCGGGGCATCGCGCTGGGCCAGGGCCGTGGCGCCAGCATCTGGACACAACAGCCGCAGGCTGGGATGAGCCGTGCTGAGGGCTGCCTGCAAACGCAGAGCCAACGGCAAAATCCGCAGGCCCTCAAAACGCAGCTCCATGGTCCACAGACCCTTGGCACCACCGCTGAGGGCAGCCTGAATCGCCGTCAGAGCCTCTGCCTCGGCGGAGCGCAGGTCGGGGGGAAGCATCAAGCCAGCACGGGTCGGCTGACCCTAAGGGCTCTCTGCCCAAGGCGTCAGCGTGCTGGTGCTGCGGCATGCAGCCGCAGCCGCGCTTGCTCGAGCGCTGCGGGAACCCCCTCCAGATCGGCGGCGCAGAGCCAGGACCCCAGGCTCAGGCGGATACCACTGGAGGCCTCCGCATCGGCATAGCCCATGGCCTGCAGGATCGGACTGGGAGCCAGCCCACCTTCGGCACCGCGTCCACTGCTGCAAGCCGAACCACTGCTCACCGCATACCCCTGCTCCCAGAGGGCCTGCACGAGCCCTCGGCCCGACAGGGGCGAGCCACAAGGGGTGGCCACCAACAGGCTGAGGTGGTGGGGCAGACGGGGCGGATCAGCGGCGTGGCGGGGATCGGGGCCGCTGAGGCACACCCCATCCAGTCGCAAGACACGGGCCAGCAGACCATCGCGCAGATCAGCGATGGGATCGCGGCCCCCGTGCGCCGCCAGGCGTGCCTGACAGAGCTCGAGGGCTCGGGTGAGTCCCACCACCAGGGCCACCGGCTCGGTGCCACCCCGCCGCCCTGCTTCCTGGCCGCCCCCACCGATGAAGGGGATTAGCGTCACGCCTTGGCGCACCAAGAGGGCGCCAACGCCCCGGGGCCCCTGCAGCTTGTGTCCCGCCAGGCTTAGCAGGTCAATCGGCAGGGCATCGAAAGCCAACGGCCGATGGCCCAGCACCTGCACCGCATCCACGTGCAACAAGACGCCGGCCTCGCGGCAGCGGGCCCCGATCGTTTCGATCGGCTGGATCGTGCCCACTTCGCTTTGGCCCCAGATCAACGACACCAGCCGCGTGGGAGGCAGCAGCAAGCGTTCGAGGGCCTCGAGATCCACCAGCCCGAGGTGGTCCACCGGGAGGATCTCAACCTGCCAGCCAAGCCGTTGCACCTGCGCCGCAGCGGCCAGCGTGGCCGGGTGTTCGACCGCTGAGATCAACAGCCGGCCTGGAGACCCCTGCCCGGCGACCCCCAGCAGGGCGGTGTGGATCGATTCGGTACCCCCTGAGGTGAACACCAGCTGACTGGCAGCGCAGCCGAGGAGCTCGCCGAGTTGCCAACGGCTGCGCTCCAGCTGCTCGGCGGCCGCCAGCCCAAAACCATGCAGGCTCGAGGGGTTCGCCCAGGCCTCAGCCTGCACCGCAGCCATGACCTCGAGCACCTCAGGCGCCGGAGGGGTGGTGGCGCAGGCATCGAGATAGAGCGGTACGGAGGCAGCCAAGGTCTTAACCGAACAAACCGCTGTCCCGCTCGACGCGAGCTCGGGTTCGCGACTCCAGGGAGTTGGCAGCCAGGGCCACCAGGTCGTCGAGGGAACTGCTGCTCAGCAGGGCCGCCACCCGAGCCCGAGCCTCCGCCGAGGGACAAGCCTCGGGGCGAAGACAACCTTTGGCGCAGGCGGTGGCGCAGTCGATGACGCAGTCGGTCTCGGCTGCAGGGGTCGCGGCTGCAGGCTCGGGCGGCACAGCTGCAGCTCGTGCAGCTGGCTCATCGCCCCAGAGCTCCGGGGTCACCACACCGTCAAACACCGCAACCGCCGGACCGGTCATGAACACATGACCGCTGGTTTCATCCCAGGCAATCTCCAGAGGTCCGCCAGGGAGATCCAGGCGGGCGTGGCGCTCCGCCAAGCCGAGCCGATGAGCCACCACCAAGGTGGCGCAAGCACCGGTGCCACAGGCCAGGGTCGGCCCAGCACCCCGCTCCCACACCCGCATCACCAGATGGGTGGGGCTGAGGGCCTGCATGAAGTGCACGTTGGTGCGGGCGGGAAAGGCCGGATGCACCTCCAGGGCGGCCCCGTAACGCTCGAGATCGACAGCCGCAACATCGTCCACGGGAATCACCACATGGGGATTGCCCATGCCAGCCGCTCCCACCGCGAAGGTCTCACCCGCAACCTCCAGGCTGCCCTGGGCGATGCCGGCCTCCCCAAGCGGCAGGGTGGTTGGGATGGCAGCCGGCTCGAGGAAAGGGGCGCCCATGTCAACGCGGATGGTGCCGTCGGCGCAGAGCTCGGGAACGATGCGACCGGCCAGGGTTTCGATCGGCCACTGCCGTCCTGGGGCATCCCCGTCGCTGTCAGCCAGGAAGCGAGCCAGGCAGCGGATGCCATTCCCGCACATCTCCGGCTCACTGCCATCGGCATTGAAAATCCGCATCCGCAGTTCTCCCCCCTCGCGGGGGGGCAAGGCCAGGATGACGCCGTCGCCGCCCACGCCAAAGCGGCGATCGCACAGGCGTTGAATCCGCTCCGGAGTGAGACCGAGATCGCTGTCGCTGCTGCCAGCCCCCCGGGCATCGAGCATGAGGAAATCGTTTCCCAGACCTTGATATTTGCTGAACTGGAGCACGATGGGGGCAAAGGCAGCCACCACCAAATCCTATGCAGAGCTTTTTCGAGAAGCGCTCGATGGCTCTCGATACCTCCCAGCCGAGCATTCGCCATCTGCAGGATCTGATCCGCCACAAAACTCCCGTGGCCATTCAGGTGACGGGTGTCGGTGAACTGGAAGGAACCCTGCACTGGCAGGACGTCGCCTATCTCGCCCTCAGCCAAGCGGAAGGGCGTCCCCTCACCTTGATTAACCGTGCTGCGGCCTGCACGATCCGCGCCCTGGGCTGAGGCTGCCCTACCCGACTGGGCTGTGGCACGATCACAGCTCTGAACCAGGCCTGGCTGCTGTGAGCGATGCACCCCGCTACCAACCCCAGGCTCTCGAATCCCGCTGGCAGCAGCAGTGGGACGCCGCCAGTCAGCACTGCACACCAGCCCAGCTTGATGGGTCCTGCGGCGACAGCTATTACGCCCTATCGATGTTTCCCTATCCCTCGGGGAACTTGCACATGGGCCATGTACGCAATTACGTGATCACCGATGTGATCGCCCGGGTGCAGCGCATGCGCGGCAAACAGGTGCTTCATCCGATGGGCTGGGATGCCTTTGGGTTGCCGGCGGAGAACGCAGCCATCGAGCGTGGCATCGATCCGGGTGTGTGGACCGATCAGAACATCTCTTCCATGCGCGCCCAACTGCAGCGCCTTGGGCTCTCGATCGACTGGGACCGGGAGGTAGCCACCTGCCACGCCGATTACTACCGCTGGACCCAGTGGCTGTTCCTTCAGTTCCTGGAGGCCGGCCTGGCCTATCAAAAGGACGCCACGGTCAACTGGGATCCGATCGACCAAACGGTGCTCGCCAACGAGCAGGTGGACAGCGAAGGCCGCTCCTGGCGCTCCGGTGCCGTGGTGGAGAAGCGCAAGCTGCGCCAGTGGTTTTTGAAAATCACCGCCTACGCCGACCAGCTGCTCGACGACCTGCCCAAGCTGCAGGGCTGGCCAGAGCGGGTGCGCACCATGCAGGCCAATTGGATCGGCCGCAGCAGCGGCGCCGAGCTCAGCTTCCCGGTGGTCGATGCCGAGGGCGCAGGCACCGGCATCCACATCACCGTCTTCACCACCCGACCGGACACGATCTTTGGCGCCAGCTACGTGGTGCTGGCCCCCGAGCACCCATTGGTGACCTCCCTCACCACCGCGGAGCAGGCGATCCACGTGGAGGCTTTCTGTGATCTGGTGAGTCGCCAGAGCGAGCAGGAGCGCACGGCCGACGACAAACCCAAGCGCGGTGTGGCCATTGGTGCCCAGGTGCGCAACCCAGCCAACGGCGAACTAATTCCCCTCTGGATCGCCGACTACGTGCTGGCCGACTACGGCACCGGCGCCGTGATGGGAGTGCCCGCCCACGATCAGCGCGACTTCGTGTTCGCTCGCCAGTACGAACTGACGGTGCGGCAGGTGATCATCCCCGAGGGCAGCGATGAGCACGCCTACGTGGGCGGCGCCTGGACTGAAGCCGGCGTGCTGATTCACTCCGGCCGCTTCGATGGCCTACCCAGCAGCGAGGCCAAAAAAGCCATCACCACGACGGCGGAAGCGGAGGGCTGGGGTCGGGCCCGCACCACCTATCGCCTGCGCGACTGGCTGATCTCCCGCCAGCGCTACTGGGGCTGCCCGATTCCGGTGATCCATTGCGAGAGCTGCGGCGTGGTTCCCGTCCCTGCAGAGCAGCTGCCGGTGGAGCTGCCCAAGGGCGCCAACCTTGAAGGCAAGGGCGGCTCGCCCCTGGCCCAGCTTGAAAGCTGGTGGCGTGTCGATTGCCCCTGCTGCGGCAAACCCGCCCGGCGCGAAACCGACACCATGGACACGTTTATGTGCTCCAGCTGGTACTACTTGCGCTACAGCGATCCCCACAACACCGCCCTGCCCTTCAACCGCGCGGCGGTGGATTCCTGGCTGCCAGTGGACCAGTACGTGGGCGGCATCGAGCACGCCATCCTGCACCTGCTCTACTCGCGCTTCTTCACCAAAGTGCTGCGCGACCGGGGCCTACTGGGCTTCGATGAACCCTTCTTGCGCCTGCTCACGCAGGGCATGGTGCAGGGCATCACCTACAAGAACCCCCATAGCGGCAAGTACATCGCCCCGGCCGATGTGTCCGATCCAAGCGATCCCCGTGATCCGATCACGGGCGAGGTGCTGGAAACCTTCTACGAAAAAATGTCGAAGTCGAAGTACAACGGTGTCGATCCTTCTGTGGTGATCGACAAGTACGGAGCTGACACCGCCCGCATGTTCATCCTGTTCAAGGCGCCGCCCGAGAAGGATCTCGAGTGGGATGACGCCGATGTGGAGGGTCAGTTTCGCTTCCTGCAGCGAATCTGGCGCCTGGTGGAGTGGGCCGTGGGCCAGGGCCTGGGCCTAGCTGATGGCGACGCCAGCATCGCGTCGAGCAGCCTCAGCCAAGAGGACAAAGCCCTGCGCCGCGCCGTTCACACCGCGATCACCGAGATCAGCGACGACCTCGAAGGCGACTATCAATTTAATACGGCCGTCTCAGAGTTGATGAAGCTGAGCAACGCCATGGGCGAGCACTTGCAGGGGGCTACCCCTGTCGTGGCCTCCGAATCCCTGAATGCCCTGCTCGTGCTGCTGGCGCCGTTCGCGCCGCACCTAGCCGAGGAGCTCTGGCAGCGGTTGGGGGGCAATCCCGATGGCCAAACGAGCGTGCACCATCAAGCCTGGCCAAGTGCCGATGCCAGCGCCCTGGTGCGCGACACGATCCCGCTGGTGATCCAAGTGAAGGGGAAGGTGCGCGGCAACCTCGACGTGCCCGCCGATGCCGACAAAGGCACCTTGGAGCGGCTGGCCCTGGACAGTGACATCGCCGCCAAATGGCTGGAGGGCAAGCCACCCAGCCGCGTGATTGTGGTGCCAGGCAAGCTCGTCAATCTGGTGCCCTGAGGGCCTCAGAACCATTCGGCGACAGCGTCCTCCACCGTGTTGACGTTGGCATCAGGGGTGGAACGGCTGAAGTCGAGGGTGATGTGGCGGCGCTGCTCGCCATCGGCCGCCACCGCCGTGATCGGATACAGCTGCTGACCATCGCGGAACGGCACCTGGATGCGGAAGGTGCCGTCTTCGGCGAGGGGCACCAGCTCCTCCCCGATGCGCAGGGTTGCCGAGGGATCGGTGGCGCCATAGACGATCAATTCAGCATCGGCAACGAGCCAGAACGAGCGCTGGCGTGAGGCCACGCCACCGGCACCCGATGCATTGCGGCCGCTGGCCCAAAGGCCAGCACCAGAGGAGTTGAGCCCCTGGCTGGCCTCGGCGAACGCATCCACCTCATGGAAAGCCTCAGAACCGCGGCCCGTCGCCCGCCAGGTGGAGGTAGCCACCTGGTAGACGCGCTCGTGAATGCCCGGCGCGGCCTCGGACATCAGCGGCGCAGCTGCTGCCCCAGTCACCGGAGCCTCAAGGGTGAAGGGCACGAATTGATCCAGAATCAGCTCGCTGGGATGGAGCGAGGGCACGTGGGCCACGGCGGAAAACGCCAACGAGTGCCAACCACCACCCGCAACCCGATACCCCAGTTCGACCCGGTAGGCGCGGTCACTCATAGGAACCGGCAGATACCACTCGGTGGCGTGGCTATTGACCACCACTTCCTGCATGGTGTGGAGATGGGTGCCACCATCGCCCAGGCCGGTGACATCGGCGATGCGCAACACCAACTGGTTTGCTCCATCGGCCATCGCCTGACGCCGATCGGAATCGGATAGCTCCCAAAACACATAGGCCCACTGAGGATCACGGGGCAGGAAGACCACCGAGGTCTGAGCCTCTGGCCGAGGGGCAGGAGCCATTCCCGCCTCAAGGGCGCGGAGATCAGCTGGGGCCTGCTCAGGCTCTCCGGGAGAGGGCGCCTGACGCTCGATCGCTCGCAACAACTGCTCCTTGAGCATGCGGCTGTAGCGCCCGATGCCGAGGTTGCTGGCCAAATGGCGCAACTGACGCAGGGTGAGATCGCGCGCGTCAAGGCCTTCACCGGACATCGGAAAACCTGAGGAGCTCGCCACTGCGCATGTCGGCAAAAGGTGAAGCAATCCTGTCGGTCTTCCGTCTTTTTGGTCGGGCGTGTCAGCGGATCACGATCCGGGAGCAGCAGGCCAGGGGCTCAACTGGGCTTTCCTGTTAGCGGGTGCAAACGAGATCACCACGATGGAGCCGCACCACTCCCCGTAGGCGGCAGGCCTGCTGCTGGGTC
>JBIPLV010000133.1:0-4959 GCA_044369475.1 Cyanobium sp. | reverse complement strand
ATTCTTCTCCACATAGTTCTGCTCTTCACAGCGCAGTTCATTGCCGTCGGTCTGAGCGCGCTCTCCATGCAGGCAGGCCACAGTGGCGTTGTGTCCTTCGCGCCAGCCGCGCTTTTGGGCGGCCTGCAACAGTTCAGCTGTGCGGCGAGCCTGGTCCTGCTGCTCGCGTCGGGCCTGCTCCTGGGCGACTTGATCATTGGGCTGGCTTTGGGGCTGTTTCCTGCCGGCTTCAGGGGTTGGCGTGGTGGGCGCCCCCTGACGGCAAGCCCCCAGCAGGGCGGCACACCCCAGCACACTCATCCCCACCAGGGTGCCGAGCAGGCGGGAGACAGGTTTGGCCATCGCAGCCTTCACGCGGAACTGTCTTCCATTGTTGGTCGGCAACTCCGGGATCGCAGCCACTAAAAAAGCCCCGCCGGAGCGGGGCTTAAAGCTTGGCTTGGGGACTCGGGCTGGTGCTCAGCCAACGCTCCAGACGCCGCCAGCGATGTTGACCAGCGGAGCCACGATGGCCGTGCCGGCCAGGAACCAGGCAAAGGCAGCGCCGCCGCAGCCGCCGAGCCAGAAGCCGCTGGCGAATTCAGCCCAGCCTGCCTTGGTGAACAGGTCGGCGGGAGGGTTGTCGATGGTGGCGTCAGCGGGCTGGATGTTGGGTCCGTTGCCGGCGGTTCCGTAGATCGACAGGCAGACCGTGAGGATCGACACCAGACCGATGGTGGCCAGAAGGCCGGCCGTGCTGGCGTACTCGGTGAGACGCAGGGGGCCGCAGATCGTGAATGGGCCGTAGAGGAAGAAGCCGTGGGCCATGCCCACTTCCAGTCCGCGACGGTTCGGAGAGAGCGACGGGCGGTAGGCCGGCAGGGCGTTCAGGAAGGCCCGGCTGAAATAGCTGCTGTTAACAGGGGTGGCCAGATTGCCGACGCAGGGGTCGGCCACGGGGGTCACGGTCATGGTGGCGGGGGGAAAGCGGTGAGGCAGGGCAACGGCTCCGGCTGGAGCTCAGTCGCGGGCTTCGATCACGTTGAACAGCAGGGCCATGGCCACGGCTGGGCCGAGGATTCCGACAAGGGGTACGAAGACCGAGGGCATCCAAGCGGCAGCGAATTCTCCAGTCATGGCGCGGGCCAATAGCAACCATCGGTACTGTAGGGATACCGCTCGAAGGGGCCCCAATGCCCCTGCAGGGGCGACATAAAAGTTCAATCCATGCCCCCGTCTTTGCTGGCCGCTGTTGCAGCCGTCGTGGCTGCCTCGTTCTGGTTGTTGGCCCGTCGTCGCCCCAACCTGGGGGTTGTCCTGGATTCGCAGGCCGTGGCGGCTTTGAACCGGGCCCAGATTGCTCTGGTGGCTGGCGGCGCCGAGACGGCCTCGATGTCTGAGGCTGCTGGGCTCGTTGCCGAGCTGGCCGCTGGATCCCGGCCGCTACCCGTGACGGCCCGCGAGCGAGCGATCTTCCTGAGCGCTCTTCGCCTTCAGTTGGCAGGGCCGGCATCCGAGCGCCTGGCCGCCATCGAAGCGGCGGCCATTTGGGGCCAACGCGCCAGCCTGCCCCTGTTGGCCCGCGGCCTGCGCGACGTCGATCCAGCCGTGGTGAAGGCCGCGGCCCGCGGCATGGAACGCTTTCGCGGCCGCACCCGGGGCTTCGAAAGTGCGGGTTACGGGGCCGCGCCTCAGCCGCCGCTGCCTCGCAATGTGGCCCGCACCCGGTAGATCGGCCGGCCCTGACTTTCGTGGTAGGTGCGCATCTGCAGTTCGGCCAGCAGGCCAAAGCAGAACAGCTGCACACCCGTCAGAAAACTGAGCAGGGCCATCAGCAGCAGTGGGCGATCGCCGATGTCGCTGCCCAGCAGGAGCTTTTCGCCCACGAGCCAGAGGCCGATGAGGAGGCCCACCCCCATGCCCGCCAGGCCACCGAAGCCGAACACGTGCATGGGGCGGGTCAGGAATCGCTTCATGAACCACACCGTCAGCAGGTCCATCAGCACCCGGAAGGTGCGGTCCAGCCCGTATTTGCTCTCACCAAAGCGCCGCGGATGGTGGTTCACCTTCACTTCGCTGATCCGCGCTCCTTCGATGAAGGCCAGGGCAGGTAGAAAGCGGTGCAGCTCGCCGTAGAGATTGAGGTCGCTCACCACTTCGCGCCGGTATGCCTTGAGCGAGCAGCCGTAGTCGTGCAGCCGAACTCCGGTGACCCGGGCGATCAGGCGGTTGGCGATTCGGCTGGGCAGCAGGCGTTGCAGCGCCGCATCCTGGCGTTGGTGGCGCCAGCCACTCACCAGGTCGTAGCCCTGGTTGAGTTCGCTGAGCAGCAGGGGAATGTCGGCGGGGTCGTTTTGGAGGTCGCCATCGAGGGTGACGAGCACGGCCCCGCTGCTGGCATCGAATCCAGCCGCCATGGCGGCGCTTTGGCCGTAGTTGCGGCGCAACAGCACCGCTACCAGCTCGGGCACCGTGGCGGTCAGCCGGCTCAGCACGATGGCGGTGTCGTCGCGGGAGCCGTCGTCCACCAACACCAACTCAAATTCCAGCTGCAGCGGTCGCAGTGCCGCCAGCAACTGCTCCACCAACTGGGGCAGGCTCTCCTCCTCGTTGTAAAGGGGCACCACCACGGAGACATCCAGACGTTCCGGAATGGGTTGATCCGGCACCAACTGGTTCATCGTTCTCTTGTTCTTGCGGCGAACCTAGGCGGGCAGGGGGCTGCCGTCATGGCTGTGCATGACCCGCCCCGCTCCCCGCAGTTCCAATCGGTAGTGGCGCGCCACCGGGTCGGGGTTGTGGGGCGCCAGGTCGTCGAGGCCGATGCCATCGCGGCCGTGGGCGACGCCGGAGCTGTGCAGGTAGCGCCCCCCGCCCAGGTGCAGGCCCACGTGGCTGCAGCGATGGGGTGTGCCAAAAAAGATCAGGTCACCAGGCTCCAGCAACTGCACCTGGCCGGGCTGCACCGCCACGGGCTGACAGAACTGCTCCTGCAGGTAGGCATCCCGCGGGATCCAGATGCCGGCGCTGGCATAGGCCCGCTGCACCAGACCGGAGCAGTCGTAGTTGGGGCCCAGGCTGCCGCCCCACAGGTAGGTGTTGGGTACGCGCTGGGCTGCCTGAGCGAAGCTCAGCACCTGCTCCAGCCTGCGGGCAATGCTGCAGCGCTGCAGGAGTTGCGGCTGGGGCGGGATGCACGCCACTGCTCGCCCCAGCAGGGCATCGGGCTCAAGCCAGCCTGGGTAGCCATCGTCGAGCAGTCGTACCCGCAGGCGCATCCCTGGCCCTGTAGCTGCAGGAGTGGTCAGGATTTGCAGGCGGCGGCCAGGCCAGGCCTGGCTGGCTAGCCCCTCACCGCGCGCCTGGCTGTAGAGATCGACGCCGCCAGTGAGCTGCCAGTTCGTGCCGGCGAGGAGCCATTCCGGCGCGGCTGGGCTGCCAGTAGCCAGCTGGGCCGGGTTGATGGTGTCCACTGTCAGCACAGCTAATCTCGCCAATACGTTGGCCGGCGGTGATGGCTTTTTACAGCCCTGATCCAGCCATGGCTCAGATCCTGGCCGATTTGGTGCGGGCTTTAGAGCTGGAGGGGCGGCCTGGTTTGGCCCAGCACCTCTCCATTACCTGGCTCCGCTACGACCAGCCCTTGCTTGGCCGAGCTGCCGATCTCGATCCCGATCAGTTCTGGGCCCAGCCGGTGCAGGGGGCGAGCTGGGCTGGGGATCGTCCTCGCTACTCAGCCAGCGTGGTGAAGCTCGTGTACCTGGTGGCGGCCGAGGCCTGGCGCCAGGCTGATTTGCTTGCCGATACGCCCGAGCTTCGGCGTGCTCTCTCAGACATGATTCGCGACTCCAGCAACGACGCCACCTCCCTCGTGGTGGATTTGCTGAGTGGCACCACCAGCGGCCCTTCTCTCCCCCGCGAGCGCATGGCCCATTGGGTGGAGCAGCGCCAGCTTGTCAATGGCTGGCTGAGTGAGCTTGGCTGGCCGGAGCTGCAGGGTTGTAACGCTTGCCAGAAAACCTGGGGAGATGGTCCCTATGGGCGGGAGCGGGACTTTTATGGCACCGAGCTTGAAAACCGCAATCGCCTCAGTACCGACGCTGTAGCCCGTCTGTTGCAGGCCGTGCTGGCGTCGGCCCTGGTGTCGCCACCGGCTTGTGCCCGGATGGCAGCGCTGCTGGCGCGCAGCCTGGATCCTGCCCAGAGGCTTGCGGATCCAGAAAACCAGGTGGATGGCTTCATTGGTGAGGGTTTGCCTCTGGGCTCTCGCCTCTGGAGCAAGGCGGGCTGGATGAGCCAAGCTCGGCACGATGCTGCCTACGTGGAGCCGTCAGCTGACGGCTTTATGCCAAAAGCAGCGCCCTTCCTGCTGGTGATTTTTTCCGAGGGTCAGGCCTGCGCCCAAGATCCCAAGCTCCTACCCGAAATAGCTACCCGGCTGGCCGCAGCCAGCCGAAACTAAGGATCCGGGTTTAACAACGGAGAGGAATTCTTTGGCTCTGACTTCAACTGGTCAGCGCTGATACTGGGGTGATACCCAGAGCTGATTAAATGTCCGTTACAGGTGGCCTCGGTAGGGCCATGGCCATTGGGTTTGATCGGCGGGAATGGATTCCTTTTTTGCCCAAAACTTCTCCTGCCAATGTCTCTGCCGACCTGATCAGTTTTCTGCAGGCGATCCCAAAGGGGACGGATGCGCCGCGGGGGTGCGCTTCCCTCAAGGGTTGCTGCTCCTTGTAGCGGTGCTCGGGATCTTGAGCGGATACCACAGCCTGCGGAATCTGGAACGCTTGGCTAGGCGCCATCACGCTGCCCACTGATTCCACCTGCCGATCGCCATCAGATGCTCAACACCACCTTGAAGGGACAGGGCTGATGCCCGTTCCCTTCAAGGTGCTGCTCAGAAGGCAAGGCGGGTGTTGAGCATGACAACATGGCCTGAAGGGGTGGCGGGATCTCTGGCTCCGAATTTGCTTGGGT
>JBIPLV010000132.1:0-4966 GCA_044369475.1 Cyanobium sp. | reverse complement strand
ACACCCCGCAGGGCCTGAAAGCCGTTGGGATACCACTTCTCGACCCCACGGGCCTCGATCATCACGGGGTTGGAGCTGGTCATGCCTGGGAGGGGGGGAGATGGGTGGCGGAGCGGGACTGGGGATTGAGGCGGGTCTCCAGGGCACGGCTGCCCAAGCCCAGGGCGGTGCAGCAGCACCAGAACAGCACCGCCAGCACCAGGTAAACCTCGGCATTGCGGCCCAGGAATGCCGGATTGGCCATCACGGTGCGGGCAGTGCCGAGCAGATCCAGCAAACCGATCAGCGACAGCAGGGTGGTGTCCTGCAGCAGGGTGATGAACTGACCCACGGTGGCGGGCAGGGCCACCCGCAGGGCCTGGGGCAGCACCACATGCAGCAGCGCCAGCGGCAGCGGCAGCCCGAGGGAGCGGGCGGCCTCCATCTGGCCAGCCGGAATAGCCGCCAACCCAGAGCGCACCGCCTCAGCCACGTAGGCGGCGGCGAAGAAGGTGAGCACCCAGGCGGCCCGCCACACCCGATCAGGCGCCAGGCCTCCCGGCAGCAGAAAGCCCAGGATGTTCTGGCCCAGAAACAACAGGGTGATCAGCGGAGCTCCGCGGATGAACTCGATGTAGAGCACCGAACCCCAGCGCAGCAGCGGCAGCGAGCTGCGGCGCCCCAGGGCCAGGGCCACCCCCAAAGGAAAGCAGAGCAGGATCGCGAAACTGGCGGTGAGCAGGGTGAGCAGCAGCCCACCCCACTCCGAGGGAGCCACCCGCACCAAACCGAGGCCACCGCTGATCAAGCCCAGGCCCAGCAGATAGAGCCCTGGCCAGACCAGCGGCAGCCCGCGCAGCAGCGGCCTTGGGATGGCCAGGGCCCAACGACCGGCCGCCCAGCGACCCA
Organism: Cyanobium sp.; assembly: GCA_044369475.1. Classification (GTDB taxonomy): domain Bacteria; phylum Cyanobacteriota; class Cyanobacteriia; order PCC-6307; family Cyanobiaceae; genus Cyanobium_A. The sequence continues at coordinate 4,078 of JBIPLV010000132.1, read as the reverse complement.
GCAGCAGCAGTGCGGCGATCGCCCACCAGCGCACCTGGATCGCCGCGTTGAGCTGCAACAGCAGGGGCAGGCCCACGGCGAGCCCCAGCACCAACACCAGGGCAAGGCGGTCGTGGCGGGGCCAGGGTCCACCGCCCCGCAAGAGCCCCCAGCTCCCCCCCGCCGCCGCGGCCAGCAGGGTGGTTAGCAGCCACAGGCGCCACTGCTGTTCGAGCGGATAACGCCCCACTGCAAACAGGGTGCTGTTGGCCTGGATCACCGCCCACTGGGCCTGGACCAGCAGCCATTGGACCAGCGCCACACCCACCACCAGCAGCAGGGCGATCAGGGCGATCGAGATCAGCCCATCGAGGCGGCTGGAAAACAGGTCCTTTTGCAGGCGTCGCAGGGGACCCTGGCGCTGCAGCTGGGGAGGGGCCGTGGTCATCTCAGCGCTCCTTCAGCTGCACCAGCTGGTTGAGGCCATTCATCACAGCCGAGATCACCAGATCGATCACCAGATAGGAGCCCAGCAGGATCAGCACCACCTCCACAGCCCGGCCGGTCTGGTTGAGGGTGGTTTCGGCCACCGAATAAAGATCGGTGTAGCCACAGGCCACCGCCAGCGAAGAATTCTTGGCCAGGGAGATGTACTGGCTGTTGAGCCCGGGCACAATCACCCGCAGGGCCTGGGGCAGCACGATCCGGCGCAGGGTCAGCAGCGGGCTCAGCCCCAGGGAACGGGCCGCCTCCCACTGGCCTGGCGGCACGGACGCCACACCGCCCCGCACCACCTCGGCGATGAAGGCGCCCGTGTAGCTCACCAGCCCGGTGAGCAGCGCGGCAAATTCCACCGAAATCCGCAGCGGCGCCTGCCACACGCCGTTGAGGAGTTCGGACTGTCCCAGATACAAGCCCGACTTGGCCAGCACCAGCCCAGGCAGCTGGAAGGCCGCAGTGCCGTTGGGCAAGGCCAGGAACACCACGAAATACCAGAACACCAGCTGCAGCAGCAGGGGGATGTTGCGGATCAGCTCCACATACACCCGGGCCAGGCGGCGCAGCAGGCCATTGGTGCTGAAGGAGGCCATCCCCACCGCAGTGCCGAGCACGGTGGCGCCCATCAAACCCAGCAGCACCACCCGCAGGGTGTTGGCCAACCCCGCCAGCAGGCCACGCCAGTAAGGCATGGCCGCATCAAAGGGGATGGTGGTTTCGGCAATGTCAAACCCAGCCGGATTGTGGAGCCAGCGCCAGGAGAGCAGCAGCCCGGCCTGGGTGAGATTGCGCACCAGGTTGCCCACCAGAAAGGCCACCAGCACCAGCACCACCAGACCCACCACGGCCTGAACCAACCAGGGCATCAGGCGGCGATTGCGCCACCAGGGGGGTGGGGCGGCAGGCGTCACGGCCGATGGCATCAGCGGAATGGTGGGGAGTACATCAGCCCGCCCTGGGTCCAGAGTCGGTTGACCCCGCGCTCCAGCTTCAGCCGCGACTGCTGGCCGAGGTTGCGCTCAAACATCTCGCCGTAGTTGCCCACCGCTCGGATGGCCCGCACCACAAAGTCGGCCGGCAGTCCGAGTTGGCGGCCGAAGTCGCCCTCCACACCCAGGAAACGCCGCAATTCCGCCTGGTTGGTCTTGGCCTTGGCCTCCGCCAACTTCGCGTCCACGTTGGCCTGGGTGATCCCCATCTCCTCGGCCTGGATCAGGGCAAAGAGGGTCCAGCGGACCGCATCAGCCCAGGCCGGATCGGCATTCACAGTGGCCGGGGTCAGGGGCTCCTTGCTCATCACAACCGGCAACACGGTGTGATCGTTGGGTGTCGGGAAGCTGCTGCGCTGGGCCGCCAACTGAGAGCGATCGGTGCTCACCGCCGCACAGCGCCCGCTCAGATAGGCGGTGTACATCTGATCGAGCGTCTGAAACTTGAGCGGGATGGCGGCCACACCCTCCTCCCGCAGCCGGTCGGTCAGGTTCAGCTCACTGGTGGTGCCGCTCGGCACGCAAACGGGCTTGCCGGCCAAATCCTTGAGCCCGCGAATGCCACTGGCGGCCGGCGCCATCACCCCTTGACCGTCGTAAAACGTGGTGGGGGCAAAGCTGAGGCCGTTGCCTCCGGCCGCATCGCGGCTGAGGGTCATGGTGGTGTTGCGGGCCAGCAGATCCACCTCGCCGCTTGAGAGGGCGGCAAAGCGCTCACTGGGGTTGAGGTCGCGGAACTCCACCTTCTCGCCATCACCCAGCACGGCAGCGGCCACGGCTCGACAGGTGTCGGCATCTAGCCCCGCGTAGCGGCCATCGGCACCGAGATATCCGAAACCCGGCAACTTGCCGTCGGTGCCGCACACCAGGGAGCCGCGGCCCTTGATCGCGGCCATTTTGGGGCTCTGCACGCCACCGTCCCCCTCGGCACAGCCCACCAGGGCAAGGGCCGCTAACAGCGAACACGCGGCCAGGAGCCGGCGTTGCAGGGGCATGACATCAGGGCAAGTTGCGCTGCAGTTTGCCAGCAATGGACGCGAAGCCGTGTTCGACAACCCGGCCGGACTGGCTCAGGCGTGGCGATGCTGACGCCAGCGCAGGGTTTGCCACACCAGAAACACCAGCACCACGGGCAACACCACCACCAGCGCCACAAAGCGGAACTCGTCCACGGCCGAGGTGACCGTGTTGGTGAGCACCTGTTCCGCCAGGTAAAGGCCATAGAGGCCCACCAGGATGCCGCCCTCCAGCCGGGTGATCACCCCATTGGTCCAGAAGATCGGCAGGCAGGCCAGGGTGGTGAGCACCATGATCGGGAAATCGCGGTTGACCATCACCGGATCCACCGTGAGGCCCGCGCCACCGGAGGCCACGCCGCAGAGCCCAAGGATCACCAGCTGGTTGAGCAGGTTGCTGCCCACCACGTTGCCGATGGCCAGGTCAGCCTTGCCGCGATAGGCCGCCACCAGGGAGGTCACCAGTTCGGGCATCGAGGTGCCGGCCGCCACGATCGTGAGGCCGATCACGGTCTGGCTCACCCCCAGTCCAAGTGCCGCAGTGGTGGCCCCTTTCACCAACACTTGGGATCCCACCACCAGCAGCACCAGGCCCCCCGCCAATTTGGCGGCAGCCACGGGGGGGGTGGCGCGGTCATTGTCGTCGATGTCTCCGGCCTCATCGGGGTTCTCCCCGGCGGTGCGCATCTCCCAAATGAGATTGATTGCGGTGCCTGCCAGCAAAGCCAGGCCGGCCTGCCAGGTGATCCGGCCGCCGGAAGCCATCCCCCACACCGCCATCGACACTCCCAGCAGCAGGGGCACATCGCGTCGCACCAGCCGGCTCTTCACCCGCAGGGGCACCACCAAGGCACTGAGGCCGAGCACCACCAGCACGTTGAAGATGTTGCTGCCCACGATGTTGCTCACGGCGATGTCATCGCCGCCCTGGATCGTGGAGATCAAGCTCACGAACAATTCCGGAGCACTGGTGCCAAGCGACACCACCGTGAGGCCGATCACGATCTGGGGGATCCCCAGCAGCAGGGCCAGGGCGGTGGAGCCGCCCACAAACAGCTCACCACCGCCGAACAGCAGCAGGATGCCGACAACGATCTCGATGGCACTGGGGAGAAGGCTCATTGAGATCAGGCCAGCGGGGGAACAACGTGGCGTAATTCTGAAGGGTCGAGCGGCTCGTGAGCTGGCATCGCAACACCCGGCCTAGTTCCAAGCGATTCATTCCCCACCGTTCTCCGTCCACCGTGACCGATGTGGTGGCGATTGCCGCAACGCGCGGCTTCGTGGTCCAGGCCTCTCTGGCACAGCAGGGACTGATGGACGAAAAATTGAGTCGCGTCTATCTGCAACGGGAGCGGCTCGATTCTCGGGGCCTAGGCGCCATTGAGGTTGAGCCCCGAAGCACCTCGAGTGCTATGCCGCCGTGCAGCGGCTTAGCGCTGGCCCAACAGCTCTTCCCATGTGAGGGGCTGGGCGAGAGGCCGGCCCTGGGGACGCTGCTGGATGGGGCAGCTGGGGTAACTGAGCCGGTTGGGTCGACTGGATTTGAAACGCGTTGAAAACGGAAACGAAAAAAACATCAAAAATGACATGAAC
>JBIPLV010000131.1:0-4988 GCA_044369475.1 Cyanobium sp. | reverse complement strand
CCGTTGCCGATCAGGATCCGGCGGCTGTCGTAGCCGTAGGGCGCCGGGCGGGTGGCGACCGAAGCGGTGCCTGAAGGGAAGATGGCTCCGTAGTTGAGGGCCAGCGGATCATTGCCGCCGCCGTAGACGTGCTGGTCGGGGAAGGGCTGGCGGTAGGAGGCGTAGAGGGTGACGTACTGGGGGGCACCCTCAAACGGTGCGCTGAAGCGGAACAGCTTGCGGTTGGAGCCCCAGCCGGCGCTCTCCTGGGCTTCCTCGCCCAGATCCCGCAGGTAGGGCACGGTTTCCTCCCCGAACACCCGGGCGTACTCCATGGTGTTGATCAGGGCATCTACCAGGCCGTTGAGCCCCTGGGCGCTGACGATGTCGAAGTAACGGGTGAACTCCTCGCGGGAGCTGATGCCCCGGCCGAGGAAGTGACGGAAGGCCAGCTCGACGGCCCGGCTGTTGGAGAAGCGGCCGAAGAACTGCTGGCGGTATTCCTTGCTGTGGCCGAGGGCGCGGATGAACTCGCGCATCGACAGCTGGCCCTGGCGCACCTGGGTGGCCTCCACCGGGCAGGGCATCTGGCTGTAGGCCTTGGCGATGTCGCGCTCAAACACCTGGCGGTAAGCGGCGCGAATCACCTCGGCCTTCTGGGCGCCGCTCAGGCGCGGCCGCATGAGGAAGCGTTGCTTGCCGTCGGCCGCGAGGGCGTAGGTGGCAGGCAGCTGCAGACCCTGGTTCTCAGGGCTGCCGAGGCGCTGACGGGTGGAAGGGGTGGGCACCTCCAGCTCGGCGATCAACACGTTGAAGTACTGAATCACCAGCTGGCGCGCCTGGGGATTGTCCTTGCAGAGGCCGGCGGCGGCGGCGCGCATCTCCTGCAGCGCCACATTGGTGGCGGCCAGGGAGCAGGCCTTCTCGAGAACGTCACGCAGGCCGCGGGTGTTGACGGCCAGGATGCTGGGATCACCGGCCACCAGGGCATAGCCCACATAGCGCAGGAACCAGGCCATGTCCCGCAGCGATTTGCGCATCCGGTCGGTGCCGTAGCGGCCCACCGCGATGGGGCTGAAGCCGGTGGGCAGCACCACGCGCACGTCGGCATCGCCACCGGCGCCCTCGAGCAGTCGGGTGATCAGGTTGCCGCTGGAGCTGCCGGTGCCCTGGGCGAAGGTTTGCACCGAGCGCTGGAAGGCGGCCTGGTCGGCGGCTAGGGGCGTGTCATCACCGCTGGCACTGGAGGAGATGCTCAGGGGCGCATCGAGATAGGAGAGTGGGGTGCCGCCGGCAAAGATCCGGTTGGCCGCCTTGGCCACGATGAAGTCGGCGTTTTCCGAGATCCGGCGCGCGGCTTCTAGCCGCTGCTGCCCGCTCTGGAAGAAAGCCACCAAAGTGTCGAGCTCCCCGCCATTGGGGAAGCGGTCCTGTTGCTCCGCCTGACGGACGCTGGAGAGCGGCAGGGTGTCGTAGCGCTGGGGTGAAACCCTGGTGCTGCCGCTGCTGGCGGTCACGGTCATTGACGAGAGCGAACCGGGCTGGGCCACGTTACGGCTGGCCCTCTGGGCCATCGCCAGGCCATGAACAAATGTTTGCAGCCGCCTCTTTGCAGTCGCCACTTTGCAGCCGCCTCTGTCGCCGGGTTGTCGAGGGGGCCCGCTCGTTCGATGGGCCCCCAGGCATGAAAAGCTCGGCCGATTGCCACTGACGATTCCCGTGCCTGCCTCTGTGCCCGCCAGTGATGCCGCCACGCCTGTGGTGAGCGCGTTCTACGACCGCTTCCCCTATCCAGGCGATCCCCTCCAGGACGGCCCTCCGCCTGGATACAACTGGCGTTGGTGCGTTGACAGCGCTTGGGCTGCCGCCACCGGATTCCTGCCGCCCAATCCCGCCAACGGCCAACGCACTTGGCGGATCCTCGACGCGGGTTGCGGCACCGGCGTCAGCACCGACTACCTGTGCCATCTCAATCCCGGCTCCTCGGTCCTGGCGGTGGACATCAGCGGCGGAGCGCTGGAGGTGGCCCGGGAGCGCACTCGCCGCTCCGGGGCAGCCGCCCAGGTGCGGGAGCTGCGCATCGAGCAGCGCAGTTTGCTTGACCTGACGGGGGAGGGTTCCTTCGACTACATCAACTCCGTCGGGGTCTTGCACCACCTGCGGGAGCCAGAGGCGGGGCTGCGCGTCTTGGCCGGCTTGTTGCGGCCGGGAGGGCTGCTCCATCTTTTCTTGTATGCAGATGGGGGGCGTTGGGAAATCCATCGCACCCAGCGGGCCCTGGCGCTGCTGGGGGTGGGCACCGGTGATGCGGGCCTCCGGCTGGGCCGACTGCTGTTGGCTGAGCTGCCCGACACCAACCGCCTGCGCCGCCATCACGAGCAGCGCTGGGCCCTCGACACGACGGCTGATTCCAACTTCGCCGACATGTACCTCCATCCTCAGGAGACCAGCTACAACCTCGAGCGGTTGATGGCTTTTGTGGCTGCAGCGGGGTTGGAGTTTGCCGGCTTCTCCAACCCTGAGTTGTGGGACCCGGCCCGATTGCTCCGCGGGGAGCTGCTGGAGCGGGCCCTGCAGCTGCCGGAGCGCCAGCGTTGGGCCTTGATCGAAGAGCTCGATCCGGACATCAGCCATTTCGAGTTTTTCCTGCGCAAGGGAGCCGGCGTCTCGGTGGACTGGGACGATGACGTCACCCTTCTGGCTGCCCGAGGTGAGCGCAATCGCTGCCTCTGGGGCTGGCCCGCCACGGGTCTGTTCGGCCCTGACCTGATGCCCCTCAACCTTGAAGCTGAGGATCTGCAGCTGATGCAGGCCGTCGAGGCCGCTCCCGATTGCTGCCTGGCGAATTTGGCGCTGCCCTTCAGCGCAGCGGAACGTTGCCAGCGCGCCCGCCGGTTGTTGGGCCAGCGGGTGCTGCTGCTGGTTCCTTAAGAGCGCGTGATAAGTTGCCCGGGCTTTATCGCACCCGGCGCTTGCAGGCCACCCTCGCAGCGGATTCCGGTTCAGCCGGCACCCCACCAGCGGATGGTTCGCCATCCATTGGCGAAGGGGTGGCGGATGCACCTGCCTCACTTGAGGTCCCGTTGGTCGTCGGTGCCACAGACGAATACGCCAACCTCCAGCGTCGCCTTCTTCTGGCAACGCTGGTGCTCACCCTGGTGGTGACGGCGATCACGTGGCCCTGGTTTGGTGCCACTGCAGCCCGCAGCCTCTTGCTCGGAGGGTGCTGTGGTCTGCTCTACCTGCGTCTGCTCGCCCGCAGCGTCGGCCGCATCGGTCCCGATTCCCGATCCTTGGGCCGCTTCCAGATTGTGGTTCCGGCTTTGTTGATCGTGGCGGCGGCACGCCTTCCATCTCTTGAGCTGCTGCCGGCCTTCCTCGGCTTCCTGCTCTACAAGCCGGCTCTGCTTCTGCAGGCCCTCCTCACCCCCTGAACCACCCATTCCCCATGGTTCCCTTGCCCTTCGCCCTGCCGTTCGCCGAACTGGAGGTTGGCCAACAGTTTTATTGGCACCTCGGCAACCTCAACCTGCATGGCCAGGTGTTCATCAGCTCTTGGGTGGTGATCGGAGCCCTGTTGGCCCTGGTGGTTGTAGGGACCCGCAAGATGGAGCAGGACCCCACAGGCGTGCAGAACCTGCTGGAGTTCTTGTGGGTTTATCTCCGCGACCTCGCCCGCGAGCAGATCGGCGAGAAGGCTTACCGCGATTGGCTGCCATTTATTGGCACGCTGTTCTTGTTCATTTTTGTCTGCAACTGGGGTGGCGCTCTGATCCCTTGGAAGTTGATTGAGCTCCCGAATGGTGAACTCGGAGCTCCCACCGCGGACATCAACACCACTGTGGCGATGGCCCTGTTGGTTTCACTGGCTTACTTCTATGCCGGCTTGAGCCGCAAAGGACTGCGTTACTTCGAGTATTACGTGGAGCCGACGCCGATCATGCTCCCTTTCAAGATCATCGAAGATTTCACCAAGCCGCTGTCCCTCTCCTTCCGTCTGTTTGGCAACATCCTCGCCGACGAATTGGTGGTTGGAGTGCTGGCATTCTTGGTGCCTGTGATCGTGCCCTTGCCAGCTATGTTCTTGGGCCTCTTCACCAGCGCCATTCAGGCTCTGATCTTTGCCACCCTCGCCGCGAACTACATCGGTGAGGCGGTGCACGAAGAGCACCACTAAACCCCTGCTGTCAGCCGCCAGTCGGCGCTCTGGCAAACTCATCGCGCGCAGGTCCGGGTGGAACCGGGCCCACCCCTCTGGGGTGTCCCGGGCGCGCTCCAGCCCATTCCGCGCTCTCCCTGCGCTCTCTTACCTCCTTTCCACCAATGAGTGATCTGACCTCCGCCGCTTCCGTACTGGCCGCCGCTCTGGCCGTGGGTCTCGCCGCCATCGGCCCTGGTATCGGCCAAGGCACCGCAGCCGGTCAGGCTGTGGAAGGCATTGCCCGTCAGCCCGAGGCTGAAGGCAAGATCCGCGGCACCCTGCTGCTGTCCCTGGCCTTCATGGAAGCCCTGACCATCTACGGCCTGGTGGTGGCTCTGGTGCTGCTGTTCGCCAACCCCTTCGTCGGCTGATCGCTCACGGTGGGGAGTGGCTCCTGGCTGCTCCCCCTGTGACTGTTCCCCCGTCCACCCCGGCGTTCCTTCCCCATGTCCAGCTGGCTCCTGCTCGCCACAGCTGACGCCGTTTCCGGCGTCGCTTCCGGTGCTCCGGAGGGAGGTCTTTTTGACCTTGATGCCACCTTGCCGCTCATGGCGGTTCAGGTGGTGCTCCTCACCTTCATTCTCAATGCCCTGTTCTTCCGGCCCGTTGGTCGGACCGTCGAAGAACGTGAGGGTTACATCACCACCAGTCGTGCCGAGGCTAAGCAAAAGCTGGCCCAGGTCCAACGACTGGAAGACGATCTTGCCGGCCAGCTCAAGGAAGCGCGCCTGGAGGCCCAGGCGTTGATCGTCGAGGCGGAGCAGGAGTCCGACAAGCTTTATCGCGAGGCTCTGGCTGCTGCCCAGGC
>JBIPLV010000315.1:0-4990 GCA_044369475.1 Cyanobium sp. | reverse complement strand
CTGGTGCCCCCAGCTTCACGGTGGTGAGCGACCCCAAAAGCCTGCTGTACATCTACGGCATGCAGCTCGATTTCTCCTCGGCCCTGATCGGCGGCGGCTTCAACTTCACCAACCCCAACGCCAGCCAAACCTGCGGCTGCGGCAGTTCGTTTGCGGTGTGAGGCCATGGGCAGCCCGCCAGCCACAAGCCATCAACCCGCGGAACTCGCAGCCCAACAGGTTCCCAACGATGTGGCTCTGGTGGTGCTGTTCGGCTCCAGGGCCCTCGGCCAGGCCGGCCCCAACAGCGACTGGGATGTGGGGATCCGCTTCGAGCATCCCCCCAGCGATCCCTTGCGGCTCTACCGCTTGGATGCGGAACTCGCCGAGGCCATGGCTTGCTCCAGCGACGCCATCGACGTGGTGGATCTGGACCAGGCCCCTTACCTGCTGCAGCGGGTGGTGGCAGAGCAGGGGATCCTGCTGTTTGAGCGGCGGCCTGGTCTGTTCCACGGCACCTGCTCCCGAGCCATCCGCCAATGGGCCGATTGGCAGCGCCGGCAGGAGAAGCTCAGCCTGGAGAGGCAGCAGGCCCCGGCATGAGCCCGCTTGAGCAGGCCGTGCTGCGGCGCAAACTCGAGCACCTGCGCGAGCTGTTGGGGCTGCTGCACCAGGAGGCATCCAGCCCCTTGGCCACCTTCCTCGCCGACCGGCGCCAACAACTCTTGGTGGAGCGCTTGCTGCACCTCAGCGTGGAAGCCGCTAGCGATCTGCTGGAGCACCTGCTGGTGCAGGGGTTTCAATGCAGACCTCAGACCTACGCCGAAACCTTTCGGCTGGCGGGGCAGACCGGACTGATCGGATCGGACCTTGCACAACGTCTGCTGCCAGCCGCGGGCCTGCGCAACCGGCTGGTGCACGACTACGAAGCCATTGACCCCAGCCGCGTGCACGCCGCCATGGCCACAGCCCTTGTGGATCTTGAGCAGCTGGCGGATGAACTGGAGGCCCGGGTGCGAACCTGAGGGCACGATTAGGCCCGCCGCCAGCCCATGACCGACGCTGTGACCGAAGCCCCGTCGCTGTTTGAGCAGGCGCTGGAGCGCTACCAGCAGGGGTCGCCCTTGGCTGAGGTGATCGCCAGCTTTGAGCAGATCACCCAGCAGGAGCCGCGCCTGTCGGCGGGCTGGACCTGCCTGGCCTGGCTGCAGTTGCTCGACAACCAACCCCAGGCCGGCCTGCGCTCGGCCCGCCTGGCGGTGAAGCTCAATCCCCAGGACCCCCAGGCCCGCATCAACCTCAGCCTGGCGATGCTGGAAACCAACGCCAAGGGCGTGCGCGAACACATCGAACTGGTGCAGCGGTTGCGGGTGATGGCGCCCGAGCTGGCCAGCGAGCTGGATGGGGCCATCGAGGACGGCCTGGCCCGCCGCCCCGACTGGCAGGCCCTGCAGAAGGTGAAAGCTTGGCTGCAGGCTTGAGCGCTGCGGCGCAGCCTGGGCGGCGCATCCTGCTGCTCAGCAATGGCCATGGCGAAGACCTCAGCGGTGCGCTGATCGCTCAAGCGCTGCAGGGTCTTGGCTGTGAGGTGGAGGCCCTGCCGCTGGTGGGCCACGGCCGCGCCTACCAGCAGGCCGGCATCGCCACCCGCGGCCGCACCCGCGAATACAGCACCGGCGGCCTGGGCTACACCAGCCTGCTCGGGCGGCTCACCGAGGTCGTGCAGGGCCAGGTGCTCTACCTGCTCAGCCGCCTGGCACTGCTGCTGCGCATCGCCCGCCGCTACGAGCTGATTGTGGTGGTGGGCGATGTGATCCCCGTGATCGCCGCCTGGCTGAGCCGCCGGCCCTCGGCCGTTTACCTGGTGGCCTACTCCAGCCACTACGAAGGGCGGCTGCAGCTGCCCTGGCCCTGCGGCGCCCTGCTGCGCAGCCGGCGCCTGCGGGCCATCTACAGCCGGGATCAGTTCACCGCCACCGACCTCAGCAGCCAACTGGGCCGGCCGGTGCAGTTTCTCGGCAATCCCTTTTTTGATGGGGCCCTCAAGCCCTCCGAGCCGCTGGCGGGGGCACCGCAACAGCGGCTGGGGCTGCTGCCGGGCAGCCGGCTGCCGGAGGCGCTGCACAACCTGGAGCTGATGCTGCGGGTGCTGGAGCGGTTGCCCCAGGAGCTGCGGCCGGCGACCCGCCTGGGGCTGCATGCCGCCCTGGTGGGCAAGCTCACACCCCAGGAGGTGGCACCGCTGGCCAGCCGGCTGGGTTGGCGTCTTGAGCTCGACAGCCCCAGCCAATGCCGGCTGATTCGCGGGCCGCTCACCCTGCAGCTGGAGTGGGGCCGCTTTGCGGCGGTGATTCAGCAGTGCGATCTGCTGCTCTCGATGACCGGCACCGCCGCTGAACAATGCGTGGGGCTGGGCAAACCGGTGCTGCAGCTGGAGGGGGAAGGGCCCCAGTTCACGGCTGGCTTTGCCGAGGCCCAGCGGCGGCTGTTGGGGCCGGGGGTGGTGTGCGCCGCCAGCGATGGAGCCCCGGGCAACGAAGCCCAGCTCAATGGCACCGCCGTGTTGCTGGAGCAGCTGCTGGAGCGGCTCCAACACGAACAACCCTGGTTAACCCAGCTTCAGCAGTTGGGCGCCGAGCGCATCGGCAGCGGTGGCGGCACCGCCAGGATGGCCGCCGACATTGTTGAGCGCCTCAACGGCAGCAGCCATGCCTGACGCCAGCGGAACCGGCACCACCAACGCCAGCCTGAGCTGGGGGCAACGGCTCAAGGGCTGGATCGACACCTTGCTGGTGGCCGATGTGTTCGTGGTGATCGCCGGTGCCCTCTGGTTTGGCGTGGCGGTGCTGTGCCACAGCCGCGGTGTTGAAGCACCGCTCAACCTGTTTCAGCGCCTGTGGGAGCCGCTGTTCACGCCGGCCATCGGCCTGCTGATGGGGGCGGCGATTCTGAGCGGCGTGCTGGGCTGGGCCCTCAACTGGTGGCGGCAGCAAGGGCAGCGCTGAGCTGGCCGTCGCGGAAGGCAAACCCCTGCTGCTGCAGGCGTTCGGGCAGCACCCGCTGACCCTCCAGCACCACCTTGGCCCCATCCCCCAAGAGCAGCTGCAGCAGGGGGCCGGGCACCGGCAGCAGGCTGGGGCGACCCAGGCAGCGGCCCAGGGCCGCGGCGAACTGGGCCATGGAGCAGGGCTCCGGCGCCACGGCGTTGTAGGTGCCGGCGTAGGCCGGATCTTCAAGGGCCTGGGCGATCAGCTGGCAGAGGTCGTGGCGGGAAATCCAGCTCATCCACTGCTGGCCGTCGCCGATGGGGCCGCCAAACCCAAGGCGGAACACCGGCAGCATCTTGCCGAGGGCACCACCATCACCCCCCAGCACGATGCCGATGCGCAAGATCACCACGCGGCAGCGCCCTGCTGCCGCCTGGGCCTCCGCCTCCCAGGCCTGGCAGAGGCGGCCGAGCACATCAGCGCCGGCGGGGCTGGCTTCGGTGAACGATTGGCTGGCGCTGGTGCCGTAGTAGCCAATGGCCGAGCCATTGATCAGCACGCCTGGGCCCTGGCCGGCGGGCAGGGCCGCCATGGCCTGCACCAGGGCACGGGTGGTGCCAATGCGACTGTCCTGCAACAGCTGCAGATGGGCGGGCGTCCAGCGCTTCTCGGCGATCGGCTCCCCCGCCAGGTTCACCACCGCCTCAGCGGCCGCCAGGGCCTCCAGCAGGGCCGGCTGGCTCCAGCTGGAGGGGTCGGCGGGGTTGGCCTGCAGGCGCGTGAGCTGCGGGTGTTGCAGAGCGGGCAACGGCTGGGCTGAACGGCTCACCAGGGTGAGCTGATGGCCGCGGTTCAGCAGCAGGGTCACCAGGGAGCGGCCCACAAAGCCGCTGCAGCCCACCAACACCATCCGCATGCCGCACGTCCGATCACTCTTGGGCAACGCTAGGCAGCTGAAGCCCTCGGGCTGTGAGGGGAACAGGATCTAGAGCTCAAGCTGATGCAGCAGATCTGAGAGCTCAAGGCCACACTGCTCGCAGACCCCCTTAAGGATGGCCCGCAGGGTCCCAACACGCAGAGGGCGGTGGGCTGGGATCGTGAGGTGTTGCTGTCCGGCGGGTCCGAGCCGTGTCAGGCGGCGATGGCTCCCGGTTTGGCGTGTTGTTTCGTAACCCAACGCGCGGAGCTTGTTGGCAAGGTCAACACCATTGAGATCAGTGGGCAGCTTCACAGGGTGAGCAATTCCTGCCGCACGTGGTGGAGGCGTATGAGTGGTGGCGCCTCACCGGGCTCGTAGTGGCAATGAACCGCATCTCTCAGCTCCTGGTGGAGCTCCTCAAGGGTGTCGGCCTCGGTGTGAATGGCAGCACCAACAGCCTGAGCTCGAAGAGAACCGTCTTCGGCCTCCTCCACCAGAAAAAGGATCTCGTTCATGGCCATCGCGCGCTGCTCCAATTCTGGATCCCTTGAACCGCATGAAAGGGCCAGGATCACCAAGCAGCCACAAGAGGGCCCTAGCCTGCTGGGCAGCACCGATGCGCGCCATGGCCGACGCCACCCCTACAGCTGAAGCCCCGGCGATCAAGAAAGGCAGCCTGGTGCGCGTGAACCGCCAGGCCTACGGCAGCAGCCTCGAAGCCCAGGCCAGCGACGCTGCCGCACCGGATTACATCTTTGAAGGGCCCGCGGAAGTGCTGCTGATCAAGGGCGACTACGCCCAAGTGCGATTCCGCCGGCCAGTGCCCGATGTGTGGCTGCGTAGCAGCCAATTGGAGCCGTTCCCGGGCTGATTCAACCGGGCCCCACAGCCCCCATCAGATCTCCAGCCGCCGCCGCTCCTCCTGCAGCAGGCTGCGGCGGCGCTTCGCCTCCCGCAGCATTTCGCGACCATCGTGCAGGTAGCTGTCCACGTAGCCCATCGTGTAGCGCTCCAGCTCGGACACAGCGTCCTGCACCTGGGAAAAGCAGTGGTACAGGCTGAGGCTGAAGCCCTGGGCTGAGGGGGGGGCCGCCAGGGCGCCATA
>JBIPLV010000251.1:0-5001 GCA_044369475.1 Cyanobium sp. | reverse complement strand
GACGTGCCCCCGGTGGCGGAGAGAGCCAGCATCGCGAGCAATTCAGTGTCTGTAAGCGGGATGTCGGTGCTGCGGTTGTATCCAGTTCTCGTGGTGTAGGACCCACCTGAAATCGAGACTGACTGGATGGTTGCTGCAACTGTGTCAACGTCGTCCGTATCCGTCACACGGATGCTGTCGCTGATCGTCAATGAGGCGTTGGTTTCTGTTAGCCCAGCCACATCGGGTGCGTTGGTGATCTGCGGTGTGTCGTTGACGCCGGTGATCGTGACGGTTAGCAGTTGGCTGGCTTTGCTGCCCGCAGGGTCCACGACCTCTAAGTAGCCCTTGAGAACAACGGTCTCTCCATCGCGGAGGAATTGAAGGTTGCTGTTGGATGTTGAGTAGTTCCAGTTGTACGTGCCATTGTTTGTGTTCCCGCTTGCGGCTGTGACTTGCCAGCCAGCCAGAAGTGCAGATTTCTGGGCCGCACTGAGGGTCCCCCCCGACCACACAGCCGCATCGCTATTGCTCGTGAGGATTGATGCTGTATGGCGATTAGTCAGGTCGAGATCGGTAAAGCTGACAGAGCCGCTTCTGCTGTAGACGCCGGCATCTTCTGTGATGGCTCCACTGACGACGCCCGCTGTGAGGACTGGTCCGTCATTGGTGCCAACAACTGTGACGGTGACGGTCGATGTGGCTGATCCCTGTGTGCCGTCATTTCCAGACCTGCCCGTGCCATCGAGGGTTGCGACGGTATAGGTGAAGGTGAGCTCTTCTCCGGCGGCCAGGTAGTCGAAGGTGGTGGAGCCAGAGTTGAAGCTCCAGTTCAAGCGTGAGGCTTGGAGGCTGGAGGTGTCTGTGCTGCTGACGGTGAGCAGTGCTTTGACGGCGTCATTGCTGAGTGTCAGCCCTGTCGTAACGCCTGAGATGGCGACTGAGTCAACACGGACGGCGAGAACGTTTGTGGTGTCAACGTCGTATTGCGACAGACTGCCTGTTGCGATAAGACCAGCATTGGTTTCATTGATGCGTGCTGTGCTGACCGTGGTGTCTAGTGTCCCGACCAGTGAAGTGAGCGTCGGGTCGTAGGAAATCAGCGTCGTTGGCGTTGTGGTGATCAGCGCATTCGTCGTTCCATTGAGGAACTCACCCTTAACATTTTGAAGATCTTGGGTGGCTGTTTTAATGCCGACAGTGAAGCCATGCCAGTTCTCGCTGACAGGATTCTCCCAGGTCAAACTTGTAAATGCTCCCTTGAACCGGATCACACCATGGGGTTCTCCTTGGGCCCTAACCGATGGATCGCCGCCGAGTTCGTAATAAGTCTTGCCGTTGATCAGAATTTCCTTCTTGGCAACATAGCCGTTGCCCCAGTAGCCATTGCCACCTGGCTCAACATAAGTGGTTCCAGGATTATCCCAAGCAGTCTGAGAAATGATGTCAAAATCACGATCAAATCGGTAGCCGTTTCCATTCATGCTCACGAATACAAAGTATAGATTTCGCACTTCTGAAGAAAACGTGAGCGTGCGCCATCCCGCGGGATTAAAGGCAACGATGTCAGATGTGGCGGGACCAACGACGCCCTCGCTTTTGTAGGGATTGCCGCTGTCAGTGGCGTAATAATTGGTACCTCCGTTGAGCTGCACGAAGCTCCACCCTGTGCCTGCATCGAGGGTGGCTGTGACGGTACCCGTTTCTGTTGTAATAGTCCCGGTGACGGTCTTTGCCGAGTTGTCTTGAGCCGTCCAGTCAATCCATTTCACTGGAACGGAATTAAGGCTGCTGTTGGGATCCTGTAGCGAGATTGTGAGCTGGACATCAACATAGCCATTGGCGATGTTGGTTGCCGTGAGGACAACAGGGGTTTGTGTCTGCCCCAAGTAGCTCAAGCGAATCTTGTCTCCGGCAACGACGCCTGTTGTGGGAATGGCCACCCTCAGCGTTGGTTGGCTGCTTCCCGTCGATAACTGAATCGTGTCACCACTCCCCGCAAGCAGCACTGGGGCATCATTGGTGCCATGAATCTGGACTGAGAGTGAGCTGCTTGTATAACCCCCCTGGCCATCAGAAACGGTGAAACTGAACGTGTCAGTGAGACTTTCATTAATTGCCAGGGCCTGAACAGCGCCATTTGCGTTGTTCAGGGTGTAGGTGTAAGCACCGTTGCTGGAGATGGTCACCGAGCCGTATTGCCCGGCAACAGCTGTGCCTGCGCCCGTGCTGCTCACGGTGAATGTGTTCGCGACAGAACCCGCAACAACACCGGAAACGCTCAGAGCATCAGCACGTGGGTTACCAGAGGCATCCAAGGACGCTGTGTTGTTGAGCCTGGCTGTGATGTCTGGATCGGTTTCAACAGTCGCCTCTGTCAGCACATTTCCAGTCGTCGTGCTGACAGCGGTGGTGCTGATTCCCTCGGACAGGCTGTTGGTGTTGGGGGTGGCAACAGGCAGCCTGTTGATCTTGATGTTGATTGTGCCTGTGGTGCTGGCTTGGCCGCCGCTTCCTTGATTTTGTCCCGTACCGGCAGAATTACTAGTAGCACCAGAGGGCAAGCCTGTCGTGGCGTTGTTGCTGTTCTGATCATTGAAGATCAGCCTGAGGGTAACGTTGTCTTCGTTCAGTGCCCCCGGGGTTGTGATTGAATTGCTATAGGTGAGATTGCGCAAAACTTCCTGAACTTTCGCAGTCGTGGCATTGCTGTTGAATGTCAACGACAATTGGCCGCCACTATTTGTATATGTACCAATGCTGCCAGATCCGGATCCTGATCGAGTGCTCCAATTCAGCCCAGTTCCGTTCCAGATGAACGGTACTCCTGCGCTCTTGAGGTTTGTTGCTGATGTTCCTGATGCATTATTAAGTGTCCATGAGCCAACAAGATTCGCCTCATTTCCCGAAGGGGGACTATTGTATATGCTCTGAACCTCAGAGGACGTCTTTGCGCTGGTCCAAATATTGATATCATCAAATTTCCCCGAGAAGAATTGAGCACTACCTCCAACTCCGTCACCTACATAGCCTCCAGCCCTGATCTTATCCGCCGAATACAAGCCATAGGATGTTAGAGATCCATGATTCCACGTCTCCATCAAAGCCCCATTGATGAAGAGCTTTACGGTTCCCGAGGAAGCATTTCCGACCAACGCAATGTGTGACCAGCTGTTTGTGGTAATGTGTGATAATGTATTAAAAGTTTTGCCGCCGGTATTATTCGTCCAGAAGTAAAGATCTTTGCCTGATAGGCTAAACTCGATTGCATTGTTCTGGCCAACAAGACTTTGGTAGCCACTGACGACTGAAGGATTAAGCCAGAATGCAATGGTGAACTCTGTTGCATTCGATAATGCAGTTGAATTTGCCTCTAGGTATCCACTGCCAGTGAACTGGAGTGCTCCGTCATCTGCCTGGGACACCATAATCGCGCCATCTGTGCTCAGCGAAAAGCTACTGTTTGCTTTTGCTCCGAAATTATCAGTGCTGTTCGCTGTAATGCCCGTACCATTATCACGGCCAATAAGAAGAGTTGAGCCGCTCCAATTCCCATTCGTTGCCGCTGCTTCTAGGTCTGGATCAGTGAGTACAGCGTCTATGTCAATGACAACTGGTGTTCCATTCTGAATGTAAGTAGAAGAGTGATGGGAGTCGAGTCCTGTGAGTGTTGGAGCATCATTAATGGAAACCAAGGCAAAAGTGTTGCCTCCTGTCGGGTTTGCAATGACGGACTTTGAGCTACCGCTTTCGCCCTCGTTGCCACCATCATTGAGTGTCACTGTGACAGCCCTGTTTGGCATATTTCCGCTATTTGTCGGGTTCTCGCTCGTGCTTGTGTAGGAGATTTGCTCGAGTAGGCCCTTGACGACAGCGTCGGTGAAGCTCGTGCTGCTGAAGTTGATCTTGAGGTCTTTGGCCTGCCCGTTATCTGTGGCATCGAAACTACCGATGGTGGCTCCATCCAGGCTGACGGTTGAACCGCTTAGGCTGTAACCGTTGCCATTCTCCAGGCTGAGTACATCACCAGCGTTGTAGCCAGAGAAGCTGATCTTCACGAAGCCACCGTTGTAATGTTCTCCGTCCACATCTGCGGCTGTTACTCCAGAGATGAAACGCAGTGGCGTTGCACTTCCCGTGACCGGTTCACTCCACGTACCGCTCACGCCATAGTTCAGCGTTGGAGCATCATTGACACTGGTGAACGCAATCGTAACGTCCTGATAAATGAGTTGGGATGCGTCTTCACCAGTAATAGGCGCAACGCCTGATGTATTTCCTCCGTCATCAAATGTGATGCGTACAACCCTGTCGTTGTTGCTAAGACCGGTACTTGGATCATCACTTGTGTTGCTGTAAGCAATGGAGCGCAAGAGTGCTTGGCTGGCCGCCTTGCTTGCAGCGTTATTCAGTGTGATCTTTATTGTCTGTCCATTGACCCCATTCAGGGTGGCATCCACCGAGCCGATCGCTGTGCCTGAATAATTGATGGTTGAACCACTCCGGGTGATCCCACCTGTTTCCAAAATGCTCAGCTGATCGCTGCTTTCCGATACGGAACGGAATTCAGCCTGGATATAGCCTAATTCGAAGCTTGTGCTGTTGTCGATGTCGTTGATTACACCGGTAGCGGCGATAGATTTTGCTGCATCGTTTTCCGTGTAGCTTAGGTTTGTAATGCCCGAGAATGATGGAGTGTCATTGACTCGATCAATGCTGAATGTTGTGTTCGCAACCACCACTGCGCCAGCGCTGCTGCTGATCGACGGATCTCCGATGTATCCTCCATACTCCACAACATAGCCGCTTAAAGTATGTGCACTATTGCTTGTATGGCCCAAGCTGTATCGAGTCAGCTCGTCTCTGAGATCATTCCAGCTGCCATTGGTGTAAAACTGGAGCACATGCTCACTGCCTGAGTTGTTGGGTTCCCCGCCATTCCAGCTCGAGAACATTCCTGCTTGTGTGCTATTTCCGATTGAGAAAATTTGCCCTTTTTCAGGGCCGCTAATCCAGGTCCAT
>JBIPLV010000382.1:0-5020 GCA_044369475.1 Cyanobium sp. | reverse complement strand
GCCGTCAGCCGTTCGCGTCGACCCCGACGACGAAAGGTGACAAGTGGGAAGTGTCCGACGCCTACAAGAATGCGGAATACACCGACACCGTGATTTATCACGCTGACGTGTTGAAGGTTCTTGTGCCCAAGCCGAAAGCTGCCAGCCCGATGAAGTATAACCCCCAGTATAGCTGGACCGGTGAATTCGTCTGGCGGAATATCCCTGACCGCGACTGCAACGTCGATGGAAATACAGGGTTCTTCCGGGCACTCTTCGCGTATGGCCCGAAGGTGGAGCGTCCTGACCTCGGCTTTGTGGTTCGCCACAAACGCTGCGCTCGCGCTCTCGACCTCGTCGCTTGCTACTAAGGTAGCACCTCACATCACTCTGGGAGCTTCGGCTCCCAGGGTGCCAGAGGTGCTCCATTTCTAGCATGAACATTCCTTCGCCGAATCCCATCGTCTTCCCGGCCGCACCGGAGAAGACGTTTCCCCATCTCTGGATCAAGCGCCTCTTGCTGGCCAGCGACGGCGTGGACAGTGGGAAGATGGAAGCGCACTTCGCGCCGTATAACGCCGGCACCAAAGAGATCGGCCCTTCGGCATTCGACACGACTTTCACGACTGATGAACTTTGGGCGGCAATCGCTGAAGTTCCGGAGGTCGCGGCGGCTTATGCTGCTATATTAGAATCCGTGGGTCCGATGCAAACCTGGCTCGCCAATAGAAACCAATAAACATTATGAAATTCGCAATCCCTGAAGGAATGGTCCCGCCCGATGGCGTGGAAGTCGGCTCCACATTCGACGCCCTCGCCACACTCAAACTCGGTGAAGGTGAGCTTGAACTCGTCGCTGTCGACGGTCTCCCCGTCACCACGTCCGAAGCTCCCGAAGTCGAAGAGGCCGAGGAGATGGACGAAGAGATGGGCTTCGACGAAGCCATCCGCTCCGGAATGATGGAGTAATCGCATGATCGCCGACACGGAGCGTCTCATCGACGGCTTCCGCGGCCTTCCTGCGGGGATGGACGGCTCCAAGGAGCCGCCCCAGACGCCAAGCGAAGCCGCTTGGTATGCCACGAACGTCACCTTCCGTGGCGGCAACGGCCCGCGCACCCGTCCTGGGTTTCGTGAGATCTCGCCGGATTACTGGCGCAATCCGCAGCCGCCGAGGACGAGTTCCTCGATTTCTGGCAGCGGCTCACTCGCTACCGTCACGACCACGGCGAACCACGGCTACGATGACAGCGACGTGGTGACGATCTCGGGAGCTTCGCCTTCCGGATTCAACGGCACTTACCGGATCACCAAAACCGGAGCGACGACTTTTACTTACGCCAATGCGACGAGCGGAACGGCAACCACGCAAGGCGCGATCATCCGCGACATCGACTCGACTTACGGCGAGGATTTCTACAACTCAGCGACCAGCCGGACGCGCTACGCCAACGATATCCAGTCCGGCACCTTCTTGCAAGGGACGCTGGTCTACCAAGATCCCCGCGAGGGAAACCCGACCGAGTTGATCGTTGTTGTCGACGGCAAGATCATGGCGCTGGATTTCGAAGCACGTTCCGTGATGCGTGTAAATCTGAGCGATGAAATGGATACCACGCTTCCCGTCTTTATGGTCCAAGCGGAGAAGTATGTCATCATCCAAAATGGGTTTGATGAACCCCGGGTCTTTGATGGTTACGTCTGCCGCCGGGCCAGCTACTACGGGAGCCAAGCGGTGCCGATCGGCAAGCAGATGGCTTATGGTCAAGGGCGGCTCTTTGTTGCGGTCAATGAAGGATCAGAGATTATCGCGGGTGACTTGGTCTTCAGTGGATCTTTGACTGAAGCAAAAATCGTCAGTGCTTCGGCTGCAAATCCTTCCGTAATCACCACGGCAACTCCACATGGATTGTCTAACGGAGACCTCGTTTCAATTTCTGGGAATAGTTCGGTCATTGACTCGACTTATGTCGCGACGGTTACTGCGGCGACGACATTCACGATCCCTGTCACACTTTCCACGGCAGGCACGGGCGGGTCCACATCTAGATTCAACGCAGGCCAAGACAGCGATCTTTTGCGTTTTACTGAAAACACTTTTCTTAATGAAGGTGGAGCGTTGGCCCCGAGCGGGAAGGTGGGTCGGGTCAAAGCCTTGGCCTTCCTTCCGGTGCAAGACACGGCTACGGGGCAGGGGGATCTCATCGCGTTCTGTGAACGTGGCGCGGTGACCCTCGCGGTGTCCGCTCCGCGAGAGAAATGGAAAGATACCGAAGGCTTTCAGCGTGTGCTGTTCGACAACATCGGCACGACAAGCGAGAGCATCCTGTCGGTCAATGGCGATCTGTTCTTCCGCTCCTTGGAAGGCAACGGCATCCGCAATTACCGCAATGCCCGCGCCGAGGCGGCGGGCTACGGGCAGACCCCGATCTCTGCGGAGATTGATCCCATTCTGAAACAGGATACTTCGTGGATGCTCGACAATGTGAGCTTCGCCCAGTTCGACGGGCGGCTCTTGATGACTTGCTTACCGCAGCGTTTTCCGCGTCGGGCAGCGAACCAGACTGAGGCTGACACCTACGCAGCACAGCCTATCCCGACGATTTTCAACGGCGTTGCCGTGCTCGATTTCCAATCAACCTCGGCAGGGCGCGGGAAATCCGCGGCAGTCTTCGACGGTGTCTGGACGGGGCTTCGCATTGTGAAACTTATCCAAGGCACCTTCGATGGCGACCCGCAGTGCTATGCGTGGTGCTTCCATGAAGATGATACGGGTCGGCGCATCGAGCTTTGGCAGGTGACGAAAGACGACGAATACGACACGCCGATCGAAGGACCGCGGGTCATCAACTCGGGCATCGTGACGCGGGCAATGAACTTCAAGGACGACATGGGCCTAAAGAAGCTGATCCGCTGTGACTTGTGGTTCGATGATATCGGCGGTGGGCCGGACAACGAGTTCAACTGCTCGCTGGCTTATCGGCCCGACGACTACCCGAACTTTACGACGTGGCAGAGTTTCGAGCGCAACTTCAAGACGGAGTTCCTCTTGGAGAGTAAGAACCTTCTCTCTTGGTCTGAGAAGATCGACGATGCGACGTGGGTCAAAAGTAACGTCACGACACTATCCGACACCGCTCTCGATCCACTCGGGCTTCAGACGTTGACCGCCGACAGTCTGATTGAGACGACATCCACTAGTGTCCACAACACTTACCGGACCAGCCCGACTTTGCAGTCGCTTACCAGCTACACGTTCTCCGTGTATTTGAAGCCGTCGGGACGCACCCGCATCTATCTGCAATTCCCCACCTCGGGGGCTGCTTTCTCTGCCGCTCGGACAGCGCATTTCCTGCTGGAAGGAAGCGGCTCCATTACCTCTGTCACCGCCACGGCGACTGCCACGATTACACCTCTCGCCGATGGATGGTATCGCTGCTCCATAACTTCGGAGACGACGGGCGCTGGAACGGTCCGGACGTTGATCGGTCTCGTCGCTTCCGGAACGACGACAAGCTATGCGGGCGACGGGGTGTCCGGCGTTCTCGTCTGGGGTGCCCAGTTGGAGGCCAATACCTCGGCCACCTCTTACGATCCTGACCCGCCGCAGCTTCTCAACTACGAGCGGGGCTACGCTCCCCAGGTTCGCTTTCCGGCTCCTCCCAGAACGGCGAATCTGGCCACGGACGTTCCGGCTTACTTGGGTTATGATTTCACCTTGCGGGTCAACTGGTCGGGCCGTGCCCGGCTCGGCCGGCTCATGCTGCACGGAAACCGGCTCACCGAAGCCGTCAACGGAGGAACCCTCTAATGGCCGAAGTCAAAGAACTCTTCAGTTTGGATGATTCACTGACCACGGTTCAGGATTCATGGAGCAGTTTACCCGCCGGGCTCACACTGCTCATTGAAGATTCTCCGACTGAGTATACCTTACTGATCGACGACACCTTTTCTCTTTTGATCGAATAATAACCCCGCAACCATGCCATACACCGCGAATAAGAAGATCGCAGGGCTAGACCCAGCAACGACGCCCTTGGCTGCGGCCAACGAGGTTCCGCTGAACCAAGCTGGGACGACAGTGCGGGCTTCCCTGACCGCGATCGAGGCCAAGGTGTTTGATGCCAAGACGGCCCTGACTCCAGTGGCAGGGGAGACGGCAGTGGCCGTTGTCCGCCAGACGGACGGGTCGCTGCGTCAAGTGGCGCTGAACGACATCGTCCCGCCGCTGAATATTACCGACGCCAAAGTTGCGGCCGGAGCAGCCATCGTCGACACCAAGCTCGCCACCATTGCAACGGCTAACAAGGTCGCCAACTCGGCGACTACGGCCACCAATGCGAATACGGCCAATGCCATTGTGGCCCGAGATGCCAGCGGTAACTTCGCGGCTGGCACGATCACGGCAACTCTTTCCGGGAGCGTCGTCGGTAACGTCACCGGCAACGTGTCGGGAACTTCGGGATCCACCACCGGAAACGCAGCCACCGCGACCACCCTTCAGACGGCACGGACGATTGCGATCAGCGGCGATGTCACCGGAACGGCGACTTCCTTCAATGGTTCGGCCAACATCGCCATTGCTGCGGCGATTACGGCTGACACCATCGTCAATGCCGATGTGAACAGCGCGGCGGCGATTGCGGGAACGAAGATCACTCCGGCCTTCGGGTCGCAAAATATCAGCACGACGGGGACGTTGGCGGCGGGCGCGACGACCGTTACTGGAACGTGTGCAGCCACCGCTTTCAGCGGACCGTTGACGGGCAATGCCTCAACGGCCACGACACTAGCTACCGCAAGAAATCTTTCGCTGACTGGCGATGTCACCGCGACACTCTCAAGTTTCAACGGGTCGGCCAACGTCTCGGCGGCGGCAACCTTGGCTAATAGCGGTGTCGCTGCCGGAACCTACAACGACAACGCGGCCCAAGTGCGTCCGTTCACTGTTGACGCCAAGGGTCGAGTTACAGCAGTCGGAACCGCCGTTCCCATTGCCGTCGACTATTCCGCCGTCACCGGGATGCCTTACAAAGACGCG
>JBIPLV010000371.1:0-5051 GCA_044369475.1 Cyanobium sp. | reverse complement strand
GATCGGTGATGTGCACGGATGCGCCACGCTGCTGCGGCAGGCCATCTGGCCCCACCTGGGCAGCAAGGCGGTTCACATCCTGCGGCCCCAGCTCCACGGCCGCGAAGAGCCCGGCGTTGGCGGCGAAGTCACCGTCTACAGCTGGGCCAGCTACCGGCCAGTGGCGGTCTTCAATGCCTCCGATCTCGAGGGCGAGCCCCTTCCCGCCCTGATCGAAGCCCGCAAGGAGGGCGAGGGCGTGGAGGCCAAGCCGGAGCCTAAGCGTCTTGAAAAAGCCGAGGTCGTGCTGGGTGCCTGGCCGGTGCCGGTCAGCTTTGGCGGGGATCGCGCCTGCTATCTGCCGGCGATCGATCGAATCCAACTGCCCGATCGCGCCAGCTTCCACTCGCTCGCTGCGTTCTGCGCCACCTGGGCCCATGAGCAGATCCATCCCACCGGCCATGAATTACTGCTCTAGCGGGTTCTGGGCGGCGCCTTCGGGAAGCCGCGCTATGCCCGTGAGGAGTTGGTTGCCGAGCTGGGGGCGATGCTGCTGGGTGATCGGCTGGAGATCGGCAGCGAGATCGAGAGCCATGCCTCCTATCTCGGCCACTGGATCGAGCTGCTCAAGGAGTCGCCCAAGGTGCTGTTTCAGATGCTCAGCGAAGCGCGGCAGGCGGCGGATCTGATCTGTCCTGAACCCACTCTCGATGATCCATGTTGGGTGAAGCGAGCTGAGGTAGCAGGCCTTTACGCGCCCTATCCATGCCTCCAAAAGATGAGCGATCAGCAGGAGATGCAGCGCCTTAGAGAAGACCCTGCTGTGCGGCTGGGCCCGTACTCCTGTCGGCACCTCTGGTGCTTGCGTCGGAACGCTCTGGTGTGGAGGTGCGAACAGCCAGAGGCACCTCGCCGGGCTCCCGCTTCGCCATGATCTTCGCCGCCATACCTTGCTTGCGAAGGTTCTCCAGCGTCTGGGAGTGAGCTGTGCACCACTGCTGTTCAATCTCCGTATCTCGCTGGCGTTGTTGCTCAGTCACTGGGGCTCCAGGATCCCCGAAGCGCACCAGCTCTGTGCGCATTCGGCCGTCGACATCCTGAAGTTCCACGCCGTACTCGCTACTACCAGCCTTCTGAACAACGATTGATCCGCCTTCCACCCAGGCCGTCGTCATGCCTTCACGAACGTCGTAGCCAAGTTCCCTCAGCGAACTCAGTACAACGCTGCGGACACGCTCGCCGTCAAGGCGAAGAGCCTCCTGCTCGCACCAGGCTTCAACCGCTTGACGCAAGTCACTCAGTGACGCTCCCTGGCCATCACGGTGAGCACTGATGGCTGTCTTCAGGCCAGTCGGTGCCGCATTGAAAACCCCCAATTGAGCTTCCAGTTCATCGAGAATCGCGAGGCGTTCCGCCTCGCGTGCGCGTCGCTGCAAGGTCTGCGACAGCTCAAGAGAGAGAGAATCCAAAAGGAGCCGGCGCTGACGTTGATCTTGCTCCCCGTTAAGTGCTTCCAGGCGGGATCGCAACCCAGTCGTTTCGTTGCTGTCGTCAAGCAGCTCAAGCTTGACCAGGAGCTTTTCAATCCGCTCACTCTCAGGATCCACGCCGTTGTGTTCAAGCCTTGCTGGGCTTGCTTCTACGGCCAAATCGGTGAGTGCCTGCCGGAACTCCTGGTCGCTCTGGTTCCGCAGCTTTCGACCAAGCTGTTGGGCCGCAAGCTCCAAGCCAGCGGCAGAGGGGGCCTGAAGAAGAGACCGACTTTCCTCGACAAGACCTGCAGCTTGGAGCCGAGCGGCAAGGTCGTTTGCAGCCGCACGCATGGACCTCGACCGCTGGCGCACTTCGGTGATTGCGGTGTTCATCTGCTCCCGCAGCTGATCCAATTCACTGGCCATGAATTGCAACTGCTGCTCACCCCGTATCTGCAAATCCTCAAGAGAATCTGCCTCCTGAATCTTTTCAAAGCGTCGGTCCATAGCGGTCATGGACTTCTCCATGGCCCCGATCACCTCGCTATTGGCCAGCGGCTGCAGCTCCTTCAAGCTCTTCTCGAGCCTCTTACGCTGACTGCGCCATTGATTCTGCAGGTGCTTCAGGCGCTGTTCTTGCAGGCGACGTTGACGCTCCTGAATGGCCTGAAGGACGCGAATGTCAACGATCTTGGGTCCGCTCATGGTGCAGGCGAGGGTGAGGGGAGGGCTTTGCGAACTGCATCGCTTAAGCGTCGCTGTTCCCGAGCCGGTTCGATGAGCCAGAGCCTTGACCAGACGCGATGGACATTGGGCAAGGAGCTTTCCAACACCCGGGGCCGCCAAATCTCCCGATCGCGGGCATGGGCCAGATCGGGGTGGCGAGGTGGATCGCATTCAATCCCCAGCGCAAACAAGCCCGTCGCCGGGTTGCGGAGAGCAAGATCAAATGCGAAGGCATCTCCAGCGGCAGGTACATCAACCTCAAAGCCCTTTTTGCGGAGGTACTCCGCCACACATTGAACGAAGTATCTCTGGGTATGTCTGGCACCGGCCGCTACACGGGAGCTATTCGGGCGGTGAAGACGGTTAAGCAACGACTCCGCTTCGTCGAGATGGCCCTCAGAGATAGCCGAGGCATACAGCAGGTAGGACTGCAGGAAGTCCCGTGGCCGCTGCGGCGTCTTGCCCTGACGGTGGGCATCACTGATCTCCTCGATTGGCATTGAGGAGAAGATCACCAACTTGTCGCGTGCCCTGGAGGTGGCCACATTGAGCCGGCGTTCACCACCCTTCAGGCCGAGGGCGCCGAATCGCCGCATAAAGCGGCCGGATTCATCGCGCCCAAAGGTGGTGGAGAACAATATCCAGTCCCTCTCATCCCCCTGAACGTTTTCGAGGTTTTTGACGAAGAAGCCGCAGTCCTCGCCCTGGAAGCGGCGCTGACGTTCGCGCTCAAGTATCTGTTGAAATTGGGGATTGGTCTGTGTGTAACGATCGAGCAGATCCTCGATGAGATCAGCCTGAGTCTTGTTGAAAGTCACCACTCCAACTGTAGGAAGCGTGCCGTGTTCGGCCGCATGTGGGCCGCACCAGAGATCGTCCAGAAAGGCAATCAACGCGACCGCCTCATCGCGATTGCTCTGGTTGGCATACGTCCCATTGATCACTTCCACCTGCAAGGGCCTGGTTCGTCTGATTTCTTCTGCCGGGTGCAGGACAGGAACGCTGAGTTTGTTCTGGTAGAAGGCCGCATTGGAATGGGCAATCAGCGGCCTGAAACGCGAGCGGTAGTGAATGTCTAGAGAGACGTGGGTCAGTCCAGCGGCACTGGCCAGCACAAGGAGATCACCGCAATCCTTCACCTGGCGGCGGGTCTCCGCTGCGTTAATGGCTTCGGCCAAAATCTCTGGATCATCGCCATCGGCATCGGGGTTGAATTCTTCATCGCTCTCATCGGCAAAACCACTACTGAAGAATCGAGTGGGCGGTAGCTGCTTCTCATCGCCACTGATGACGATGCGATTAGCCCTGTACATCGCCGGCAAAGCATTTTCAACCGGAAGCTGCGAAGCCTCATCGAAGATCACCAGGTCAAAAAGGCCCTGCCGCAGGGGGAAGATCTGGGACACCGTCTCGGGATTGGCGAGCCAGACAGGGCAGATCTCAAACAATCCTCGCTCCTCGCCGAGTTCAACCACCTCACGCAGTTTCCTAGCCCTGGGACCCTGCAGCATGACGATGTCATCCCAGTTGGGTCGAGGCTGCACACGCTCCGGGGCAGCAGGGATGGCGGTCATGCGCCGGTTGAGATCCAGGAGGTGGGCATCCTGTTCCGCGAGCCGTTTGATGCGGCGGTCAACGTCCTGCCGTGTTAATAGCAGGGCCGGCTCCAGCGCCTCGGCGCCTGCTTGCCAGCCAAGCAAGGCCTCACGCTCCACCGTGATGCGAACCGTTTCAGCAAGATGCTCTGGTGCTACGGCCTGCCAATGGTTGCGTTCGGTTGCCAGAACCCGCATCACCGACTGCTCGTTGGCGCTGAGACTTGCAGCACGGCTTCTATAGAGCTGAAAATCAACAAGCCTGTGGCAGCCTTGCGCGACGGGCTCGAGCTCCACTCCAACTTGTTGGTCGCTATCGATCCGTTGTTCCAGAGTTTCAAGCCAGTTCCGCTCACACCAAAGGGAGAGGTCCTTCAGTAGCAATCGGCTCATGTGGCGGAGCTCTTGTCGCCGAACACCTCGATGCAGACTATTGATAAAGGCACTAATTCGTTCCGGTTGACCGCTCCTTACGACATCGCTGGCATCAATCTGCAGCGGGCACTCACTAATAGCTAAAACAACTGAAGAGACCTGATCGAACTGTTCCAAAAGTTCATGCATGCCGGCGAGGAGATCCGACTGGCTGAGGTTCGTGCTGTTGTGAGAGAAGCCCAAGTCGCTACGAATATTTTGAAAGATACGACAATCCTGCCGAAGCTGAATTTCATACTCCAGCGCCTGCTCAAGTGAACCAATTTGATTCGGGTCTTTATTGTCGACGAATTCAGGTACGTGCTGGAGGATGACTTTCTCAGCATCAACCAATGATGACCAGATTGCAAAGATCTCCTCAAGCTCTGAAATGATCGGTTGATTCCCCTTAATCTTCTGCTCCAACCCCGATTGCCAATCAGGCCTGCACCATGCAGATAGTTCGTGCAATGCCTGAAGGCTCTGGTGCCGATGGTGCTGACGCTTGATCCCTCGCTTGAGGCTTTCCAGAAACTCAAGAATTTGATCTCGTTGACCGCTTCGAATCGCCTGCTCTGCTTCCTGTCGCAAGGGGCAACGTGAAACGGCATCCAGAATGGTTTCTACGCTGTCAAGCTGCTGTATCAGGGCATCGACGTTAGAGAGCAGTTCGTGTTGAGGGAGGTTGGAGACCTTCTCAAACAAACCAAGGTCACGAAGGATCTGTTCGTATTGGCGGCAATCATGCCGAAGCTGAATTTCATACTCCAGCGCCTGCTCAAGTGAACCAATTTGATTCGGGTCTTTATTGTCGACGAATTCAGGTACGTGCTGGAGGATGACTTTCTCAGCATCAACCAATGAT
>JBIPLV010000299.1:0-4647 GCA_044369475.1 Cyanobium sp. | reverse complement strand
GAACCGCTGGCTGCCTCGCTACTTGGGGATCTATAACCGCCTCAGGAAGCACTCAGCCTTGGGCTGGCGCTCACCTCAGCAGCGGCTCGCTGAGCTGCTTGGCTGACGAACGTGGTGAGACACAACACCTAGAGGAGCTAGGTCGTTAATAACGCAGAGACATCAATCAAACGCTGGTCTCCGTATGAATAGTGTCGTGATAAGGCAGATCGACGTTACGACTGTGGTGATCAACAAGATCCTGGATGTGTTGATCAAGGGCGGCCAGTACGGCCGAATCGTCAGCGACATGCCCCTGATCATTGAAGGCAAGATCCTGATCCTGGCCATGGATCACCTCGTTGATGCCGTGGGCCAGATGATCCATCAGATCCTGATGGATGCTGGCGTAAGCACCATCGGACAGACCGTGATGATCAATGAACTCCGTTATCATGCTGTCGAGGTGGTAGGCCAGCTCAGCACTGCCCGGCGAGTGATCGGCCACACCATCACCGTTGCTATCGGCTTGATGGGCGATGGTGTCGAGATAGGAGGAGATTAGTGAGGGGATGTCCGCCTGGTCGGGCAGGCTGGAAGCGGCATGAGTGAACTCCGAGTCCGTGATCTGTCCATCAGTGCCAGCCAGGGTGAGCTGCTGATCGAAGCCCTGCAGTTGATCAAGGCTCAGGTCGCCGTGGCCATAGGCCGTGAGCGTTTGCGTGAGATCGTCGAGTGCGTGAACAGCGAGATCACCGGCGGCAACGGAACCGAGCACCTGGGCATAGGAGCCCTGAACAAGGTGCTGCACAGCACTGACGGCAGCCAGCGCATCGGCATCAGCGGGCAGGTCAGTGAGACTGTGCTGCAGGGCCAGCTGACTGGCAGCCATGAACTCCATGACGTCGCTGCTGACGAGGTGATGCAGTTGCAGCTGATCAGCGATCGCGCTGAGCAACGAAGTCGAGCTGAAGTCCGCCACCTCGCCATCCGGAAGGGATGCAAGAACGTGACTGATGGAGGCGAACACGGTCCAGGACGCATGCGCTTCATCAGTACCGAGCTGGCGCGCTGCGAGCTCGGAGAACTGAACGGCCGCCGTCATCACGGCAGCGTTCTGGCCGAGGATCTCGCTGGAACCTTGAATGGGGTTGAGCGAGGTGAGGTTGCTACCTGCGGGGAGCCCTAACCGCGAAGAAAGGGTTGCATTGGCTGAGCCGAAGTCGACTCCGCTTTCCAGCAGTGTCTGGAGAAGGCTGGTCAGAGGGGTGACTACGGAGGCACCCACCTGGCCATAGAGGTTGATCTCGTAGGTCAGGCCGGTGTCGATATCGAGGCCGCCGGTTTGGACCGCCCGGGCTTCGCCGAGGGTGAACTGGCCATCGCCGTTGACATCCAGGGATGAGAGATCGACCACCCATTCCACATGACCCTTGGCATCGGTGATGCCGAGGCGTTCGCCGGCGTCTTCCTGGTTGTTGTGGTTGATGTCCAGGTATAGGGTGGCACCAACGATGGTGCCATCAATGGTGGCGGTGCTGCCGTCTAGCTGGACACCACTGGTTTGATTGTCTCCCGAGTCGTTGAGCAGGGCTCCGTTGGTGAGGTTCACCTTGAAGTATTCCGTGGCAGGTGAGCTGCCGGAATAGGTCACCGTGATGGTGTAGACATTCGCAACTGGAGTGGAAACCGCAACTCCCGAAATATTCGCGCCATTGACAACGAGGGTATCTGTACCAACCACAAAATCAGTGATCACATCAATCTCAGCCGTTGCGGCTGAGGGACTGCCCTCACCTCTCACCAGCACGAACTGATCGGCGCCCGTTCCACCACTGAGCAGATCGGCACCCCTGCCGCCGGTGATGCGGTCGCTGCCCTCCTGGCCGAAGATGATGTCGCCAGCGTCGCCGCCGCTGAGAACGTCGTTGCCACCGGTGCGAGCGCTCTCCGTGGCGACCACCGTGGGGTTGTCCTTGATGTAGTTAAGGGTGTCGGAGCGGGTCCACTGTCCGCCAGCGGGGCCTTTGGTGGCACCCAGGGAACCTTCAAGTTGCTGGAACACCAGCCAACCTGAACCCGTAGGCAGGTTGATGCCCTTGCTGATGGCCAGGGCATCGGTGTTGGGAGCATCCCCGAAGATCAGATCACTGCCGGCACCGCCGTTGATTACATCGTTGCCAGCCACGGTCTGAATGGTCTGGCCGCCGGTGATGCTGCCGATGATGGTGTTGAGCTGGTTGGCGGTGGTGACGTTGCTCGCCTGACCGTTGGCTCCTTCCACCTGGGAGAGCAGGTTGAGCGCCGTGTCGCTCACATCGATGCCTACGGCTTCAATCGTGAATCCCTTGGATTCAATCAAATTCACTTCATTGGTGGTGTCAGTGACAGTTACACTGTTGAAGCTGCCCCCCAAAACGTGCGCCATCGCTTGATTGGCAGTCAGGGTGGCATTGCTAGATGGCGTTACAGATCCACTGTTGGTTAGAGCCTTGTTGGGCTCCCCATCGGAGATAAAGACAAGCTTGTTGATGCTGGCATTGGCAACGAGATTGGAACTGTTGCTGATCCAATTGAGGGCCGATTGCAATCCGGCTTCGTAGTTTGTGAAGCCACCATCCCTGAGGCCATCAACGGCTGCCTTGGCGGCATTCAACTGTGAAAGGCTGTCCACTCCGTTGGTGGTCAGGTTGAACGTGCCCAGGGAGCGAGCGGAGGTATCGAACGCGTTCAGATTGACGCGAACGTTCTCAGCGCCTGAGTTGTAGAGAGAATCCAGGGTGGCATTCGTGGCATCTTTGAGCGCCTGCAGCCTTGTGATGGACGACGTGGACCCGCTGGACGTCGTGAACGACACGTTGTTGTCGGTCATGCTGCCGGACTCATCCAGCACCAACACAATGTTGGCACTTTCTCCAAGCGTCAGGCTCGATCCACCTGGATCACCGATCAGCAGATCGTTGCCGGTGCCGCCGTTGATGACGCCCGAACCGCTTGGGGGAACTGTCCAGGGAGCGGTGGATCCGGATTGATCGTTGGTGGAGGAGCCAACAATGAACTTGGCTGCTTCCGTGGAGCCATTGATCGTGATCGTCAGGGTTGTGGTGCTGCCGTCGCCATCGGCATCCTTGATGGAGTAGCTGAAGACATCGCTGAGGGGGGTATCACCAAAGTTGAGTGCCTTGACCGCGGCGTTGTTGCCATCCACGGTGTAGGTGTAAGTGCCATCCGCATTCAGCACAAGGCTGCCGTAGGTGCCGGTGATCGTGGTGCCCACGCCACTGGTCAGCGCTGCGCTGGAACTGCCAGCAACAACTCCGGTGAGGCCACCTGGGCCGTCCGCGCCAAAGCCGTCGTTGGTGTCCACGTCACCTGTGACGGTCGAGGCAATCGTGTTGATCAGGACGGAGCCGAGATCGTTGAGGTTGGTGATGATCACATTCGGATCATTGATGCCCGAGTAGGTCGTCTGGGTTTCCGTGGGGCCACTCCAGGCAACCGGCTCAAGATTGCCTCGATCTGCGTCGGTCAGTCCGCCAAAGCCGATGGCATAGGAGGCATCAAATCCCTTGCTGCTCAGGAAGTTAATCCAGGTGCTCTCCTCGCTGGCATTGATGCCTGTGCTCGTGGGATTGGGTTCGCCATCGGAGAGGAAGAAGCTGACCAACTTGTCGCCTCCTGGGGGAGGAGATTTGAAGTTGTCAACAACCTTCTGCAAGGCAGCATCGTAATTGGTAGTGCCGTTCGGGGTGGGGATGCTGTTGATGGCCGTCAGGGCATCGTTGAGATTGGTAAACCAGCCGTTCAACGGTCCGCTCGTGTAGGTGGCGTTGGTGGAGAAGTTCACCAGAAACACCGAATGCACGTTGCCGCTGTTGAACAGTGAAGAGACGGCGGTTTTGGCCTGGGTCCACGGCGTTCCGGCCATGCTGCCAGAGGTGTCCAGGATCAGAACGACATCGGTTTGATCGCCCTTCAGATCAGCTGTGAACACCTCGTTGGTGTTGGGTGCTGCCACCGGAGTGTCGTCATCGACGGTGATGACGAGTTTGTTGGCTCCTGCAGAGACCGGATCACCATCGGCATCGGTGGCCTTGATCAGCGAACCAAGCTGCAGCGAAATGTCGTTTTCGTCGTTGCCGTTGGGGTGATCGAGGGGCTTCAGGAGGGAGAAGGAGTAGGCCCCGGTCGAGGTGTTGGTGATCGTGAGAGTGAACACATCAGCAGCACCTGCCTTGGCGGTCAGGGTGTTGCCGCTCACGCTGTAGATCAGCGAGGTTCCACCTGACGTGAGGGCAGGTAGCCCAGCGATGCTGGTGTTGAGGGCGTAGGTGAGTGGGGAATCAGCGCCGGATTGGAAAATCCCGGACAGGGATCCGGTCGCGGTGGTCGCCTGTCCTGCCACATCGCCTATACCGCCAGCGATACCGCCCGTGAGACCGTCTTCATCGACGGTGGCGGTGATGGCGGTGCCGGTGGCGGTGGGGGTGTCGTCATCGATGGTGATGACGAACTTGTCGGCCGCTGCGGAGATGGTGTCGCCATCGGCATCGGTGGCCTTGATCAGCGAACCAAGCTGCAGCGAAATGTCGTTTTCGTCGTTGCCGTTGGGGTGATCGAGGGGCTTCAGGAGGGAGAAGGAGTAGGCCCCGGTCGAGGTGTTGGTGA
>JBIPLV010000043.1:0-17066 GCA_044369475.1 Cyanobium sp. | reverse complement strand
ACAGCCTCCTCATTCACCAACTGAGCAACCTGAGAGTTCTGCTCAAAGACCAAACCAGATTGAACTCCATTGAGATTTGCCTCCGCCTGGGAGAGGGCCTTGAGCGATTCATTACGCGCACCACGCATCTCCGCCAGCTTGGTGTCGATATCGAGCAGGTTGAGGCGGGAGGCAGCACCAGAGGCAACCAAACCAGACCACATCGACCGCTGCTTCAAATACAGCGCAATCTGGTTGTTGAGCCCTGTGATCTCAGCACGCTTCTCTGCCACAACAGCCTGGGCCGCCTTGATCTGGTCGTTACGGTTGTCCATGCGGCTATTGAGCAGGTCCACCTGGGCCTGGCTCACCTTGTTGCCCACCTTGATGCCCTCAGTAGGCGGCAGCACCCGCTCACCGCGGATCGCAGCCTGCAGCTGCTGTTGCTGCAGCAGCAGGTTTTTAAGCTGTTGCTCCGTGGCGCGGTATTCGCTTTCCAACAGGTTGGGGCGCAGCTCGAGCATCACCTCGCCCACGCGCACCTCGTCACCATCGCTCACATCAACCCGCGACACAATGCCACCTTCAAGGTGCTGCACCACGTTCACCTCACCTTCGGGTATCACTTCACCGGAGGCATTCACCACCTGGGTAATGGGGGTGAGCGCCGCCCAAGGGAAGAAGATCAAAGCTGCCGCTCCGAGCACGTAAAGGCTGAGTCGTAGGTAGCGGTTGTCTGGTTTTTCCTCCAGCTCCAGGGCTTGACTGAGCCGACTGCGGCCCACCAGCGTGATCGCATCAGGGCTGTCCATGCCGGGCAGCCGGGATAGCAGGCCGCCAGCCGGCGGCAGGGCAAGGGAAGAGGTATCAGAAGAGGCGCTGCCAGAAATGGAGTTGTGACCGTTAGTGGGCATCGAGGCCATGGCGGTTAAGCGAGTGCTGAAAAAACAAACGGGGCTCAGGCTGTTGTCTTTTGCATCTGCGATCGCAGCGCATCAGCCGTGCCCTGGAAAGAGGTGATGCCTTTATCAAGAATGCAGAGGCGGTCAGCCTTCTCCAAGAGCATCATGTTGTCTGTGGCCAGAATCACGCTTCGATCCTGGCCGCTGAAGGTGCAGCGCCGCATAGACGGAAGAGCTTCTAATACCGCCTGGAACTGATCAGGAGCCAAGCCCTGACTGATACCATCGATCAACAAAATTGGTGTGTCCTTGATCAACGCCTGGGCTAAAGCCAAGAGTCGGCGCACTCCAATGGGTAGCTGATAAACAATCTGCTCAGTGAGCGGCGTGTCGAAGCCTTCCGGGAGGCCATCGAGAAAATCGAACAGGCCCAGGCTGGTGCAGATCTTGCGTACACCGCCCTCGGTAGCATCCGGGTTCATGGCCGTGAGGTTGCTCCAAATGGTGCCAGGCAACAGCTCGGTCTGGGGCATCAGGTAGGCAATATTGCGCTGAATTGCTTCGGCGCTGAACTGGCGGTAATCCTGACCATCAAATAGCAGGGTGCCGCTCACCAGCGGGTAAAGCTGGGCGACAACCCTCAGCACCGTACTCTTGCCGCAACCGGCATTGCCGGTGATCGCCAACAGTTCGCCGGGTGCCACCGAAAGCGACACCCGGGTGATCGCTAGAGCAGCCTCGCCGCCAACCCTGCAGGCGGCTGAATCCAGCAAAATCGCACCCCTCATGCACGGCGCACTCACCAAACCAGCAGGTCGGGTGCTGTTGCGTAGCCTAAAGAACTGATCGAGCTGGCCATACTGCTTACGCATCGAATCGAAGCGCAGCAACGCATTCATAAGTTGCTGAAACGGTGTGAATACCCTAAAAACGAAGAACATGGCGGCAATCAAGTTGCCCATGGCCGCCGGGCCCTGACCACTCGAATAGGCCAACCAGACACCGATCGCCAGGGTGAGCACGCTTGCCAGCTGGGAGGTGGTGCTAACGATCACTTGCAACCGGCCCACCTGGCGGTTAATCGTGAGGCCGCTGCTGGTGCTCTGAGCCGACAGCCCTCGCAGCCGCTGCAGCCAAACCCATTCCATATTGGCCAGCTTCACGACAAGGAAACGATTCACCAGCTGCTGCTGGGCCTGGGTGATGCCGGTGCCCGTAGCCAGGTTGACCTCGGAGGCACCGGTGTAGTAGCGAGACAGGAACCACACCAGAAGACCACTGAGCACCATCAACGCCAGAGGCACAAACACCAGCTGTCCTGCAATCATTGCGATGGCCGCTAAGTAGATCACCACAAAGGGGAAATCCAGGCAGGCCAACGCCAGTGGGCCCTGCAAATAGGCCAGCAGGCCGTCAAGGTTGCGCTGCCGGTTGGTGAGGCCGTGCTGGCCAAGAATCTCAATCTGGCGGTAGTCGAGGCCAAACAGCTTCTCCACCAGATTCACCCCCAGCAGAGCATCGAGCCGGCCCGAGAGCTGAGAAAGCAGGGTGGTGCGCCACTGGCGCAGGATCCAATCGAGCACGAATAGCAGCACAACCCCCAGAAAGATCCAAAAGGTGGAGCGCACACTGGTGCTCGGAATTAAAATGTTATAAGTAGCCCGGATGTAAAAGGGCAATGTCATCGCCAGCAGCGCCAAGGCGAAGCTGATGCCGTAGAGCACTGCTATGCGATCGGTGAAGCGGTAAAGAATCTGCTGAAGAAGGGTTACCCGCTCGGTGCTGCCCTTGTCCTGCAGAAACACCAGCGTGCCCCCGGCTGGCAGGGTATGAAGTTCGACCCGACCATTGACGTTGCCAGCGACAAAAGCCCCCTTGTTGGTGACCGACAGCACGTAGGGCACGTTGCCTGGAGCCACATACAAGGCTGGCAGCAGCTGGGGGTTGAGCTGGCTCCAGCTCTCGAGAACTTCCAGACGGCTGCCATAACCGAGCCGCAGCAGCAAGTTACGAGCATCGACCAGGTCCATGTGGCGAGGGTCATTGCCGAACAGCTCAAACAGCTCATCGGAACGGCCTGTCCACAGCATCTGCTGAAGCAGCAGCCGTATGCAGAAGGCCATCGGCGCTTCTGGACTGAGGGTGAGATCGCGAAACAACATGGAACGGGATGCAGAAATCGTCATGCGAGCACCTCCCGGCCCTTGGATGGCACATCAATGTGCTGGTCACTCAACGAACTGAGCTCCGGACCGGCGCCACTGATCAGCACAGTGGTGCGGCCTTTGGTACGGCTCAAAATGCGCTGCAAGCCGTCGATAAAGTCCTTGCCGTAGGAGCAATCGCTCAGATCCAACAGCAGCACCTGCGGTGAACGCGCGAGAGCGGTGACCACCTGGCACAGCTGCTGGGCATCACGGGACAGCCCAGAAGCCACCGAAGTGCCCATTGCTGTTTCGTATCCATGGGACAAAGCCCTCACCTTGGTGTCCAAACCACTGAGGAACGTCCAGAACAAGGCCCGGCGCTGGTAGCGGCGCGGCTGAAAGCTCGTGATGTTCTCCAGCAGGGTCCCCTCAAAAAACTGGCGTGCGGGGTCTACATGGCTGATGCAGGCGCGCAGAGCCTCGCGTTGATAACTGGCCACCGGCAGGCCGTTCAGCTGCAGACGAGCCTCAGGCTCGATCTGAATCAGAGCCATCAATAGGTGGCGGGTGCTGGCACCAAACTGCTGATCGCGCAGCAGGGCCACCGAACCACTGGGAATCTCCGCCAGGGTCTGACCATCGAGAGCAAGGCTGAGAGAGCCAGAGACCATGACCAATTGCTTATCGCCGCCTGCCCCTTCAACCGGTGTGGCCATCAGGGCGTCGTATTCATCGCGAGAATGGGCCAGGCGGCGGTAGCTGCTCCACAAGCCCATGGCCTGCTGCCAAGGGGTGAGGATTTTGCCGGCCAGCAGCAGGGCCGCCGCCAGAGCACCCACCTGCAACCTTCCCTGGATCACCAGCAGGGCACCCCAAGTCACAATGCCAGCAAAGGTGAGCTGGCTCATCAGCGAACCGAAAGCCTGGTATCGACCGCTGAAGTTGTTGTTGACCATTCGTTGCCTGGCCAGCTCCTCCTGCCGCTGTTCGCTGGCCACCCAAAACTTACGGCCCAAACCGTTCGACTTGATCAAGTCGATAGAGGCCATGAGCTTGTCTTGGTAGCTAAGCCGCTCGAGCTCCAGCCGGTCTCGTTGCTTGCTGATCCCCTCATATTCCCGAGCGAATGCCAAGGCTCTCAGCATATAAATCACAATGGCAAGCACTGCCACGAAGCCGACGCTGCCGGCAATCAGGAACAGCACCAGCACGAACAACAGAGAGAAAACCAGATCGATCGCAGTAGTGAGCGACTGCAGGGCACTCTCATCGCGCAGCAGGTTGATGCTGTTAAGGCGCTCCAGGTGGGTAGCAGGCGAGGCGCTTAGGTAAGCGCTTAGGCGCATCTGGGTGAAGTGCGCCAGCCCCTCAAGGCGTCGCTGATGCTCTAGCCGGGCTCCGTCCTCTCCGACGAAACCAAGCCGCACGATCTTGAGCCAGCCGCCTAACACCATTAACAGCACCACAGCCACCGTCGTTACCACCAGGCTCGAGATCGCACCACTCGGCAGCACGGACGTGTAAACGATATTGAGATAAAGCGGGGACGCCAGCTCTAGCAGATTAATTAACACTGAGGCGATCAAGATCGGCCCCAGCTGGTACCTACTCCAGTCAACATCGCGAAGCGACTGGAAAAAGCGGTGACCAACAAACTCTTCGATCAGATCAAAGCCGGTATTCCAGGCATCTCGAAATCTGGCGGCGGCCAACCGGCCTGCCGACTGGGAAAAGGCATGCAAAACAAATCGGCTCTTCCCTCTCGACTCTTGGGCTCTTAGCAAATCACTTTCACATGCATACTAATTTTAAGCCTGTCAAGCCGGCTGGGCTACGAATTGTCAAGAAAGCCTCAGAAGTGAAATATTCCTGTCAGGGCGAGCTGTCAAATCAAAGCTAGGCTGGCTTTGGATCCAACACTGCAAGCCGTGGGGTATTGCTTCAGAGCCGAGCTATGTACCGGTTCCGTTTGAGTTCGAATCAAGTCCAATTGGAGCTCGTTGCCGACGGCAACGGTGCCCGCCTGCCTTTTCAGGTGATTGGCCCCACGACGGAGGTGGCGTTTCTCGAAGAGCTGATCGAAGACAGCTTCGGCAGCCTCACCCTTAACCCGCGTGTGCTGTTTCGCTTCCTTGAAAGCGACCCATGGGTGAAGGGGGCTTTCCAAGCGCCTCAAGTGGTGGAGGGCGATCTCAACGCTGCCACCAGCACCGCCACCAGCTTTGAGCGCCAGAGCCTCGGCAACAAACTGGTGCAGGCGGGGGTGTTGGAGATCGAGGAGCTGAAACAGCTCGTCGAAGATTACC
The DNA here is from genome assembly GCA_044369475.1 of Cyanobium sp. Lineage (GTDB taxonomy): Bacteria > Cyanobacteriota > Cyanobacteriia > PCC-6307 > Cyanobiaceae > Cyanobium_A. Next base: position 11,732 of record JBIPLV010000043.1, on the reverse strand, counting down.
GCCCCTTCTCTGAAACCCAGCGCTTCAGCGAATTCCTGCGGCTCACCCTGCAGGTGCCGCCCCAGATGCTGGATCTGCTGCTCAACCCCGCCCTGTTTGGCGAGCAGGGGTTCAACGAGAAGCGGCTCGGGGAGCGCCTGGTTGAGATGGGTTGCATCACCCCCGAGCAGCTGGATCTGGCCCTCAGCCTGCAGTGCAGCAAGGGGGGCTGCGTGGGCGAGCTGCTGGTCGAGCTGGGCTTCATTTCCCCCTCCACGGCGCGGTTCTTCTCGATGGCCAAAATCAACGAGCAAGGCCAGATCGACTACCAGCCGGGTTGATCAGAGCGCAGGGCATCGGCCATACGAGCGGTCTGCACGATCGGGCCCACATCGTGCACCCGCAGGATCCTGGCCCCCTGGGCAATGGCATAGCCGCACACCGCCGCAGTGCCCCAGAGCCGCGCCCGCGGCCGGGGCTCCTCCAGCACCGCGCCGATGAAGCGCTTGCGGGAGGGGCCCACCAGCAGCGGAAAGCCCTCCGCCGCCAGAAGGTCCAGCCCCTGCAGCAGCGCCAGGTTGTGGCCAGTGTCTTTCGCAAAACCCAGCCCCGGATCCCAGATCACCTGCGTTGCCCGCACACCCGCCGCGAATGCGGTTTCCGTGGCCGCCAGCAAGCCAGCGCGCACCTCCGCCACCACGTTCTCGTAGTGGGCCAGCTGATCCATGCTGCGGCTGTCGCCGCGGCTGTGCATCAACACCAGGGGGCAACCCGCGGCCGCCGCCAAGCGCAGCAGGGCCGGATCCCGGCGGCCGCCGCTCACATCGTTGATCCAGTGGGCGCCCGCCGCCAAGGCCGCCTCCGCCACCGCAGCATGGAAGGTGTCGATCGAGAGCTGGGCGGAGGGGTGGGCGGCGCGAATGGCCGACAGCGCCGGGAGCAGCCGCTCCAACTCCCTCTGTGGCCCCACCTCCTCGGCACCTGGCCTGGTGCTCTGGGCCCCCAGATCGAGCAGATCAGCCCCCTGGGCCAGCATCAGGCTGGCCTGGCGCACGGCAGCCGTTGGCCGCAAATGGCGGCCGCCGTCACTGAAGGAGTCTGGGGTGAGGTTGAGCACCCCCATCACGGCGGTGCGCCCACCCCAGGGGAACTGGGGTTCGCCCATCAGGCGACTCCCCTCAGCGGCCGTAGTTCGCAATGCGGGCGAAGCTCACCGGGTCAAGCGAGGCGCCGCCCACCAGCACGCCGTCGATCTCGCTCTGGGCCATCAGGTCGTCGATGGTGGCTGGATTCACCGAGCCTCCGTACTGCACCGTGACGCTGGGATTGCCCACCCAGCCGCGGATCAGCCCGCAGATGCGATTGGCCTCCTCGGCGGCACAGGTTTTGCCGGTGCCGATCGCCCAGATCGGCTCATAGGCCACGATCAGCTGGGTGGGGTCCACATCCTCCAGCCCCTGCTCGATCTGGCGGTGAATCACCCGCTCGGTTTCGCTGGATTCGCGCTGGTCGAGGCTCTCGCCCACGCACAGGATCGGGATCAGGCCATGGATCTGGGCGTTACGGGCGCGCAGATTGATCTGCTCATCGCTCTCGCTGTAGTACTTGCGCGGCTCGCTATGGCCCACGATCGCGTGGGTCACACCATGCTCCACCAGCATCGGCGCCGAAATCATGCCGGTGTAGGCGCCTTGATCTTCCCAGTGCACGTTCTGACCCGCAATCTGCACGCCGGCCCCCGCGAGGTGACGGCAAAGGGTGGGGATCGAGGTGAAGGGCGGTGCGATCACCACCTCACGGTCGCCAGGAAGATCAGCGATCAGCGGTCGAAACGTGGCCGCAAACACCCGCGTCTCGGCGCAGGTCATGTGCATTTTCCAGTTGCCCGCGATCACGGCCTTGCGCACTGGCCCACCCCAACGACGTCAGGAAAACCTAATGGGCCGCCGGTCACGCCCTGGACGCGGGATCAGGGCCTGGCGCGGGATCAATCCCGGAGCGGCGTGAACAACACCTCGCGGCCATCGAGAGCCACCGCATCACCCAGGGCCAGCTGGCGGCCCCGGCGGGTTTCGATGGCGCCATTGACACGCACATCCCCGCGCTGGATGCGCAGCTTGGCTTCACCGCCGGTGCCCACCAGGCCCTGGTACTTGAGGAATTGGTCGAGTTTCAAAGGTGAGCTCGCAACGGTGGCGATAGCGTGACCGCATGCTTGCACCGTCGCCGGCCGGTTTCCGTCACCTCTGGCCGCTGCTGAAGCCTTACCGCAGGCGCCTGCTGGCCGGGGGTCTGTGCATCCTCATCTATGTGAGCTGTTGGCCGCTTCTGGCCTGGCTGGCAGGTCAGCTGATCCCCGCCATTGGCGCAGGCAACTTCCCCGTGGTGTTGCGCACGATCGCGGCGGCCTTGGGCCTGTTTCTGGTGCAGAAGGCGGCCCAATTTGGCCAGGACACCTTGTTGGCCGGCCCAGCCCTACGCGTGAGCCAGGAGCTGCGCCGGGGACTGTTTGCCCGTCTGCAGCGCCTGGAGTTTGGCGCCCTGGAGAAGCTCTCGGCCGGCGACCTCACCTACCGCCTCACCGAAGACGCCGACCGTGTCGGCGAGGTGATCTACAAGACCATCCAGGACACCACCCCTAGCGCCCTGCAACTGGTGGTGGTGCTGGGCTACATGGTGTGGCTCGACTGGCCCCTGGCCCTGGCCACCCTGCTGTTGGCCCCCCTGGTGGTGGTGCTGGTAAGCAGCTTTGGGGCGCGGGTGATGACCGCCGCTGAACGCAGCCAGAAACAGGTGAGCGAGCTGGCCGGCCTGCTGGGTGAAGCGATCGGCGGGCTGCCGCTGGTGCGGGCTTTTGCCGCGGAACCCTGGCTACAACAACGCTTTGACGCCGAGATCGACCTACACCGCCGAGCGCGCTATCGCACCCTCAAGCTGCTCGCCCTGCAGCATCCTGTAGTGGGCTTCCTGGAGGCCGCCGGCATTCTCACGGTGCTGCTGATCGGCGCCGCACGCATCCAGGCCGGTGGTCTCAGCAGCCAGGGGTTCAGCAGCTATGTAGCGGCGCTGCTGATGCTGATCGATCCGATCTCCCACCTCACCACCAACTTCAACGAATTCCAGCAGGGCCAGGCCTCGCTGCAGCGGCTGCGGGCCATTGAGGCAGAGCCGGTGGAGCCGCCAGACCGGCCCACGGCCCAACCGCTCGGCCCCGTGCATGGCGCGCTGGTGCTGGAGCAGGTGCGCTTCGGCTACAGCTCAGGCCAGCCCGTGCTGCACGACCTCAACCTGGCGGTGCAACCCGGCCAGGTGGTGGCGTTGGTGGGCCCCTCGGGGGCCGGCAAGAGCACCCTGTTTTCGCTGCTGCTGCGCTTCAACACCGCCCAGCAGGGCCGGGTGCTGCTCGATGGCCAAAACCTCGCCGATCTGCGGGCCCGCGACCTGCGACGGGCGGTAGCCCTGGTGCCCCAGCAGAGCAGCGTGTTTTCGGGCACTGTGGCCGAGGCGATCGCCTTCGGGCGGCCCGCCAGCGAGGCGGCGATCCGCCAGGCCGCCGAGCTGGCCAACGCCGCCGGCTTCATTGAGGCCCTACCCCAGGGCTACGCCAGCCGCATCGAAGAGCGGGGCAGCAACTTCTCCGGGGGCCAGCTGCAACGCTTGGCCATCGCCCGCGCCGTGCTGGGCAACCCCGCCGTGCTGCTGCTCGATGAGGCCACCAGCGCCCTGGATGCTGAGTCCGAAGAGGCGGTGCAGCGGGGGCTGGAGCAGGCGATGGCGGGTCGCACTGTGCTGGTGATCGCCCACCGCCTCGCCACCGTTCAGGGAGCCGACCGAATCCTGGTGCTCGATGGCGGGCGAATCGTGGAGCAGGGCAGCCACAATGCCCTCATGGCGCAGGGAGGCCGCTACCGCGAGCTCTGCGAGCGCCAATTCATTCATCTGCAAACGTGATGGCGTGGGAGTACCGGGTGATCCACATCAATGTGGAGAGCGGCAATCCACCAGGGCCGCCCTCCCCCAAGGCCGACAGTGAGCGGCTGGGCGGCGCCCTCAGCCCGGAGTTTCTGAAGCAAGAATTCCCCCAGCAGTACGACGCAGCCGCCACCAAGCCGCGCCACCCGGCCGAGCAGCTGCAGTTTTTCCTCAATGCCCTCGGCAAGGAGAACTGGGAGATGGTGGAGGCAGCCCAGGTGGGGCCCCTGCTGATGTTTTTCTTCAAGCGACCGGCTGGCCGCCCACCCGTATCCTGAGACCGTCCGTAACCCGTCTTCCGTGGATAGCGCCAGCCAAGCCGCCAGCAACCAGCCGCCCGTGCTCACCTTCGAAGGCAAGCGCTACGACCTCAACAGCCTTCCCGACGACATGAAGGAACTGGTGCGAGGCATGCAGGTGGCCGATGCCCAGCTGCGCATGCATGAAGACACCCTCAAGGTGCTGGCCGTTGGCCGGCAGGCGATGGCCAGCCAGCTCAACGACAAGCTCCAATCCATCACCCCCCTGCCCTAGCCCACCACCTCCTTCGCCTCCTTGAGCAGGGCCTCAGGAAGGGTGACCCCGATGGCCTGAGCTGTGGCCTTGTTTACCAGCAGCTCGGTTTTGGTGAGGGGCTCAAAGGCCATCGTGGCCGGTGATTCACCTTTGAGCACCCGCACCGCCAGTTTGCCGGCGGCGTAGCCGTCGTCGAAGTAGGCCCAGCCGATCGTGGCCAGGCAGCCGGGCAGCTTGATGTCGTCGGCATCCACCGAATACACCGGACTCTTCTTCTCCAAGCCCACCTTGGCGATCGAGCCAAAGCCCTGGATGGTGGCGTAATCGCCGATCTTCACGAAGGCCTCCACGTTTTTGTCGGCCAGCACCTGGGCGGCCTGCAGCACCTCGCCGGAGTTGGCCACCGACTGCTCCACCACGGTGATCTTGCGCTTGGCGGCCTCCTCCTTGAGCACCTTGGCTTCGTATTCGGAGTTGGGCTCTCCGGGGTTGTAAATGAGGCCGACGGTCTTGAGATCGGGGTTGATCTGGCGGGCAAGATCCAGTTCTTTGCCCACCGGGTTGGTGCCGATCGTGCCCACCACGTTGGGCTTGTGCTGACCGACGCCTCCAGGTGGAGTGCCTGCACCGGCGCCCCAGGGGTTCGAGCAATAGCAGAAGATCACCGGAGTGGTTTCCGGCGCAACCTTCATGGCGGCCTGCAGCGGTGGTGTACCCACCGCCAGGATCATGTCCACCTGGTCGCCCACAAACTGCTTCATCACCAGGGTGGTGTTGGGCAGTTCACCGGCCGCATCCTTCTGAATGAAGTTGGCGGTTTTGCCTGGGATGTAGCCGGCCTCAGCCAGGGCCGCTTCAAAACCCTTGCGGGTGTTGGTCGGAGGCGGGGCTTCCACCATCTGGAGCATGCCGATGGTGGGACCCTTCACTTTGGCGCCGCCGCCGAGCTTGCCGCAGGCGGAGAGCACCACCGTGCTCACCGCGCCAGCACCCACCAAGCTCAGAAATTCACGGCGCTGAAGACCCATTGGTGGCATTGGAAGACGCTGGCGCCACTATGGCCGTGCCATACATGGCTCGCAAGGCAGGCGGATCCAGCTGTTCACGCTCCGCAGCGCTCCAGTCGCCGATCAGGCGCCCTTCATGCAGCATCACCAGCCGGTCGCCGTGGCCAAGGGCCTGATCGAGGCTGTGGGTCACCATCAAAGCCGTGGTGCCGAGCTGGCGCACGAGACGATCCGTGAGGGCCATCACCGTGGCCTCCGCCCGGGGGTCGAGGGCGGCGGTGTGCTCATCGAGCAGCAGCAGGTCCGGTGAGCCCAGGGTGGCCATCACCAGGCTGAGCGTCTGACGCTGGCCGCCGGAGAGCTGGCCCACGGGCTCGTCAAGGCGGTCGGCCAGGGGCAGCCCCAAGTCGCCAAGCAGCTCGCGGTAGCGCCGCCGATCGGCGCGGTTGGGGTGGATGCCGCCCAAGGCCCCAAGCAGTGCTGCGCCAGCCAGCAAGGAGGAACGGTGGTGCCGCCGCTCGGCCAAGCGAAGGTTTTCGGCCACCGTCAACCCTGGGCAGGTGCCCTCCAGGGGGTTCTGCATCACCCGGCCGATCCAGCGGGCCCGCTGGTGGTCGCGCAGCTTGTGCAGGGGGCGGCTCCCCAGGTGAATCTGGCCGTCGTCGTGACGCAGGGTGCCGGCCACCAGGTTGAGCAGGGTGCTCTTGCCGGAGCCATTGCTGCCGATCACCACCAGAAACTGGCCGGCCGGGCAGCTGAGCGAAAAATCACTGAAGAGCTGACGCCAGCCCGATCCCGGCAGTGGATGGCCCCAGCTGAGACCGGAGACAGAGAGGCTCATCCCTGCACCCTCCCCTGATCCGAGAGGCCGGGGATGCGCAGCCGGCCAAAAGCCAAGGCGATCAGCAGCAGCACAGCCGTGGCGAGCTTGAGATCCACCGGCTCCAAGCCGAGCTGCAGGGCGATGGCAATCATCATGCGAAACACAATCGCCCCCACCACCACCGCCAGCAGCGCCGCGGGCACCGAGCGGGGCCGCAGCAGCGACTCGCCGATGATCACCATGCCAAGGCCGAGGATCAACGAGCCGATGCCCATGGTCACGTCGGCGAAGCCCTGGTAGGTGGCCACCAGGGCACCGGCGAGGGCCACCAGACCATTGGCAGCGGCGATGCCCACGGTGAGTCCACGGCGCTGGTTGATGCCGTTGGCCCGGGCCATCGTGGGGTTGTTGCCCAGGGCCCGCAGCGACAGCCCGAAATCGGTGGCCATCAGCAGGCTGATCAGCAGGATCAGCCCGACCATCGCCAGGCCGAGCCCAACCAGCCACTGGCCATCAAGGCCCAGCCCCAGGTTGGGCAAAGCCAGGATCCCCGCGGGCGTTTCCGACAGAGGAATGTTGGAGCGGCCCATCAGCCGCAGGGTGATCGAGTAGAGGCCGGTGGTGGTGAGAATGCCGGCGAACAGATCATTTACGCCCAGGCGGGTGTGGATCAAGCCGGTCACCAGACCCGCCAGGCAACCGAAGACGATCGCCAGGACCAGGGCCAACGGCACGGGCGCGCCCTGGCTGATCAGCACCGCAGCTGTACCTCCGCCCAGAGCAAAGGACCCATCCACGGTGAGGTCGGGAAAGTTGAGAACGCGCAGCGTTAAATAGGTGCCCAGGGCCAGGCCGGCGTAGGCCAGACCCTGATCGGTGGCACCGAGCCAAAGGGAAAGCATCGCCGCATTGTGCCCCCTCCCGCTCCCGGGCCTAGCCCAGGGGAGCGAGATCCTCGAACCGAAACACCTGGCGGCCGGCCGGGGTGTCGCCCCAGGCTTCGGTCTCCACCACCCGCTCGCTCAGCACCCAGGGGCCAACGCCAGCCAGGGGCACGAAGGTGTCGGTGAAGCGGCTGGTACCGCCCTTGGCTTCGCCGCTGGCGGGGTCGTTGTAGCGGCTGGTGTAGCAGCGGCTCAGGTAGCCGCTGCCGGTGTCGGTGGTGCTCTCGGTGAAGATCGTCACCACGGTGCCGTGGATGTGGCGGTGCACCATCGTCACCACGTCGTTCTGGATGCGGTAACGATCACCGGTGTTCTTGCCGCCCACAACCACCTCGGTGCCCACCGCATCGGTGTCGCCGGCAGTGAAGGTGTTCTCGCCGTGGGTTTGCTCGAAACTGCGGCGCACCCGGTGGATCGCCACCTCCCAAAGCTGGGAGGCCAGGGCCTTGTGGATGGTGTCGTCGGCGATGCCCTCCACCGTGGCCTTGAGATCAGCGCCCACCACAAAGGTGCCCTCCGCCTGCCTGTCGGCTTCACCAGCCGCCCCGGATTGCTCCCAGATGCAGCGGCCGCGGTAACCCCCGAAGCCGGGCTCCCAGGTGTAGCGATTGGCATAGGCGGCGCGGAAGGCTGCCGTGCAGTCGCTGCCGGGGGCAAGCGAGGTGCTGGCCATCGATGCGGGGGCCTCGGGGGTGGCGGTCACGGGGGGAGGCGATGCAAGGCCCCCAACCCTAACGAGAGGGGCCGGGCCCTAACGGGACGGGGCGTGATGCATGTCCTGCAGAGCATTCACCTCAAGCGTCTGCTGCTGCAGAGCGGTGATCGCCTCCAGGGCCGCGCGGGCACCGGCGAGGGTGGTGACGGTGGGAACGGCGTAGTCGAGGGCGGCGCGGCGCAGGTATTGGTCGTCGTGCACCGCCTGGCGGCCGATCGGCGTGTTGATGATCAGCTGGATGCGGGCCGAGCGGATCGCGTCCTCGATATTGGGTCGTCCTTCGTGAACCTTGAGGATCGCTTCCACCGTGAGCCCGGCAGCCCGCAGGGCCTCAGCGGTGCCGCTGGTGGCGATCAGGGCAAAGCCCAGCCCCACCAGCCGCTGCGCCACCGGCACCAGGGCCGCCTTGTCGCGGTCGTGGGTGGAGAGGAACACCGTGCCGCCGGTGGGGAGGGCTTCATTGGCGGCCAGCTCAGCCTTGGCGTAAGCCATGCCGGCGCTGCTGGCGATGCCCATCACCTCACCGGTGCTGCGCATCTCCGGCCCCAGCAGGGTGTCGGAGCCCGGGAAGCGCTTGAACGGCAGCACCGCCTCCTTGACGGTTTGCAGCGGGGGGATGGGCTCGGCTGTGAGCCCCAGCTCCGCCAGGGTGCGGCCGGCCATCAGCTGGCTGGCCACCTTGGCCAGGGGCACGCCGGTGGCCTTGGCCACAAACGGCACCGTGCGGGAGGCGCGGGGGTTGGCCTCGATGATGAACACCCGCTCGCCCTGCTCCGGGTCGTTCTGCACGGCGAACTGCAGGTTGATCAGCCCGCGCACCCCCAGGGCCAGGGCCAGGGCCCGGCTCCAATCGCGGATCGTGGCCAGGGCCGCCTCGCTGAGGCTCACCGACGGCAGCCAACAGGCCGAATCGCCCGAATGGATCCCCGCCGGCTCGATGTGCTCCATCACCCCGCCGATCACCACCTGCCCGTCGCGGTCACAGAGGGCATCGACGTCCACCTCGATGGCGTTGTTGAGGTACTGGTCGATCAGCACCGGGTGGTCGGGCTCCACCTGCACCGCTTCCACCATGTAGCGGTTGAGCTCGGCTTCGTCGTACACCACCTCCATGGCGCGGCCGCCGAGCACGTAGCTGGGACGCACCACCACGGGGTAGCCCACCCGCTCGGCCACCGCCCGGGCCTCCGCTTCGCTGCGGGCCAGGCCGTTGCGGGGCTGGCGGATCTCCAGCCGGCGCAGGATCGCCTCAAATTGCTCCCGGTCTTCGGCGGCGTCGATCGATTCCGGGGAGGTGCCCCAGATCCGGCTGCCGGTGGCTAGCCCCTTGGGTGAGGCCAGCCAGCGCAGCAGCGGGATCGCCAGCTTCAGCGGCGTCTGACCACCAAACTGAACAATCACCCCCTCGGGGCGCTCCACCTCGATCACGTTGAGCACGTCCTCAAGGGTGAGCGGCTCGAAGTAGAGCCGATCGCTGGTGTCGTAGTCGGTCGACACCGTTTCCGGGTTGCTGTTCACCATCACCGTGGCGAAGCCCTCGGCCTGCAGGGCGAAGGAGGCGTGGCAGCAGCAGTAGTCGAACTCGATGCCCTGGCCGATGCGGTTGGGACCGCCCCCCAGGATCATCACCTTGCGGCGGCTCTCCGGCTGCACCTCGTTTTCAGGCGGCACCATCTCCAGCCCACCGGCCGCGTTGAGCCGCTCCAGCGGCCGCTCGTAGGTGGAGTAGTGGTACGGGGTGCTGGAGGCGAATTCCGCCGCACAGGTGTCCACCGTCTTGAACACAGCGTTGACGCCGAGGGCTTGGCGGTGGCGGCGCACCTCCAGCTCCTGGCTGCCTGTAGCCCAGGCGAGCTGACGATCCGAAAAACCCAGCTGCTTGAGCTCGAGCAGGCCCGGAGCCTCGAGCTCCGCCAGCTGGCGGCCCAGCAGCAGCCGTTGCTCGGCCTCGAGGATGCGGCGCAGCTTGGCCAGGAACCAGGGGTCGATGGCACTGAGCTGGTGGATGTCGTCGTCGCTGCGGCCAGCGAGCATCGCCGCGCGCACGGCGAAGATCCGCTCGGGGGTGGCGGTGCGCAGGGCCCGCTCCAGTTCGGTGGGCTCCCAGCGGACGTCGGGCCGGTCGCTGCCCCAGCCGGCGTGGCCCGTTTCCAGGGAGCGCAGCGCCTTCTGGAACGACTCCTCAAAGCAACGGCCGATCGCCATCGCCTCGCCCACCGACTTCATCGAGGTGGTGAGCACCGCCGGGCTGCCGCGGAACTTCTCGAAGGCGAAGCGGGGAATCTTCGTGACCACGTAATCAATCGTGGGTTCGAAGCAGGCCGGCGTGGCGCCGGTGATGTCGTTGACGATTTCGTCGAGGGTGTAGCCCACCGCCAGCCGGGCGGCGATCTTGGCGATCGGAAAGCCGGTGGCCTTGGAGGCGAGCGCCGAGGAGCGGCTCACCCGCGGATTCATCTCGATCACCACCACGTCGCCGTTGGCGGGGTTGATGGCGAACTGGATGTTGCTGCCGCCGGTGTCCACACCGATCTCGCGGATGATCGCGATCGACTGGTCCCGCAGCCGCTGGTATTCCCGGTCGGTCAGGGTTTGGGCCGGAGCGACGGTGATCGAATCGCCGGTGTGCACCCCCATCGGGTCGAGGTTTTCGATGCTGCACACGATCACCACGTTGTCGGCGGTGTCGCGCATCACCTCCAGCTCGAATTCCTTCCAACCCAGCAGCGACTGCTCGATCAGGATCTGGGAGACGGGGCTGGCCTCCAGGCCGCTTTTGCAGAAGGCGCGGAACTCCTCGGGGTTGTAGGCGATGCCGCCACCGCTGCCACCCAGGGTGAAGGCCGGCCGAATGATGCGCGGGTAGCTGCCGATCGCCTCGCCCACCCGTTCGGCCTCCTCCGGGGTGTTGGCGATGCCGGAGGGACACACCGCCACCCCGATCCGCTCCATCGCCTCCTTGAACAGGAGCCGGTCTTCCGCCTTCTGGATGGCCTGGAGGTTGGCGCCGATCAACTCCACGCCGTGCTTGGCCAGAGTGCCGTTCTCGGCCAGGGTGACCGCCAGGTTGAGGGCGGTCTGACCGCCCATGGTGGGCAGCAGGGCATCGGGCTTCTCAATCTCGATCACCCGGGCCACCACCTCGGGGGTGAGCGGCTCGATGTAGGTGCGATCCGCCATGTCCGGATCGGTCATGATCGAGGCCGGGTTGGAATTCACCAACACCACTTCAAATCCCTCGGCCCGCAGGGCCTTGCAGGCCTGGGTGCCGGAATAGTCAAATTCACAGGCCTGGCCGATCACGATCGGACCCGAGCCCAGCAGCAGGATGCGCCTGAGGTCCGTGCGGCGGGGCATGGGGGTGAGCTAGCCAAACCTGCCTAGCCTCTCACGGGCCCCTCAGGCCCCGCCTCGCGGAACCGATTCAACCGCCGCCCCCAGCCCCTGCGGGGGGAATCGCTAACCTGATCCTTAACGTGGTCACTCACCCGATGAGCGAACTCCAGCGCCTGAAAGGGCTGCTGCCTCCTGAACTGCAGAGCTGGGTGTTTGTGGAAGCGGCCGCCTCGGTGGAGCCGCCCCTGATCACCATCGAGGAAATCGGTCGCGACGAGGTGGAGATCCAGGTGGATCTGGAGAAGTGGGATGCCCTGGCGATCGACCACCGCAACCTGCTCTTCTGGCACGAAGTGGGCCGCATCCAGAACGACACCGTGCCCCGCGACGGTTGGGAGATGGCGGCCCTGGCCATCGGCCTTGGTGGGGCCATTGGTGAG
>JBIPLV010000042.1:0-17123 GCA_044369475.1 Cyanobium sp. | reverse complement strand
GGTAGCTGGCGCAGCTGGGCAGGCAGAAGCCGCAGTGCACGCAGGGGTCGGTGCTGGGGGCGAGCACGGGGCTGGTCATCAGGCGGGGCCCTGCAGCACGAACCGATAGCGCACATCGCCCCGACGCAGGCGCGCGATGGCGGTGTTGATCTGATCCATCGGCAGCACCTCCACCAGGGGCTGGATCTGGTGGCGCGCGCAGAACTCCAGCAACTTGATGGAGTTGGCCGGCGTCGAGGTCAGCGAGGCGCGAAAGCTCAGGTTGCCCTTGACGAACGGGAACACCCGCAGGGGGATTGGCGTCGGGCACAGCCCCAACTGGTGCAGGCAGCCATCGGGGGCCAGGGACCCCACCACTGCGTCCCAGTCAAGGGCGTGGTTGCTGGTGTTGATGATGAGGTCATAGGCCCCCTGTTGCTGGTCGAGCTCGCCCAGCAACTGCACCTGGTGGGCCCCCAGGCTCAGGATCTCGTCCCGTTTGTTGGCCGAGGTGGTGATGCCGGTCACCTCGCAGCCCCAGGCCCGGGCCAGTTGCAGGGCCAGGTGGCCCAGGCCGCCCACACCGATCACGGCCACATGGGCCGTGGGCGAGATGGCACCCCCCAGCAGCGGTTCAAACACCGTCACCCCGGCGCACAGCAGCGGACCGGCAGCCGCCGGGTCCAGCCCGTCCGGCAGGGGGAGCACCCAGTCCTGGTGGGCTTTGACGTGGCTGGCGAAGCCGCCGGGACGGCCCAGGATCGTGCTCTCAAAATTGGCGCATAGGGTCTGGCGGCCGCTCAGGCAGTAGCGGCAGTGGCGGCAGGTGCCGGCAATGAAGCCCAGGCCGCACAGCTGGCCCAGACGCGCCGGGTCAACCCCCTGACCCAGGGCCACCACCCGGCCGACGATCTCGTGGCCGGCCACCACCAGCGGATCGGTGGCCGAACGCGGCTCGTCGATGTGGCCCAGATCGCTGTGGCAGAGGCCGCAGTACAGCACCTCGAGCAGCAGCTCGTCGGGCCCTGGCTCGGCCATGGTCATGGTGCGGCGACTCAGCGCGGCACCGGCTTCGGAGTTGCCCCAGGCGGTGATGGTGGGCATGGCCTCAGAGGGCTCCTACGTAGGACTGGGCCACGATCTGGTCCTTTTCGATCACGAAGCTATCGATGCCCTGCACCAGCCGGCCGCCGGGGCTGGTGGCGGTCCAGGTCAGCAGCGCCAGCCGACCCGCCACGGTCATCGAGTTGCTCTGGGGGGTGAGCCCGGCGAAATGGGCGAACACCTCGGCGAACATGGCCCGGATCTCGGTGCGGCCGCGGTACACCTTGCCGGGCCGCACCAGCACGGCGTCCTCGGCGTAGTTGGCGATGACCCCGTCCAGATCGCCTCGGCCGAAGGCTGCTTCGTTGCGGGTCATCACTGCTGTCGTCTGTGCCGTGAGCGTGTCTTCAGCGGCCATGGTGCGGCGGTGGCAGGGGGCTGATTCTGAAGTTAGGGGTGATCGCGGCAGGCTGCCCGCCATCGGTAGGGAGCAGCCCTGGCCTCACAGCTCGATCGCTTCGTCCTCGTCCTAGAGGCCGCCGGTTTCAAAGTGGCGGATCACGGCGGCGGCGAAGCCGCTGCAGCTCACCGGCTCCACGGGGGGCTCCATCAACCGGGCCAGGTCGTAGGTGACCTCCCGGTTGGCGATGGCGGCGCTGAGGCCGGCGGTGATCAAGTCGGCCGCTTCCTGCCAGCCCATGAATTCGAGCATCATCACGCCGCTGAGGATCACCGAGCCGGGGTTGATCCGATCGAGGCCGGCGTGCTTGGGCGCGGTGCCGTGGGTGGCTTCGAAGATGGCGGCGCTGTCGCCGATGTTGGCGCCGGGGGCCATGCCCAGGCCGCCCACCACCGCGGCGGCGGCATCGGAGATGTAGTCGCCGTTGAGGTTGAGGGTGGCCAGCACCGAATAGTCGGCGGGGCGGGTCTGGATCTGCTGGAAGATGCTGTCGGCGATGCGGTCGTCGACCAGCACCATCGCCTTCCACTTCCCGCCGCCGTGGCTGGCACCGATGGCGTCGATCACGCCCTTGACTTCGGCATCAATGGCCGCCTTTTTCTCCGGCGTGAGACTGTCGTAGCCAGGCTCGATCAGGCGGGCGTTGGCCTCAATGCTCAGGTTGGGATCCTTTTCGACGTTGCCGAGGATCCAGCTCTCCCGCTCGGTGATGCACTCAGCGCGGAATTCGGTGGTGGCCAGCTCGTAGCCCCAGTCGCGGAAGGCCCCCTCGGTGAACTTCATGATGTTGCCCTTGTGCACCAGGGTCACGTGGCGCTTGTCGCCTTCCAGGCGGAGGGCGTGCTGGATCGCCTTGCGGATGTGGCGCTGGCTGCCGTGCTTGCTCACCGGCTTGATGCCAATGCCTGAGCCAGCCGGGATCTGGCGCTGGCCGAGCTTGCCGTTGGCAGGGATCACCACCGCATTGAGATGCTGGATTAGCTCCAGGCACACCGGATCGCTGGCCTCCCATTCGATCCCCATGTAGATGTCCTCGGTGTTCTCGCGGTACACGATCACCTCGAGGTCCTGGGGGCGCTTGTGGGGGCTGGGCGTGCCTTCGTAGTAGCGGCAGGGGCGCACGCAGCAATACAGATCGAAGATCTGGCGCAGGGCTACGTTCAAGGAGCGGATGCCGCCGCCGATCGGCGTCGTGAGCGGGCCCTTGATCGCCACGCCGTAGGTGCGGATCGCGTCGAGAGTGTCCTCCGGCAGGTATTGGTAGGTGCCGTAGAGGTCGCAGGCCTCGTCGCCGGCGTACACCTTGAACCACTCGATGCGGCGCTCACCGCCGTAGGCCTTGGCCACGGCCGCATCCAACACCTTCTGGGTGGCGGGCCAGATGTCCACGCCGGTGCCATCGCCGCGGATGAAGGGAATGATCGGATCGTTCGGCACCACCGGCTGGCCGTTCTCGAAGCGGATGGCGGTGCCCTGGGCCGGGGCTGTGAGCTTGTCGAAGCTGGCGGCGGGGCTGGTGGCCATGGGCTTGTGCTGACCGGGGGCGGCGCAATCGGTTTGGCGAGCCTAGGTTTCAGGTATGCAGCGGTTCTGCTCAGGGGAAACGGCATGAATGCCGCCGACCAGGTTCGATCGTTGGTCCAGGCCCAGGCGATCGCCTCGGTGGCGGCCCTGTTTCGGGCCCACTTCCCTGATGCCCGCGCCAATCTCAGCCCCTGGCGCGACGACCCCCTCACCCGTGCCTTCGCCGAGCAGGACAGCCTGGATCTCTCCTTTCATTTGCCCGGTTGGAGCCCCCGCAGCCAGTGCCGCTCCTTTTTGGTGCAATTGCGGCTCCAGCAGCCCCTGGGCTTGATGGCGGGGTCAGGCTTGGCGGCGGGACCCAGCAGTGGCGAACGGCCGCGGCTGCTGGGGGTGGCGGTCCGGGGGCTCACCTATGAGCGTGAGCGCTGGCGGCTGGCCACCGTGGGCGACTGGCAGCCCACCGGCAGCCATCTGCCCCAGGCTGAGGTGGCGCAGAAATTGCAGCAGTTTTGCCGGGAGTTGTTTGACCTGTTTGCCGACTCCACCACGGCCGGGCACTCCGAGGCGGCGTAACCCTTCGCAACCTTGTTGCTCGCCTGGGCAAAGGCCCCGCCTAACTTGGCTCCTCGCCCGTGCAGCGCCCCCGACTGATGGCTGTCGCCCTTGCTTCCCAACTGCGTGAAGGCACCAAGAAAGCCCACACGATGGCGGAGAACACCGGCTTCGTGAGCTGCTTCCTCAAGGGGGTGGTCGACAAGGCCAGCTACCGCACCCTGGTGGCCGACCTCTATTTCGTGTACTCCGCGATGGAGGAAGAGTTCGGCAAGCTCAAGGACCACCCAGTGGTGGCTCCGGTGGCTTTTGCTGAGCTCAACCGTCGCGAGAGCCTCGAGCAGGATCTGGCTTTCTATTTCGGCCCGGATTGGCGCAGCTCCGTCAAGTCCACCCCCGGTGCTCAGCAGTACGTCGCGCGCCTCCACCAGGTGGCTCGGGACTGCCCGGAGCTGCTGGTGGGCCACCACTACACCCGCTACATCGGCGATCTTTCCGGCGGTCAGATCCTCAAGAACATTGCCCAGAAGGCGATGAATCTGGGTGAGCATGACGGTCTGCGCTTCTACGAATTCGACGCGATCCCCGACGAGAAGGCCTTCAAAACCAACTACCGCGCCACCCTGGATGCCCTGCCGATCGACCAGGCCATGGCCGATCGCATCGTTGAAGAGGCGAACCACGCCTTCCACCTCAACATGACGATGTTCCAGGAGCTTGAAGGCAACCTGATCGCCGCCATCGGCAAGGTGCTGTTCGGCTTCCTCACGCGCCGGCAGCGGGCCGGCAGCACCGAGGCCGTCGCCGCCTGATCGCCCGTTGAGGCCCCTCCGCTTTCTGGTTCCCGGCACCACCGGCAGGTTCCGCTGCGGGGGGTTGCTGGTGGAGCAGCAGACGGCCCGGCTGTTGGCCGACCTGGTGCCCACGGAGCTGGTCACCTACCGGCAGCGGGAAGCGGGGCTTCCCTTTCTCGCCGACTTGTTGCGGACCGAGCCTGTGGGTGGTGCGGCTGCTGCGCAAGTGCTTTGGATCGTCAGCTGGGGCTTCGATGTGCCAGGACAGTTGCGGGCGTTGCGGGGCCGGCCGGCGGCCTATCACGCCCACAGCAGTGGCTATGGCTTTCGGCTGCCGCCTGGGGTGCCGGTGCTGGCGGTGAGCCGCAACACCCTGGGCTACTGGGGTCAGTGGGCCAGCCGCAATCCCCTGTTTCTCGTGCCCAATGCCCTGGGGGCCAGCTGGATCGCCAATGGCGATCGCCCCCACAACCGCTCCCCTCACAACCTGGGCGCCCAGCCAGCGCCCGGCGGTCGCACGATCGATGTGCTCGTGCAACGGCGCAAGTGCAGCGCCTACGTGTTGGAGCAGTTGGTGCCGGCCCTCCGGGCCCGGGGGCTGCGGGTGGAGGTGCAGGACGGCTGGGTGGAGGATCTGGTGGCTCTGTTCAACAGCGCCACGGTGGTGCTCTACGACTCCGCCGACCATTGGCGTTGCAGCGGCGTGAGCGAGGGGTTCGGCCTACCGCCGCTTGAGGCGCTGGCCTGTGGCTGCGTCCTGTTCAGCAGCTTCAACCACGCCCTGGCCGACACCCTCGATCCCGGTTCCACGGCCCACCAGATCGGCGCCGGCACGCTGGCCGCCGATGTGGAGAGGATTGCCACGGCCGTGGCCGACCCGGCCGCCTGGCTGCCGCCGCCGCGCCGGCTCGAGGAGCTGCTCGCGGAGCTCAGTGAGCCGCGGTTGCGGGAGCGCTGGCGCCAGGCCCTCACCGCCATCAACGCTCACCTGGATCGCCTGCAGGCAGGTGACGCACCGCTGCATGCTCCCTCCCTGGCGCGGCTGCGGCTGGAGCGCTGGCGGCAGCGGTTGTGCAAACGGCTTCCCGCTGGGCTGGCCCGCCGGCTTGCCTAGGGTCGGCCCCATGAGCGCTTTCCTCGCCGGCCTGAATGATGCCCAGCGCAAGGCGGTGGACCACCACACCGGTCCGCTGCTGGTGGTGGCCGGAGCGGGCAGCGGCAAAACCCGGGCCCTCACCCACCGCATCGCCCACCTGATCGGCCACCATGGCGCCGATCCCGCCCATCTGCTCGCCGTCACCTTCACCAACAAGGCGGCCCGCGAGATGAAGGAGCGGCTGGAGCTGCTGCTGGCCCAGAAGCTGGCCCAGAGCCAGTTCGGTCAGCCGTGGAGCACCCTGCCGGCGGTGGAGCAGCGCCAGCTGCGCTCGCGCATCTACCGCGAGGTGATCAAGGAGCTGTGGATCGGCACGTTCCACGCCCTGTTTGCGCGGCTGCTGCGCTTCGACATCGACAAGTTCAAGGATCCCGAGGGGCTCAGCTGGACCCGCCAGTTCTCGATCTACGACGAGAACGACGTGCAGAGCCTGATCAAGGAGATCGTGACCCAGGAGCTGCAGCTCGATCCCAAGCGCTTTGAGCCCAAGAAGGTGCGCTGGGCGATCAGCAACGCCAAGAACCAGGGCTGGATGCCCGAGCAGCTCGAAGCCGATGCCGGCGGTCAGCGGGGCCGGTTGATGGCGGAGACGTACCGGCGCTATCGCCGAGCTCTGGCCGCCAACAACGCCCTCGATTTCGACGACCTGCTGCTCTTGCCGGTGCAGCTGCTGCGCCAGAACGAGCAGATCCGCGACTACTGGCACCGGCGTTTCCGCCACGTGCTCGTGGATGAATACCAGGACACCAACCGCACCCAGTACGACCTGATCAAGCTGCTGGTGACCAACGGTCGCGATCCGGCCGCCTACGACGACTGGGACGGGCGCTCGGTGTTTGTGGTGGGCGATGCCGACCAGAGCATCTACAGCTTCCGCGCCGCCGACTTCACGATCCTGATGGGCTTTCAGGACGACTTCGGCGATGGCGCCGCCGCAGAAGCCACCAGCACGATGGTGAAGCTGGAGGAGAACTACCGCTCCACCGCCACGATCCTGGAGGCGGCCAACGCCCTGATCGCCCACAACTCCGAGCGCATCGACAAGGTGCTGCGGCCCACCCGCGGCGAAGGCGAGCTGATCTCCCTCACCCGCTGCGATGACGAGATCGCCGAGGCCGAAGCGGTGGTGCACCGCATGCGCATGCTGGAGGCCGCCCACCCCGATCTCAGCTGGGGCGACATGGCGGTGCTCTATCGCACCAATGCCCAGAGTCGGGCGATGGAGGAGTCGCTGGTGCGCTGGGGCATCCCCTACATCGTGGTGGGCGGGCTGCGCTTCTACGACCGGCGCGAGATCAAGGACGTGCTCGCCTACCTCAAGTTGCTGGTGAATCCGGCCGACACCGTCAGCCTGCTGCGGGTGCTCAACACCCCCAAGCGCGGCATCGGCAAAACCACGATCGAGCGGCTCACCGACGCCTCCAACCAGCTCGGCATTCCCCTCTGGGATGTGGTGAGCGATGCCGAGGCGGTGCGCTCCCTGGGGGGGCGGTCGGCCAAGGGGCTGCTGCAGTTTTGTGAGTTGATCAATGGCCTGCAGGCCTGCGCCCAGGACATCGCCCCCTCCGAGCTCGTGCAGCGGGTGATGGAGCAGAGCGGCTACGTGGCGGAGCTGATCGCCGATGGCACCGACGAAGCCGAAGATCGGCGCCGCAACCTCAACGAACTGGTGAACGCCGCCCTGCAATATCAGGAGGAAAACGAGGAGGGCTCCCTGGAGGAGTTCCTGGCCTCCGCCGCCCTGGCCAGCGATGCCGACAGCAAGGACACGGAGCAGGACCGGGTCACGCTGATGACCTTGCACGCCAGCAAGGGCCTGGAATTTCCAGTGGTGTATCTGGTGGGGATGGAGCAGGGGCTGTTCCCCAGCTACCGCTCCCTCGAGGATCCCTCCGCCCTTGAGGAGGAGCGCCGGCTCTGTTATGTGGGCCTCACCCGGGCCAAGGAGCGCCTGTTCCTCTCCCATGCCAGTGAGCGGCGCCTCTGGGGCGGCATGCGTGAGCCGGCGGTGCCGTCGGTGTTTCTCTCGGAGCTGCCCAGCGCCCTGATCCAGGGCGACATTCCCCACAGCGGCGGTGCCGCCATCCGCCGCGAGCAGCGCCTCGATCGCCTCACCCGCGTCGATCGCGACGAGGCCCGTCAGGTGGCCGCTGGCGGTGCAGCCGGGGCCCCCGCCAATGCGGTGCGGCGCCGGGCGGTCAGCAAAACCTGGGCCGTCGGCGATCGGCTGCGGCACAGCAGCTTCGGCGAGGGTCAGGTGACCCACCTGTTTGGCAGTGGTGAGAAGGTGTCGATTGCGGTGAAATTCCAGGGGATGGGGCCCAAGATCCTCGACCCGCGCCTGGCACCGATCGAGCCCGTTTGATGCCCCTCGCCGCTGAGGCCTAGGTGGAGATTCCCGGCATCCCCGCCCCTGTGTTGCTGGCCCTGCGCCGCGCCGGCTCCACGTCTGTGGCGTTGGTGGGCGGTGCGGTGCGCGATCTGCAGCTGCACCGGGTGCACAACGATCCCTGGCGGGGCCTGCCCGATCTGGATCTGGTGGTGGAAGGCCGAGCTGCGGAGTGGGTCGCGGGGCTCGTGGCGGCGCTGGTCGAGCAGCTGGGGCCCGGGGTGCTGCGGCGCTGCCAGGAGCATGGCGTCTACGGCACGGTGGAGCTGGAGCTCAGCGTGGCCGGCGAGCCGGTGCTGCTGGATGTGGCCACGGCCCGGCGGGAGACCTACCCGGTGCCGGCCGAAAATCCCCAGGTGAGCTTCGGCTCTCTGGCCGACGACCTGGCCCGCCGCGACTTCAGCATCAATGCCATGGCCCTGGAGCTGGCGAGTGGCACCATGCTCGATCCCCACGGCGGCCGCGAGGATCTGGAGCGGCGGCAACTGCGCTTCCTGCATGGCGGCAGCGTTCGCGACGATCCCACCCGGCTGGTGCGGGGTGCCCGCTATGCGGCCCGGCTCGGATTGGAGCTGGAGCCCGCCAGCGCCGCGCAGGCCCACGCCACCCTGGCGGCCTGGCCCTGGGGCTGGCGACCGGGGGATCCGCCGGGTCAGGCTCCGGCGGCCCTGGGCACTCGGCTGCGGATGGAGCTGGAGCTCTTGTTGGAGCGGGAGCCCTGGTTGGCGGCGCTCACGGTGTTGCAGCGCTGGGGCGCGCTGGCGTTGCTGGATCCAGCGCTGCAGGCCGATGGGACGTGGCCGCGGCGGCTGCGCTGGGCCCACCGGCTGGAGCTGCCCCCGCTGGCGGCGCTGGTGGCTGGTGCCCGCGAGCCTCTGGCGCTGGCCGAGCGGCTGCAGCTACCCCACCGCCAGCACCGCCTGCTCGTGCAGTGGCTGGCGCTGCGGCGGCGGTTGCAGGAGCGGCAGGGGGAGGGCCTCCCGCTGTTGGCAGAACACTGGTGTGCCTTGTTGGAGGCGCCGGGGTGCAGCCCCGAGGCCGTGGCTCTTGCGATCGCTTGCGGCACCGCCCCGCGCCGACCCCTGCTGCGCTGGTGGCTGCGTTGGCGCCAGGTCAAGGCCGCGTCAACCGCTGCAGACCTGTTGGCCGCAGGCATGCGGCCAGGGCCTGAGCTCGGCCAGCGGCTGCGGGAGCTGCGGGCCGAGAGGCTTCGGCTGGAGCGGCTTTAGCGTGAGCGAATGACTGATTCGGTGCATGATCCCAGTGTCGTGGTGGCCGTGCCGGCCCGCCTGGCCTCGGCGCGGCTGCCGGGCAAGGTGCTCGCCGACATCGCCGGCAAACCGATGCTCCAGCACGTGCTAGAGCGCTGCCAGCAGGCCAAAGGCGTGGCGGCGGTGGTGGTGTGCACCGACAGCGAGCAGGTGCGCACTGACGCCGAAGCCTGGGGCTTCCCGGTGCTGATGACCTCCCCCCAGTGCAGCTCGGGCAGTGAGCGCCTGGCCAGTGTGGTGACGGAGTTGGTGGCCGCCGCGGGTGGCTCGTCTTCAGACACCGGTCCCTCAGACACCAGGCACTCCAACACCCTCGTCATCAATGTGCAGGGGGATCAGCCCCTGCTGGATCCGGGGATCATCGAGACGATGGTGGCCCAGTTTGTGGCGCTGCAGCGGCCGCCGGTGCTGACGCCGGTGTATCCGCTCACGGCCGACAAGCTGCACGATCCCAACGTGGTGAAGGTGTTGCGGGCGGGTGACGGCCGGGCCATCACCTTCTCGCGCAGTGCCCTGCCCCATCTGCGCGGTGTGCCGCCGGAGCAGTGGGCCGACCACGCCACCTACTGGGGCCACGTGGGCCTTTACGGCTACCGGGCCGATGTGCTGGCGAGCTGGACGGCGCTGCCCGTCTCACCCCTCGAGCAGCTGGAGAAACTGGAGCAGTTGCGGCTGATCGATGCCGGTATCCCCCTGCTCACCTTCGCGGTGGATCAGGACTGCCTCTCGGTGGACACCCCGGAGCAGCTGGAGCAGGCCCGGGCCTTGGCGTAGCCCGGGGTGATGGCGCCCTAGGCGTTGCCTTCGCGCCAGCCTTCCCGGTTGAGGGACGGCCACAGCCCCTGGTGCTGCAGCAGCGCCTCCGCCAGCTCGCGCACGGCGCCATCGCCCCCCCGCCGCCGCAGCACCCAGTCGGCCTGGCGCCGCAGGCCCGCGGCCCCATCGGCGGGGCTGATCAGCAGGCCTGTGGCGGGGCGAACCGTGAGGTCGTTGAGGTCGTCGCCGATGAAGGCGGTGTGCTCGCGCTCCAGCTGCAGCGTGGCCTGGAGTTGGCGCAAGGCGCTGAGCTTGTCGCCTACGCCCACCAGGCAGTGGCTCACCTGCAGGTGCCGGGCCCGCTGTTCGATCGCACCACTGCGGCCGCCACTGAGAAAGGCCACCTCGATGCCCGCCCGCTGCAGCATCCGGATCGCCAGGCCATCGCGCACGTCGAAGCGCTTCCCCACCCGGCCCTGCTCGTCGTAGTGCAGCCCCCCGTCGGTGAGCACGCCATCCACATCGCACACCAGCAGTTGGATCTGGCGCAGGCGGGGGCTGAGCAGGCGCCGCTTGAGGCGCGAGCGCAAACCCAGCCGGCTCACAGGGTGCTCACCGCCAGGCCACCCTCTACCCCCTGGCGCAGGGCCAGGAGCTGGCGAAGCAGGGCCTCAAGGCGATGCAGCGGCACCATGTTGGGTCCGTCGCTCAGGGCTTGGTCCGGGTTGGGATGCACCTCCAGGAACAACCCATCCACGCCCACGGCAACCGCTGCTCTGGCGAGGGGTGCCACGAATTCCCGCTGGCCGCCCGAGGTGGTGCCCTGGCCGCCGGGCTGCTGCACCGCGTGGGTGGCATCGAAGATCACCGGGCAACCCAGGGCCTGCATCTGGGGGATGCCGCGGTAATCCACCACCAGGGTGTTGTAGCCGAAGCTGCTGCCCCGCTCGGTGAGCCAGAGGCGGCCGCTGGCGGGATCGAGCCCGCATTCGGTGAGCTTGTTCACCACCTGGGCCATGTCCCAGGGGGCAAGGAACTGGCCCTTCTTCACATTCACCACCTTGGTGGTGCCGGCCACGGCCTGGGCCGCCGCCTCGAGCAGGTCGGTCTGGCGGCAGAGGAAGGCCGGGATCTGCAGCACGTCCACGGCCTGGGCGGCGGCGGCGGCCTGGTGGCTTTCGTGGATGTCGGTGAGCACCGGCACCCCGAAGGTCTGGCCCACCGCTTGCAGGATCGCCAGGCCCTCGTCGGGGCCCGGCCCGCGAAACGATTTGCCGGAGCTGCGGTTGGCCTTGTCGAAGCTGGCCTTGAAGACGTAGCGGATGCCCAGCTTTTGGCAGAGCCCGCTCACCTGCTCGGCTACCTGCAGCACCAGATCGCGGCTTTCGATCACGCAGGGCCCGGCGATCAGGGTGAAGGGGATGGCCGTCATGGGCGCTCAGGGGCAGGGCTGGTGGTGAACCCAGCCTGCACCAGATCGTGCAGCCGCAACAGGCCCAGCAGTTGCCGCGGCTGGGCTGGATCCACCACCGGCAGCACCGAAATCGCCTGGCGGGGATTGCGCTCCATCAGCTCCAGCGCCGCGATGGCCAGGGTGTCGGGCGCCACCGTGATTGGGTTGGCGGTCGCCATGGCTCCGGCGCGAAGGGCAGCCCAGCGCTCGGGGGCATGGCGTTGCAGGGTGCGGCGCAGATCGCCGTCGGTGATTAGACCAGCTAGCTCGGCTGGGTTGTGCGCCGCCTCCACCCAGGCGGCGCCGAGGCTGCCCTTGCCGTTGCTGCCCTCGGTGAGACGACCGATCACCTCCGCCAGTGGCGCCTCGGGGGACAGGCCCGCCAGCTCGCTGGCCGGCACCATCAGATCGGCAACGGTGAGGGTGAGCTGGCGGCCGAGGGAGCCGGCTGGATGGTTGATGGCGAAGTCTTCTGGCGAGATGCCGGCCCGTTCCATCCACACCGCCGCCAGGGCATCCCCGATCGCCATTGCGACCGCCGTGCTGGCGGTGGGGGCCAGGTTCAGGGGGCACACCTCCCGATCCACTGCGCCATCGAGCACCACGTCGCAGCCCAGCGCCAGGCTGGACGCCAGGCGACCCACCAGGGCGATGCGGGCGGTGCCGCGGCGGCGCAGGTGGGGAAGGATGGCCAGCAGCTCTTCCGTTTCGCCGCTGTTGGAGAGCAGCAGGGCCACGTCGTCGGCCGCCACGATGCCCAGGTCGCCGTGCAGGGCGTCGACGGGGTTGAGAAACACGGCCGTCAGGCCGATCGAGGAGAAGGTGGCGGCAATCTTGCGGGCGACGATGCCGCTCTTGCCCACCCCCGTCAGCACCAGTTTGGCGCGCCGCTGCCGGCAGCCTTCGAGCAGCTCTAAAGCAGCCTCCACCTGGGTGCTACTAAGGCGCTGGGCGGCGGCGGCGATGGCCGCAGCCTCTTCCTCCAGGCACCGGGTGAGGGCAGACAAGACGCCGGGATCAGCAGTGCTGCCATTCTCCCTGCCGGCCCGCTGGGGCGGCACTTAGATGTGCACCTGGCCGATCAGGGCCGCTCGGGCGAATCCCGCCTGCTGCAGAGAGGCCAGGGCCGCATCGCATTGATTAGCGGGAATTGCTGCCAATAGGGGGCCGCAGGTCTGGGGGTCGATCAGCAAGCCCAGGCGGGCGGCGTCGGCCAGCCCTTCGAGCTCGATCCGCTCCTCCAGCAGGGCGAGGGCGCTGGCATTGGAGGGGGCCAGACTGCTGGCCCAGCCCTGCTCCAGTAGGGGCAGGGCCCCGGCCAGGGCTGGGATTGCGGCGGCCTTCAGCGTCACGCGGCAGGGCTCGGGGCTGGCGGCCTGCATCTCGCCCAGGTGGCCCAGCAGCCCGAAGCCGGTTACGTCGGTGCAGGCACGGCAGCCGTGGCAGGCCAGGAGCTCCACCAGGGCCTCCTGGCTCTGCTGCATCTGGATGAGGGCGGCGTCGAGCCACTGGGGCGCGGCGGCCCCGGCCATGGCGGCCGCAAACAGCACCCCCGTGCCGATCGGCCGGCTGAGTAGCAGCCCATCGCCCGGACGCAACGGCCCCTTGCCCCAGAGGGCACTGGTGCCAGTGCGGCCATTCACGCTCAGCACCAGGCTCAGGCCACCCCCAGCAGGCCCTTGCTGGTTTTGGCTGTCGCGGGCCTCCAGGGTGTGGCCGCCGATCAGCCTGGCCCCGAGCGGCTCCAGCACCGATTGGATCCCCGCCAGGGTGTCGCTCAGTAGGTCGGCCTGCAGCGCTGCCGCCAGTTCGGGCAGGGTGACCACCGCCTGCACGGTCTCCACCCGGGCGCCGCAGGCCCAGAGGTCGCTGCAGGCGTGCAGGGTGGTGAGCCGGGCATTGAGCCAGGCATCACCCATTAGCGCCGGGAAGCCATCCACGCTCTGCAGCAGCAGCGACCCATCCGGCATTGAGGCGATCACGGCGGCGTCCTCGGCGCTGGCCGGGGTACCCCCACCCAGGCCGTTGCGCGCCAGGGCGTCCTGCAGCGGGCTGGCGGCCAGCTTGGCGGCGCAGCCCCGGCAGGCCATCTCGCCAGGCCCGGATGGTGTCATGGCCTGCAGCTGGCTGAAGCGCTCCATGAAGCGGCGATCCAGGGCTTGCTTCCAGCGCCAGAGAAGCCGGCTGGGCCCGAAGGCCCAAGGGCCCCAGAAGGCCACGGCTTGGCTGCCGCCATCCCCCAGCAGTTGAAGGGCCCAGCGTTGGGGCCGCCAGGGCCACAGCGGCCGACCCGCCACGGCGGCGGCCAGATTGTGGGCCAGGGTCGGGGCGCAGCGCACGGCCCAGACGCCGGCGGGCGGGCGGGCATGGCCTGTGATGACCCCGCAGTCGCCGCTCGCGAAGAGCCGGGGGTGGCCCTGCACCCGCAGGCTCGCCTCTGTGAGCAGCCGCCCCCGGGCGTCGCAGGGCAGTCCACTGGCCGCGAGCCAACGGGGCCCGCGGCTGCCGGTGCAGGCCAGGTCGGCGGCGGCACCCTCGGGGCTGTTTCTCTCGACGCGGATCCTTGCGGCTTGGAGCAGCCGTTCGCCGAGCCGGTTGGCCGCTGTCGAGCCCAGATGGAGGTCGTTGCCCCGCAACAGCAGCTCGGGTTGAAGCCCCCGGCCTCGCAGGGCCAAGGCCACCTCCACGGCCGCCGCGCCACCGCCCCGGATGCGGAGGTGGCCCTGGGCTCCAGCGGTGTCCTGTACTTGCTGGGCGCACCACTGCAGGAAGGGCTCCAGGGGCTTGACGGCCACAGCCGCGTGCTCGGTGTCGATGGTTTCCGCCCCCACATCGAGGCTGAGCCAGTCCCAGCGCAGGCTGGGTCGGCCCTCCAGCTGCAGTTCCCGTGCCTGGGGATCGAGGCCCGTGATCTCCGCCTGCACGAAGGTCACCTGGGCCAGCCAGCAGAGGCGGCGCAGGTCGATGCTGCAGGTCGGCTCGTTGTAGAGACCGGCCACCAGGCCTGGCAGCATGCCCGAATAGAAAGCTGTGCTGTGGCGACTCACCAGGGTGATCTGGGCGGGTGGGCGCCGACCGCTCTGGTCCCGTGCCATCGCCCACATTCGCAGCACCAAGGCATGGCTGTGGCCGCCACCGGCCAGCACCAGCCTGCCTTCAGCGGCCATAGCCGTGGGGATTGGCCTGTTGCCAGCACCAGCCGTCGCGACAGATGTCGGCCAGCCCGCGGCGGGTGCGCCAGCCCAGCCGCTCGGTGGCTAGGCGCGGATCGGCCACCGTGCTGGCGGCATCGCCATTGCGCCGCGCCACGATGGCGTAGGGCACTGGGCAACCGCTGGCGCCTTCAAACGCCCGCACCACCTCCAGCACGGAGTGGCCCTCGCCGCTGCCCAGGTTGAGGGTGAGCAGCTGGGGCGGCTCTGCCAGCAGCACGTCGAGGGCTGCCCGATGACCCTCGGCCAGGTCCATCACATGGATGTAGTCGCGGATGCCGCTGCCATCGGGGGTGGGCCAGTCGCCACCGAACACCTGAAGCTCAGCCCGCCGGCCCACCGCCACCTGGCTCACAAAGGGGAACAGGTTGTTGGGGATGCCGTTGGGGTCTTCGCCGATGCGCCCACTGGGGTGGGCTCCCACGGGGTTGAAGTAGCGCAGCCGGGCGATGCGCCAGCCGGGTTCACTGGCGGCCAGATCGGCCAGCAGCTGCTCCACGGCGGCTTTGCTGTGGCCGTAGGGGTTGATCGGCTGAATCGGCGCCGTCTCGGCGATCGGCACGACCTCGGGGTAGCCGTAGAGGGTGGCGCTGCTGCTGAACACCAGGGTGCGGCAGCCGTGGGCCTGCATGGCACCCAGCAGCTGGCGGGAGCCGACCAGGTTCACATCCCAGTAGCGCAGTGGCTCACGCACCGATTCCCCCACCGCCTTGAGCCCGGCGAAGTGGATCACGGCCGCCACGGGCCCGTCGCCAGGAGCCGCGGCGAAGGCGCGATCCAGATCGGCAGCGGAGCGGATGTCGCCCTCCACAACCGTTAATCGGTCGGCGGCCTCAGGGCCGGCTAGCTCTTGCACCCGCCGCAGGGCTTCCGGGGCGCTGTTGGAGAAGTTGTCGAGCACCACCAGGTTATGGCCGGCCTCCAGCAGCACCAGGCAGGTGTGGCTGCCGATGAAGCCGGCACCTCCCGTGATCAACAGCTGGGCCAAGGGGCTGTTTCTTGCTTCCGGAATAGTCTCGCCTTCCCGGGATGCTGCGTTTCATGGGGTCACCAACCATCCGCAGCATTTGCTGCATTGGCGCGGGCTATGTGGGCGGGCCGACGATGGCGGTGATTGCCGATCGCTGCCCCCAGATCCAGGTGACCGTGGTGGATCTCAACGCCGAGCGGATCGCCGCTTGGAACGATCCAGACCTGGGCCAGCTGCCGGTCTATGAGCCGGGCCTCGATGCGGTGGTGGGCCGCTGCCGGGGGCGCAATCTGCACTTTTCCACCGCGGTGGAGGCGGCGATCGCCGCGGCCGACATGGTGTTCCTGTCGGTGAACACGCCCACCAAAACCAAGGGTTTGGGGGCCGGTCAGGCCAGCGATCTCAAGTGGGTGGAAGCCAGCGCTCGCACGGTGGCCCAGGCGGCGCAAGGCCACACGATCGTGGTGGAGAAGAGCACCCTGCCGGTGCGCACGGCGGCGGCCGTCAAGGCGATCCTGGATGCGGGGCCAGTGGGCAAGAGCTTTGCGGTGCTTTCCAACCCGGAGTTCCTCGCCGAGGGCACGGCGATTGCGGATCTGGAGGCTCCGGATCGGGTGCTGATCGGCGGGGAGGACGCCGATGCGATTGAGGCCCTGGCGGGTCTCTACAGCGCGTGGGTGGTGCCGGAGAAGATCCTGCGCACCAATCTCTGGAGCAGTGAGCTCTCCAAGCTCACGGCCAATGCCTTTTTGGCCCAGCGGATCAGCTCGATCAACAGCATCGCCGCCTTCTGCGAGGCCACGGGCGCCGATGTGCGGGAGGTGGCGCGCGCCATTGGGGCCGACAGCCGGATTGGATCAAAGTTTCTGCAGGCGGGGCCGGGTTTTGGTGGCAGCTGCTTCCAGAAGGACATCCTGAATCTGGTGTACCTGTGCCGCCACTACGGGTTGGAGGAGGTGGCGGGCTACTGGGAGCAGGTGGTGACGCTCAACACCTGGCAACAGCACCGCATTGCCAAGTTGGTTGTGAACAGGCTGTTTGGCACGGTGAGTGGCAAGCGGATCGGCGTGCTGGGGTTTGCTTTTAAGGCCGATACCAACGACACCCGCGAATCCCCAGCGATCCGCATCTGCCGGGATCTGTTGGAGGAGGGCGCCCAGCTGGCGATCCTGGATCCCAAGGTGAGCGAGGCTCAGATGGCACGCGATTTGGGCCAGCAAGCGGGTCATGGCGATGGCAGCTGGCAGCGGGTCGAGGCGGCGGTGGCGGCAGCAGCCGGCGCCGATGCCCTCGTGCTGCTCACCGAGTGGCAGCAGTTTGCCGCGATCGACTGGCTGGCGGTGGCGGCGGTGATGCGCCAGCCAGCCTGGCTGTTTGATGCCCGGGCCAAGGCTGATGCCAGCGCGGCACGGGCCGCTGGGCTGCAGGTGTGGACCGTGGGGGAGGGCTGAGCCATGCCTGCTTCTCTCCCCCGCAACCTGATCACCGGCGGCGCCGGTTTTGTGGGCTCGCACTTGGTGGACCGGCTGATGCAGGCCGGCGAGGAGGTGATCTGCCTCGACA
>JBIPLV010000130.1:0-5120 GCA_044369475.1 Cyanobium sp. | reverse complement strand
GGATCAATCCACCTCCACCGGAACTCCAACCCAAACCAACTACATTTGCAATGGCTGCTTGAACAGCAGCAGGGGCGTCATCTTTCCTGACAGTTACCGCCACGCCTCCCATTGCGAGCATTCCCCTGATGTTGTGGCTCAGTTCCTGCTGGCCCGCGTGAACTGAGCGGTAGCCGCCTTTGCGCAGCAGGTTCATGACCACTGTGCGCAGGAACGCAAACAGCGGCGCTCCGTTGCTGCCTGTCCCGTGTCAATCAGGTTGATGTGTGGCGTCAATCTGGTTGACCGGTAGAAGCGTTTGTTCTGAGCTCTGCTGATTCCTGAGATTGCAGTTGGGATCGTGATCGTGACCAGGCTGTCGCGACGCGTCAATCAAGTTGTGGTTCCGGCGTCAATCTCAAGGCTGGTGGCGCAGTTTTCGTGTCGCCGCATTGGTTCTTCTTGGCTGCAGCGTTGGTGTCGTTGATCGTGACGGCGATGGCGTCCGCGTCAATTACGTAGACGGGTCTATCTGATCGCTGGAAACCCGTGCAGCAGCTGCTTTTTGCCGTTAGCTCTCGCCTTTGATGCCCACGATGTGGCAGTGGTGCACCAGCCGGTCCACAGCTGCCACGGTCATTGATCCGCTCGGGAAGATCTCGTCCCACTCCCGGAACGGCTGGTTGCTGGTCACCAGCAGGGATTTGCGCTCGTAGCGGTGGCATATCAGCTCAAACAGCACCGAGGTCTCCAGCTCGCTGCGGCGCACGTAGCTGATGTCGTCGATCACCAGCAGGGCGTAGCGATCCAACTTCTGGATCAGGGCCGGCAACTCAAAGCTGGCCTTGGCCTTCTGCATTAGCTGCACCAGGGCCGTGGCGGAGAAGAAGCGGCAGGCCTGGTCCTGCTCGATCATTGCCATCGTGATGGCAATGGCCAGGTGGGTTTTGCCAACGCCGCTGGGGCCAAACAACAGCAGGTTCTCGGCCTGCAGAAGCCAGGTGTGGCTTCGGGAAAGCACCTGCAGTTCCTGCCAGTGCTTGGGCTCGAGATGCTGGTGATCAAAACCCTCAAGGCCCTTCTGCCAAGCAAGATGGGCATCGCGCAGCAGCCGTTGGCGTCGGGCGATCAGGCGGTGGTCGACCTCCTGCTCACAGAGGGCATAGAGGAACTGGCCAGTGCTCCAACCCTCGGCCTCAGCCTGCTGGGAGAGCGGCTGCCAGTGGCTGCGAAAGCGGGCGAGTTTCAGCTGCTACTGCTTTGCAGAAGCCCGCGGCTAGAGCAGCAGCGGCAAGGCCGCGTCCACCGCAGCTGAGCGGGGCACCGGGGAGGAGGTGGTCATAGGAGGCAAGAAGGTGTTGGGAAATAACGGGATCGGAGAAGGACCTGCGGCGCGGCGGCACCCGGAAGCGCTGTTGCAGGAGCGAGAGCGACAGGGACTGCCGCTGCTGGGCTTGCTGCAGAAAGGCGAGCACGAGCTCAAATGAGGCCACCCGCACTGCGACGTACAGCGCCTCGACCATGAGCCGGGCTGCGGCGTCACGATCAGCGCCAGTGAGTAGGTGCTGCCAGAAGTCCCACCAGCGCTGATCAGGGAAGAGGTGACGCTGGTAGCGGCAATGGAGCAGTGCCCTGGGCTTGGCGCGCAGGCCATCGATCAGGTGCTCCAGATCGATGCACCAGGCACGTGGGCCATGGCTGCCGCTGCCATAGGCGCGGGGCAACTGGCAGACCCAGTCGCTGCCCAGATAGACGATCAGCCGGTCATGGTGCAGCCGCACCGTGACCTGACGGCCAATCAGGCTTGGCGGTACGGAGTAGACGACCTGCCGCACCTCGATCGTGCTGGTGCTCCGCACCCGCACCGTGAGCAGCTCGTAGTCGGCAAAGCGAAAGGCGGGCAATGGTGTCAACCGTTCGAGTTCCTGCTCGTACCGCCGCTGCCGCGGGGCATTGAGGGCACTGAACACCTCGGCCAGCAGCTCGCCGTATTCAGCCGGCTCGTCGAAATCGCAGCTGCCGCGCAGGATCAGCTTCTGCTCCAGCCGCCGTTTGACATGGCCGTGGGGCGCCTCGACGATGCCGTTCTCGTGAGCCACGCCGCGGTTGTTGCGGCTGAGGGAAAGCCCGTAGTGGCTGCAAAGCGCCTGGTAGCGAGGAGTGATGTCGAGGGCGTAGCTGCCATTGCGGTTGCGGCTGGCAGCTGAGAGCCGATCGGTGCGCAGCTCTTTGGGCACACCGCCGCAGGCGGCTAGGGCGTTCTGCAGACCTTCTGAGAGGGCAACAAAGCTCTCGCCGCCATGGATCACCTGGCCGTAGGCCCAACCGCTCCAAGCCAGGCGGTAGTGGAACAGCAGGTGCTCAAACGGTTCTCCCCGCAGGGTGATCTCCACCCTCTTGACCTTGGTGAAGTCGCAAAAGCCGATCTCACCGGGCTGATACGCAAGCGGGAACATCACCTCAGGCGCTGGGCCATGGAGGGCCTTCCAGTGCTGCACCCGCCGCTGCAGGGTGCGTTTGAGCGAACTCCAGTCCTGATCTGGCTTTTGCTCCTGCAGGTGTTCCAGCAGGGTGGTTGGTGTCAGGGCCGGATGGCGCTCCAGCAGCGGGCGTAGCAATGGATCCCAGACCTCAGCCAACGGGTCTGGTCGCCGCCGGCCACGGGGTTTAGCGGCTTTGGGTTGCAGGCGGCCTGAATCAATCCGGTGAGCACTGCTCACCGAAATGCCCGCCGCCGCCGCAGCCACCTCCTGGCGGCTGCCGGCTCGTCGTTTGGACATGTACAGCGCAATCTGTTGAACGGTGAGAGGAGCAGGCATGGCCCGGTGCCCTGCGCATGGCAACCGGATTCAGCTGAACTCCTCCAGAGCGGTCAACCTGTTTGGCGCGACCCCTCAAACAGATTGTCGTCGGACAGCGGTGGGCGTCCTCGTGCAGTTGCGTATCCCGCGGCCAGTGCCACTCGTTTTCAATGCTCCAGCGCTGGCGGATCAGTCGTAGCAGTGCCTCTGGCTTTGTCCTCAGGCTTGTGAGGAAGTAGTGGGTCCGTGGCACCTGCATGCCTCTGCGGGTCACGGTGGTGCTGATCATCTCGATGATCCAGCTGATGCCTGGCCAGTTCGCTCTGATGTGATCCGGAGCTTCCTTGGCCCGCATCTCCCAGATGGTGTCCCGGCCATGCTTTTTGCCCTGAGCCGTTGCGGTGAAAGGGATGTGACGCTTGCCCTGGAACTGGCACTGGATCTGGCGGTGCAGGGTTTTCTGGTTGCCTTTCACCGTCAAGAGCACGTCGGCGCCCTTGGAGAGGCACCAGCGAAAAACGCTTGCGTGGTGTGCAGGGCATCCGCCTGGATCAAGGTGCCCTCCAGCTCAAGGGTGCTCAGAAGCTCTTTGAGCGCAGCCCTCTCGCTGGATTCGTGGGTGTCGTAGGACTTCTGAGCCAGGGCGACACCGAGCGCCCGGGCATAGACCGTGACCTGAGCGACAAACCGGTGACCGCCGTCATCGGTCTCCACCGCTGAGCCTCTGAGCGTCTTTCCGTCGCACACCAGCTGCTCCAGACCCTGGGCCCCGCCTGGGATCTGGCTGATCATCCAGGCCTGAAACACATCGCCAAAGGTCTGTAGATGAGCCTTATTGAACAGGTAAAGGAAGGTGGCGTCCGACGGCCAACGCTTGAAATCCATGCCCAGCGCCTGGTTGAACTCCTGCCGATGCCGTTTAGCAAACGCCTCCAGATCACGGGAGCTCCTGCTGCCACTCAGGATCCCGAGCACCGCCACCAACAACAGGAACCACTGTGGGTAGCGCACACCACGGCGAAAGCGTCCGTCGGGGATGGCCTTGAGAAAGCTGATTAAATCGCTGGAATCAAGCTGATCAGCTGCTGCGTCAGGGATTTGGGGCATGGAGGTGAGCCATTCCCGCCGACCAAAGCCAATGCTGTCAGGCCCCGCCAGCACGCCATGGACACACTTTTAGGCGGCCCTGGGGAGGTACCTGAATTTACAGCATCAAGGTAATGCGGATATTGAATGAGGAGAGCTTTTGAAGATATTCGCACCCGGAACAGGATTATATCAATATGATCTAGCTGATCGGCCTCAACAGATTTATCTGTCATAAAAGGACTATTTCGTGGAAGGGAGCAAGCTACGAGTGGCCTAACTGTGTTTTCTCACCAGGTCATTCTGTAGCCCGTAACAGTCCGAGCTGCTGATCGGGAGTGCGGCCCGCCAAGGCCATGTGGCACCTGCCGCCGTTGTAGATCGGCAGATAGCGCGGTAATCACCGGTTCCGTTCGCCTGAGGTTTGGAAAGGCATGGAGTAGGCCCATTCAGCCAGCAGGGTCTTGATGACCCCTCCTCCTTGCCGTTGGTTCTGGGTGTGTAGGGGCGTGTGCGTTTGGGCGTCAGGCCCAGGGCTGTGCAGGCTTCTCTCCACGGCTTGATGCGGTAGGCGCTGCCGTTATCGGGGAGCACTCGCTTACAGGTGATGCCTTGCGTATCGCGGTGTGGCGGACTCATCCGCCTTCTCACATCAGTTTTGACGGCCTCGCTGTAGCGACGCATAGCTCGGATCCATCAAGACCCTGGTTAAAGAGTGGTCGGGCTGGAGAGGCGCCAACTTTCCTGGCAAAGAGAGCCTCACCGGATGACTGGCCGGGATCCGCTCCTCGATCGATACGTAGGAGAACAGGGAGCCGCTGCGCTCATGTTGACCACGCTTCTGGACTGGGGGGTTGGCAGACTTTCGCGCAGGCTGGGTGTTTCCAGCAAACTCTTAGGGACAAACTAAAGCCACCGAATACTTTTACAGAATCGACCGACAACACATGAATCGGAAGACATCAGTGTGCTCGTAATCAAGACAATGTTTTAAATCAGGAACGTGCGTGACCGGAGCAGGCCAATTGTGACAGATCACTTTTAAACAATTAAGCGAGCCAAGTCATGGCAGTCGGCCGTTCACCAAGGGGTTGGGAACAGGATTAGTCATAACAAGTTTGCTAATACGAGGATTGTAAAGGTCAATCAATCTTCTAGAGCATTGACCGGTCAGATAGTCAATAATGTTGGACCACAGATACCGTGAGGAATCATAACTATGATATTTGAGTGCGTATAGCCTTGAAGCTTCTG
>JBIPLV010000041.1:0-17171 GCA_044369475.1 Cyanobium sp. | reverse complement strand
GCCCCAACCTGAGCCATCAGGAGATCGGCCGATCGCCGGGATGGCCCGCTACCGGGTCAGCTGGCTCGGGCAGCAGCTCCGGCAGCGGCCCTAACTCCGGCAGTGGTTCGCCCCGCTCGGCCAGGTGGGCCAGCAGCCAGTTCACAGCGGTGGCGCGACGGGTGCGGCGCGGGTAGAGCTCGCCAATCCGGTAGCCCGCAAAGCCCAGCTGCTCCTTCAGCAGTTGCTTGTGCTCTTTGGGGATGGAGCGGGTGAGGGCGACGCTGGGCGGCCGCTCGGCGATGAACTGGGGCTCGATCAGGAAGGACTCCCGCCACACGGCCCCCGCAGCCGGGCCCGCGCTCCAGGTGCCGGAGCCGTTCTGCGCGTATCCCAGGCGCGGCCAGATCAGTTCACACACGAAGCGATCGCTGAGGCGGTCGGCCAACACCGCGTCCAGCAGCGCCCGGCTCAGGGGGAAGGGGATGGGCTTGGCGGCGGCCTGATCGGAAGCCATCGGCCTGGAGCATCACAATCGGATCACCATGATCACTGCTTCACTGATCACTGCTTCTCCCCCGCAGCCCCCCCTGCAGTTGCCCGGCAATGGCACCACGCGCACCCTGCGCTGCCGGGTGCTGCAGTCGCCGCTGGCGGGGGTGAGCGACCGAATTTTCCGCGGCCTGGTGCGGCGCTGGGCGCCTGATGCCCTGCTGTTCACCGAGATGGTGAACGCCACCAGCCTGGAGCTGGGCTTCGGGCTGCAGAAGGTGGAGGAGCTGGCCAGCGAGCCCGGTCCGATTGGCGTGCAGCTGTTTGACCACCGCCCCGCCGCCATGGCCGAAGCCGCCCGCCGCGCCGAAGCCGCCGGCGCCTTCCTAATCGACATCAACATGGGCTGCCCGGTGAAGAAGATCGCCAAAAAGGGCGGCGGCAGCGGCCTGATCCGCGACCCGGACCTGGCGGCCCGCATCGTCGACACCGTGGCCGCGGCCGTGGCAATTCCCGTGACCGTGAAGACGCGGCTGGGCTGGTGTGGCAGCGACCTCGACCCCGTGGCCTGGTGCCGTCAGCTGGAGGGCGCCGGCGCCCAGCTGCTCACCCTGCACGGCCGCAGCCGCGAGCAGGGCTTCAAGGGCCGCGCCGACTGGGGCGCCATCGCCGCAGTGAAACGGGCGCTCACGATTCCGGTGATCGCCAACGGCGACGTCAATAGTCCGGAGGATGCGTTGCACTGCCTGGCGGAGACGGGCGCCGATGGGGTGATGGTGGGCCGGGGCACCATGGGGTCGCCCTGGCTGGTGGGCCAACTCGATGCGGCCCTGAGCGGCCGGCCGATCCCGCCCACCCCCGCTGCTGCCGAGCGGATCGCCCTTGCAGCCGAGCAGCTGCGGGCCCTGGTGGCCGCCAAAGGCGACCACGGCCTGCTGATCGCCCGCAAGCACATGGGCTGGACCTGCCAGGGCTTCGCCGGCGCCCCCCAGCTGCGCCACGCCCTGATGCGGGCGCCCACGCCGGCAGCCGCCCTAGCGTTGCTCGAGAACGCTGCAGCGGGCCTGGAATGACTGCGGAGCTCTGGCTCCCCTGGCTGCTGCTGCTCTGGCCCCTATGGCTCAGCCGTCGCCCGGAAGCCAGCCGGCCCCTCTGGATGCGCCGCAGCCTGCTGGTGCTGCTGGCCCTGTTCAGCCTGCGCTATCTGCACTGGCGGGTGACGGCCAGCCTCAATCTCACAAGCGCCCTGGCCGCGAGCCTGAGCGTGCTGCTGCTGCTGGCGGAGGGCTGGCTCCTGCTCAGCGGCCTGCTGCCGCTGCTTCTGGCTTGGCGCCGTTTCAGCGATGGCCGGCCCGAGGCCGATGCTGCCCAGGCCCGTTGGCAGGCGAGCAGCTGGCGCCCTTGGGTGGATGTGCTGATTCCCACTTGCGGCGAACCCCTGCCGGTGCTCGAGCGCTGCGTGCTGGGCTGCACCAGCCTCACCTACCCGCGGCACACCGTGTGGGTGCTGGACGACGCGGGCAGGCCGGAGGTGGCAGCGCTCGCCGCGGCCAACGGCTGCCGCTACCAACACCGGCCCCAGCGGCTCCACGCCAAGGCCGGCAACCTCAACGCAGGCCTGGCCCGCAGCAACGGCGAGCTGATCGCGGTGTTCGATGCCGATTTCGTGCCCCAGCGGCACTTTCTCGAGCGCACCCTCGGCCTGCTGCTGGAGCCCCAGGTGGCCCTAGTGCAAACGCCGCAGCACTTTCTCAATGCCGATCCGGTGATGCGCAACCTTGGCCTGGAGGCCTGGCTGCTGCCGGATGAAGAGAGCTTCTACCGCTGGATCGAGCCGGTGCGCAGTGCCTGGGGAGCGGTGGTGTGCGCCGGCACCAGCTTTGTGGTGCGCCGCTCGGCCCTCGACCAGATCGGCGGCTTTGTGGAGGGGGCTATCTCCGAAGACCTGGTGACCGGCATGGCCCTGGCCGCCCGGGGCTGGCAGCTGCGCTACCTGGGCGAAAAGCTCAGCGCCGGCCTGGCCGCCGAAACCATGCTCGACTTCGTGCGCCAGCGACAGCGCTGGGCCGCTGGCACCCTGCAGGCCCTGCGCCTGCCCCAGGGGCCCCTGCGGCTGCAGGGCCTGCGCTGGGGCCAGCGGCTGGCCTACCTCGAGGGCGCGCTGCACTGGTTCAACACGGTGCCGCGGCTGCTGCTGCTGATGATGCCCCTGAGCATCGGCCTGCTTGGGGTGACGCCGATCCAGCTCGACAACAGGGCGGTGCTGGGGCTGCTGCTACCCCTCTGGGCCGCGCTGCTGCTGAGCACGGGCTGGCTCAACCGCGGCAGTCGCCACGCCCTGCTGGCCGATCTGCCCGGATGGAGCCTGGCCGCCCCACTGGCGGCCACCGTGCTGGCCAGCCTCTGGGGCCGCATCCAGCCCTTCCGCATCACCCCTAAACACCGGTTGCGGGGCAAGGGCGGCATCGCCGTGCCCCTGGCCCTGCCGCTGCTGGCCCTGCTGCTGCTCAACGGGCTCAACCTGGTGCTGGTGGCCCGCCTGCTGCAGCAGGAGGCGGGCGGCGCCGGCGCAGTGGGACTGCTGTGGGCAGCCCTGACACAGCTGGGGCTGCTGGTGGCGCTGCGGGCCTGCTGGGATCCAGCCCAGGCCGATCCCACACCCTGGCTGGCCCTGGAGCTGGCGGCAGTGTTGCGGCCCCGCGCGGCGGCAGAGGGCTCCTGGGAGGCCGCCGTGCAGCTCTACGCCCTCAGCGAAAGCGGAGCGGAGTTGAGGGCGGCTACACGAGGACCAGGCGAGTCCTGCGCCAAGGGGTCCTGGGCGGCCAGATCCGGCCCGCTGGAGCTGCAGCTCAGCCCGACGGCCACTGGAGGGAGGCTGCCGCCCCTACCCCTGGCCAGCCTGGGGCCGATCGCCGGCCCTGGCCAGCGCTGGCAGGTGCGCTGGGACCGCCGCGATCCCGAGGCGCACCAGGCCTTTCTGCGCTGGCTGTATGGCCGGCCGGGCGCCTGGCCGGTGCGGCAGGCGCCGCCGGAGTGGCGCACCCTGCTGGCCCTGTTGGCGCGGCTGCTCAGGCCAGTGCAGACGCTGAGTCCGGGGCGGCGGAGTTTGGTGCCGCAGCAGCTGGCTCCGGGCAGGTGCGGTTCTGAAAATCGCAGCGGTAGATCGCCGGCTTCTGCCAACTGAGCGGGATTTCCAGCAGATCGCGGCTGCCGGTGATGGCCTGCACCGCCAGCAACACCATCACCAGCAGGTTGGAGGCGATGTGCAGCCGCCGCCAGAAGGGCCGGCGGGTGATCTCCGGGCGGGCGGCCAGGTTGAACAACAGCAGCCCCGTCAGCAGCACTCCGCTCCAGTAGTGGGAGCCCCAGAAGGCTGGGGAGAAAGGGTTATCGGACAGACGCCAGATCTCCGGTTGGCCGCCGAGGCCCAGGAGGCCGGCCCAAGTGAGCAGGGTGAAGCTGGCACGCAGCGCTGGCTGCTTCACCTTCAGCAGCGCCAGCAGTGCCACCAAAGTGCCGGCCGCCACGACCATCAGCAGCCCCAGACGCGCCGACCCGCCGGTGAAGGCCGCTCCAGGCTCCACGGCCTTGCTGAGCAAGGAATACACAAGGGCGATCAGCACCGCCACCACCACCCCGGCCGTGAGCCAGCGGCCGTGGTCGGCGTGTTCGCGGGGCACCAGGGCGGGCTGCTGGGTGATCCCCAGGCGCTTTTCCCGCACCAGAATCCCCAGCCGGATCGTGGCCCCCACCACCGGGTACACGAACAGGATCACCAGCACCGGGTGCAGCAGGGAGAACCAGTCGATGGGGGTCATGGCAAAACCTCAGTCATGGCAATACCTCAGTCATGGCAATACCAGGTTCAGGGCAACACCTGTTTCAAGGCAACAAATGTGTCAAGGCAACACCTCCGGCCAAACCTGTCGAATCAGCAAAAGGGAAAAGTAGGGCTGCTCCTCGCAGGGCACCGCCGCAGCCGCGGCCAGCAGCTGATCGGGCCAGCCCACCCGCTGGGCAAACAACGCCGTTTCCAGCAGGCGGCGCTGCTCCAGCACCGACCGCACCCAAGGCCAGCGCTGGCCCAGCTTGAGCAGGGCCAGCACCGCCCCAGCCGCGCGGGCTTCCGCCAGCAACGCCTCCAGCGCCGCGGCAGTATCTGGGGTGGGGCGGATCCAAAGGGCGTCCTGCTGCAGGGCCAAGGGCCAGGGCGATCCCTGGGATGAGGCGGCGGCGGCGGCGGCCGCCACCGCAGTGATGCCGGGGATCACGGCCACGGGGCAGGCGGGATGGCGTTCCGCCAGGGCCAAGAGGGCATAAGAGGCACTGGCGTAGAGCGAGGCATCTCCCTCGCACAGCAGCACCACGGCGCGGCCAACGGCCACCTCCGCCGCCAGGGCAGCAGCAGCGGCGTGCCAGGCCGCACGGCGCGGCTCAGCCTCCGCCACCATCGGAAACAACAGCGGCAAGCGCCGCTGCTCCGGGGCGATCCAGGGGGCGGCAATGGCCGCCGCCATGCCCTCAGCCTCCAGCCGCGCCACCGGGTAGGCCACCACCTCCGCCCCCTGGATCGCCCGCACCGCCGCCACCGTGAGCAGCTCTGGATCACCGGGACCCACGCCCACCAAGGTGAGGCCGGCGGGGGCAGGCGCACTCAAAGGGGGGATCACGCGCAGGCTGCTGAGGGGTCCTTTCTAGGCTCACAGCAGTGGGCACGCTGGTGCGATGAGCCATTTGCAGATCTTCCCGACCAGTGGTGCCAGCCCGGCCAAGAGCGGCAGTCCCGCCGCGGCCAGCCTGGCCAGCAGCGATCCTGCCCTGATCGGCGAAACCCTGGCCGCGCGCGGCATTGGCTTCGAACGCTGGCCGGCTCGGGTGGAGCTTCCTGAACACGCTGAGCCAGCAGCGATCCTGGCGGCCTACGCCCCGGAGATCGCCCGGGTGCAGGCCAGCGGCACCTACCCCACGGTGGATGCCATCCGCCTCACCCCGGATCACCCCGAGCGGCAGGCCCTGCGCCAAAAGTTTCTGGCCGAGCACACCCACAGCGAAGACGAGGTGCGCTTCTTCGTGGAAGGCTGCGGGCTGTTCTGTTTGCACATCGGCGAAGAGGTGCTGCAGGTGCGCTGCGAGGCCGGCGACTTCCTGCGGGTGCCCGCCGGCACCAAACACTGGTTCGACATGGGCTCCGCCCCGCAGTTCACCGCCATCCGCTTCTTCGACAACCCCAGCGGCTGGGTGGCCCAGTTCACCGGCGATGGCATCGCTGCGCAGTTTCCACTGCTCGACTAGCTCTTACCACCCACAGGGACGCAGCTGAGCTCCACAAGGGTTGTCGCTATCGGACAATTCGGCAGGAGTCTGCGGACGGTCCCCACCGGAGTTAGGCCCGCCACGCTGCTCTGCCATGGCGGGCATGCCAGAAACAGTCAGAAGAAGCAGGCCAAGGATCCCGAAAAATGGGCTTTTCATGGCAGTTTGGGCAAAGGAACTGGAGAGCGAAACGTCCCCCCCATCACTCTGAACACCTGCCACCCTTCGCTTGGAAGAGGTGCTCTTTTGCGTCGAATCAGCAGCCCTCGTCAACCCGCACAGGGATGCTGTTGGAGTCTCCAGCCATTCCTGAGAACACCGTCACAGCGCCGCTGTCTGCAGCAAACTATTGAGGCTGTGGGAAACAACTGGAGACCTGAATCAACTCCCCAGCTCCACCCCCACAGAATGCATCCGAACGTCCTCTGAATGCTTCAGCAACCCAGTCAAGGCTTGGGTTTCTGTCGCCGCCAGCTCCTGCAACCGCGCCATGGTGACCTCACGGCCAAAGCGCTCTTCGCAGAGCAGCCAGTAGAGACCGAAGTGGCGGGCTTCGCTGGCCAGCAGCTCGCCATAGAGATCCCGCAGCTCCGGATTCGGGCTGTGGGCCGCCAGCAAGGCCATGCGTTCGTGACTGCGGGCCTCGATCAAGCCGGCCACCAGGAAGGAATCCAGCATGCGCTCGGGTTCTCCCTTGCGCACCGCCGCCGTGAGCTGGGCGCCGTAGCATGGTGCGGGTAGCGGCTTGAGGGCATTGCCGCGCCGCTGCAGCAACTGCAGCACCAGCTCGAAGTGCTCGAGCTCCTCCCGTGCCAGCGGGCTGAGCGCCGCCCCCAACCCTTCATCGGAGGGGTAACGAAACATCAGCTGCAGAGCCACACCGGCCGCCTTGCGCTCGCAGTGGGCGTGATCGATCAGCACAAGATCAGGCCGGGCCTTGGCCTGCTCCAGCCAAGCGGCGCTGCTGGGGGCCACCAGCCACTTGATGCGGGCCTGGTCGGCCCTTGGCGCGGGGGTGACGGAGGCTGTCAAGGAGGCGGTCAAGGAGGCGGTCAAGACGCGCTGCGCAGGTGAGCCACCAGGCCTTCGAGCGCCAAACGGTAGCTACCAGCGCCAAACCCGCAGATCACCCCCACCGCTCGATCAGCGAGATAGGACCCATGCCGAAACGGCTCACGGGCGTGGACGTTGCTCAGGTGCAACTCGACATAAGGGATGGCCACTCCCAGCAGGGCATCGCGCATGGCGATCGAGGTGTGGGTGTAGGCGCCGGCGTTGATCAGGATCCCGTCCACGGCGCCGCGCGCCTGGTGGATGCGATCCACCAGGGCCCCCTCGTGGTTGCTCTGGAAGCAGTCGATCGTCGCCCCCAGCTCGGCTGCCCGCAGGTGCAGCTCCGCGTTGATCTGCTCCAGGCTGGCGCTGCCGTACAACCCCGGCTCACGCGTGCCGAGCAGATTGAGGTTGGGGCCGTGGAGGGCAAGCAGCTGCATGGGGTGAGGGACTGGCGGGAGGGGCCGGCTGGTAAGTTCTTCGGGTGTGGTTCGGGTCGGTGCCCGAGTGGTTAATGGGGGCGGACTGTAAATCCGCTGGCTCTGCCTACGTTGGTTCAAATCCAACCCGGCCCACCTTCCACATGCCCTTGTAGCTCAGCGGTAGAGCACTCCCTTGGTAAGGGAGAGGTCACGAGTTCAAGTCTCGTCAAGGGCTTACAAAACCGAAGCCGGCACCGGATTCTTCGGCATGATGCAAACGACGGCACTCGCCCCGTGAGCCTGCATTGCCTGATCGTGGAAGACCAGGTGATGTTTCTGCAGTTGCTCTGCACGATGCTGCGGGGGCTGCGGGGGCCACGGTGGAGACCCACCGCAAGGCGATCGCCCGCCGGCTGGGCTGCAGAGGCGCCGAACTGCTGCGCGAGCGGGTGCTGGATCTGGCCGTCCTGGCGGACCAGGATGGATTGCCCCCCACCTGAACCGACCACACCCAAGCCTTCCCCTTCGGCGACTGGGTGGTGATGGAGCTGGCCAGCGAAACGCAACCCCACCGGCTCCGCAACGGCATGGCGCGCATGGCTCACCGGCCATTTGCCAGGGTGGGGCCCGTTGCTGCCGACCATGACCTCCATCCCGCTGCTGGCCACTCCGATCGCGGCGATGCGGGCACCGGTCAGTGCCGGCCTCAGCCGCAGCCTGGCCTGGCGCCTGGAGCAACTCGATCGCCTGGCGGCACTGCTCAGCCAGCATGAAGGGGAGGTGCTCGAGGCCCTGGCCGCCGACCTGGGCAAACCTCCCCTCGAGGCCACCTTCGAACTGGTGGCGGTCCGCCAGGAGCTGACCCTCACCCGACGGAAGCTGAAGGGGTGGATGGCCCCCCGAGCGATCGGACTGGATCTGGCACTGCGGCCAGGTCAAGCCTGGGTGCAGGCCGAACCCCTCGGCTGCGTGTTGATCATCGGCCCCTGGAACTACCCCTTCCAGCTCTGCCTCCACCCGCTGGTGAGCGCCCTGGCGGCGGGCAACACCGCCGTGCTGAAGCCGTCCGAGCACGCCCCCCGCACCGCCGCGCTACTGGCCCGCGCCATCCCGGAGGCCTTCCCCTCCGAAGTGGTGCAGGTGGTGACCGGCGATGGGGCCGTGGCCGCCGCGCTGCTTGAGGAGCAGTTCGACCACATCTTCTTCACCGGTGGCGGCCGGGTGGGGCGGCTGGTGATGGCCGCTGCAGCGCGCCACCTCACCCCCGTCACCCTGGAGCTCGGCGGCAAGAGCCCGGCGATCGTGCTGGCCGACGCCGACATCGCCACCACTGCCCGGCGGTTGGCCTGGGGCAAGGGGCTGAATGCCGGCCAAACCTGCATCGCCCCAGACCACGTGCTGGTGCAGGCCCCCCGCCAGGACGACCTCGTGGCCGCCATTGCCGCCGAATGGACCCGCTTCTACGGACCGGATCCACTGGCGAGCGACGATCTTGGCTGCATCGTCAGCGACGCCCAGTTCCAACGGCTGGAGACCCTGCTGACGGGCGCGCGCCAACGCGGCCAGGTGCTGGTGGGGGGGCGCAGCGACGCCGCGCGGCGGCGGATCGAACCCACCGTGGTGGCCGTCGCCTCCGGCGACGATCCGCTGATGCAGGAGGAGCTGTTCGGCCCCATCCTGCCGGTGCAGCCGGTGGCTGATCTCGACGCTGCTCTCGTCGAGGTGCGCAGCAGGCCCAAGCCCCTGGCCCTGTATCTGTTCAGCCCCAACCGCAGCGCCCAGGAGCACACCCTCACGACCACCAGCTCCGGCGGGGTGTGTTTCAACGACGTGGTGCTGCAAGCCGGCGCAGCCGCCTTGCCCTTTGGCGGCGTGGGGGAGAGCGGCATGGGCAGCTACCACGGCCACACTGGTTTCCTCACCTTCTCGCACCAGCGCACGGTGCTGCGGCGACCCTTCTGGCTGGAACTGCCCTTCCGCTACCCCCCCTATGCCGGAAAGCTGGGACTGGTGAAACGGTTGCTGGGCTGAGCATGAGTCGCTGATGCGCGGGGGCGATCAGAACCTTTGATGCGCCGAAGCCCCCCGAGGGCTGGATCGGCCCGGGCGGCCCCCTTAACGTTCCGGCATCTATCTGTGGTGCCGATGCGTCGCTCCCTTGCCGCCCTGGCCCTAGCGGTGGTGTTGCCACTCCCCTGTCTGGCCCCCACAGCGGCCCTGGCCAACGTGGTGGTGAAGCCGGGCGAAACCCTCTCCGAGATCGCCGACCGCCATGGGGTCAGCCTCACCCGACTGATGCAAGCCAACGGCATCACCAACCCCAACATGGTGGTGGCCGGACAGAAGCTGGTGCTGCCAGGAGCCCGCAGCACGGCAAGGTCCGGTACCGGTGCCCGCAGCGGCAGCGTCACCGTGCAGCCTGGAGAAACCCTCTCGGAAATCGCCGACCGTCAGGGAGTCAGCCTCACCCGGCTGATGCAGGCCAACGGCATCACCAACCCCAACATGGTGATCGCGGGGCAGAAGCTGCTGCTGCCAGGAGCCCGCAGCACCGCCAGCGCGCCCGCACCCCGCCCCCTGCCCACGGCGCCGTACACCGTCAAAAGCGGTGAAACCCTCTCGGAAATCGCCGATCGCTTCGGCACCAGCACCGAGCGCCTGATCCAGCTCAACCGGATCAGCAACCCCAACATGGTGGTGGCTGGTACCCGTCTGACCATCCCCGGTCGGCCCTCCTCGGCACCGGCAGCGCGCAACGCCAAGGAGCACGTGGTGCGCAGCGGCGAAAGCCTCTCCACCATCGCCGACAGCTACGGCCTGCCCGTTGAGAAACTGGTGGCCATCAACAAGATCAGCGACCCCAACTTGGTCGTCTCCGGCTCAAGGTTGAAACTGCAAGCCCCACCCCCGGTCAACAAAGCCCCCACCAAAGCAGCCGCCAAAGTCCCCGCCAAAGCAGCCACGAAAACACCCGCTCAAGCCGCAGCCAAACCCGTCGCCCAGCCCAAGCCCAAGCCGGTCGAGACGCCGGCAGCCCAGCCCAAGGTCACGGCGCAAACCACGCCCCAAGCCACGCCCCAAGCCACGCCCCAAGCCACCCCCCGACCCGCTGCCGCCGCGCCAGCCAAAGCCCCGGCTATGGCTACGGCACAGCCCTCCACCAACATCGCCGCAGCCACCGCAGCCACTCCCCAAACAGCCACCAGCAAGCCGGCGAGCACTGCTACCCGA
Organism: Cyanobium sp.; assembly: GCA_044369475.1. Lineage (GTDB taxonomy): Bacteria > Cyanobacteriota > Cyanobacteriia > PCC-6307 > Cyanobiaceae > Cyanobium_A. Next base: position 6,681 of record JBIPLV010000041.1, on the reverse strand, counting down.
GCCGCCACAACGACGCGGCCGAGCACCACCAGCAAGGCCGGCAGCAGCAAGCCCCAGGGTCCCGACTGGCGGAGCTACGGCCCACTCCAGGTCGACTGGTCCAATTGGCAGCCCATGGGCGGTAGCTATGTGGCGCCAACCCTCAATGGGGAGGGCAAACCTGTTTATCTGGCGGTCAACTGTGGCGCCCGCAAGCTGAATGCCACCAGCCAGTCGGGGCAGTGGAAGAGCTGGGATGCTCCCCAAACCGACTTCGAAGAACAACTAGTCAGCGACATCTGCAAGGCCCGAACCAGCTAGCTCACGCCGCCCAGTGCAACGGCCAGGGCTGGCAGCAATAGCGCCGGCCCGAGGCCCGCAGGTAGAGGCGCTGGGCGCCGTCGTCGCTCTCGCTGAGCAATTCCTCCTGCACCAAGCGCCGCAGCAGCCACCCCCAGCTGGCCTCCTGCTCCTGGCGCAGCTCGGCCGCAGCCGCACCCGCCAGCTCCTCGGCCAGGCTGTTCAAATCCCGACCCGGCCGGGCCTCGAGCGCCGTCAGCGCCGTGAGCGCGTCAACCGACCAATCCTGGCGTCGCCGTTGGCTCTGGCAGTTGTCGCAGCGGCCACAGGCGGAGGCCAGCTCGCCCACGGCCAGCAGAAGCGCCTGCTCACGGCAGCCCTCGCCCTCCGCCACCGCCTCCATCCGCCGCAGTTGCTGCTGGGCAAGCTCAAGGCGCTGCTGGTCCTGCTGGCGCTGCACCGCCGTGGCGGCAGCGGGCGTCGCTAGGGATCCACCGCCCCGGATGGCCCAGCCCAGGCTCGTGCGATCGGCCGGGTCGAAGAGCACCAGGCATCGGGCCGGCAAGCCATCGCGGCCGGCTCGCCCCGATTCCTGCAGATACCCCTCCGGACTGGCAGGCAGATCCAGGTGCAGCACCAAGCCCACGTCCGGTCGATCCACCCCCATCCCAAAGGCCACGGTGGCCACCAACACCGGCCTGGGCTGGTGCTGGAAGTGCTCCAGAGCCAGCTGGCGGCTTTCGGGATCCATGCCGGCGTGATAGGCGATCGCCTCCAGCCCAGCCGCCGTGAGTCGAGCGGCCCACTGCTCCACCGAGCGGCGCGTGCGCGCGTAGATCAACACAGCGCCGCGGGCGGCCGCCACCGTCTCCAACACCAGGGACAGGGGATCGGCGGGACGGAGCTGCATGCCATACACCAGGTTGGTGCGGCGGGCCGAGCGCACCTGGATCAGCGGCCGGCGCAGCTGCAGCAGGCGGATGATGTCGGCGCGCACCTGGGGGGCAGCGGTGGCACTGAGCGCCACCAGGGGCACCCCTGGGCACTGGGCGCGCAACTGCCCCAGGCGCCGGTAGTCGGGGCGGAAATCGTGTCCCCAGGCGCTGATGCAGTGGGCTTCATCCACCGCCAGCGCCACCAGCTGACCGCTCTCGAGCACGTCGTCCAGCAGCTGGCGGGTGGCCTCCGCCTGGAGCCGCTCCGGTGCCAGATAGAGCAGGCGCAGCTTGTGATCCCGCAGGCGCTGCAGCAACTGCCGCCGCTCCGGCAACGCCAGCCCGCCGTGCAGACAGGCCGCCGGGATGCCGCGGCGTTGCAGCTGACTCACCTGGTCCTGCATCAGGGCCACCAGGGGCGAGATCACCAGCACCAGCCCGCCGCGCACCAGGGCCGGCAGCTGATAACAGAGCGACTTGCCACCCCCGGTGGGCAGCACCGCCAGGCAGTCCTGGCCAGCCAGGAGGGCCTCCACCACCGGGCGCTGCCCAGGCCGAAAGGTCGACCAGCCGAAATGACGCTCCAGAGCCAGCGCCAACGGATCCGCCTGCCCCTGGGCGATCGCGACGCTGCCAGACGTGCTGCGCGAGAGGGAGCCAGGCAAAGGAACCCTACCCGTAGTGGATCCGACCATAGCGGCCACCACATGCAGAGGAGGGTGGGGCTGCGCTGGGCAGGAGTCACAGGCCACTGCTCAGGGCAGCGGCGGCGGCGGCAACTGGTCTGGGGATTCCTCCACCAGCTGCAGCCGCACCCGCTTGCCACCCGCGAGCTCCCCCAGCGAGACCCGCAGGGTGCTGCCACTGAGCGACTGCAGGGCCGTGAGCAGCTCCCGCAGATGGGGCGTGCTGCTGCCGCTCTCGACCCAGAGGCGCTCCTGCAGACCGCCCAGCCGCCGCCAGCTGGTGTGCAGCTTGAGCACGGCAGCCTCCAGCGCCTGGGCCTGGCCGACGGCATCGGCCAACAACCCCAGGGCATCCAAGCGCTGGGCCTCCTGCAGGGCCTTCTCGAAATTCAGCTCCCCCTGCTGGAAAGCCCGCACCGCCAGCCCCGCCTCCGCCGCCTTGCTGAGCCAGCGGGCCGTGCTGGTCACATCCTTGACCCGCTCCAGCTCCGGCTCCTCGCGCAGCACCCGACGCAAGTCTTCCTGCTGGTCTTCCGGCAGCTTGGCCAACTCCTTCACAAGGGGCGCCACCGCCCGCGGCGGCAGCAGATTTTCGGCTGTGCGCTGGCGAATCTCCTCCGGCAACAGTGGACTGGTGGCGGCGGTGAACTCGTCGCTAAGGCGCCGCACCTGCTTGCGGGTGATCTGCTGGCCCTCGTTGGCGGCCTCGCTGATCATCTGCTGCACCTCGGGATCGGCCTGGGCCGTTTCCAGGAAAGCGCGCTTGGAGAAGTTGTTGACGCTGGTCTCCTCCAGCATCCCGTCACCCACCAAGCTGTCGGCCGACTCGGCCAACTGGATCAGGGTGTAAGCCCGGGTCTTGCTGATTTCGCGCTCGCGCAGCCATTGCAAAAACCCGGTGCCGCGCCCCTCGCCGCCCCGCTTTTCACGGTCCCGCACCGCCCGCAGGATGCGCCCCCGCCAGATCTCGGTCTGCAGGTCAAAGCGATCGCACACAGCCCAGGCCTCCTCGAGGCGGGCCAGAAACTCCATCGTGCTGATGGTGTCGCTGTCGGGATCGGGCAGCTCGAGCGTCAGCACCGGCGGCGTTGGGACCTCCGTGGGGGCCATGGCCATGGAAGGAGACGCGCAGCTGACGACGGGATCGTGCCACGGGACCCCCCGCGACATGCCGGACAAGGGCGACGAATCGTGACGCCGGCGATGAAGCCTCCCTCCCGCGCGGGTATCTTCCCTCTGGCAGCCAACCGATCTACAGCGCAGCGATGGCCATCTCCCGCGGCGACAAGGTGCGCATCAAGCGCCCCGAGTCCTATTGGTTCAACGAAGTCGGCACCGTCGCTTCGATCGACACCTCCGGCATCCGCTACCCCGTGGTGGTTCGCTTTGAGAAGGTGAACTACAACGGCTACAGCGGCTCAGAAGGCGGCATCAACACCAACAATTTCGCCGAAACCGAACTGGACAAAGCCTGAGCTTCGGCCGGCTTGTCCCCCCTCCCCCCAAGCGGCGCACCCATCCCGATCGTGCGCCGGATCAGCCCGTGCCACCGTTGGTGGTGCGGGCTTTTGAATGGCTGGCAGGAGTCGTCCAGCTCTGCCCGCCCTGCCTGCGCCCATGCCTGAACTCCCCGAAGTCGAAACCGTCAGGCGCGGCCTGGAGCGGCAGGCCCGAGGCTTCACCACCAAACGGGTGGAGGTGCTGCGGGCGCGGGCGATCGCCAGCCCAGCATCGCCAGTCGCCTTCGCCGCTGCCCTGAGCGGCACTGAAATCGGAGCCTGGCAGCGGCGCGGCAAATACCTGATAGGGCAGCTCAGCCGGAACGGCGATGACGCCGGCACCTGGGGCGTGCACCTGCGCATGACCGGCCAGTTTCTTTGGCTCGACACCCCGCGCCCTGCCTGCGCCCACACGCGGGTGCAGCTGTTCAATGACGAAGGCCAGGAGTTGCGGTTCGTCGACACCCGCAGCTTCGGCCAGATGTGGTGGGTGCCGCCAGGAGAGCCCGTCGAGAGCGTGATCACTGGCCTTCAAAAACTGGGGCCGGAACCGTTCAGCGAGGCCTTCAGCGGCGCCTACCTGCGTGAGCGCCTGAAGGGGTCCAGCCGGCCGATCAAAAACGCGCTACTGGACCAGTCACTGGTGGCAGGAGTCGGCAATATCTACGCTGATGAGTCGCTGTTCGCCGCTGGCATCCAGCCCAGCACACCCAGTGGACGCGTGTCGCTGTCCCGCCTGAACGGCCTGCACCAAGCCCTGGTGGAGGTGCTGAAAACAAGCATCGGTGCGGGCGGTACCACCTTCAGCGATTTCCGCGACCTCACCGGCAGCAACGGCAATTACGGCGGCGTGGCTTGGGTGTATCGGAGAGGCGGCGAACCCTGCCGCCGCTGCCACACCCCCATTCGCCGCGACAAGCTCGGCGGCCGCAGTAGCCACTGGTGCCCCAGCTGCCAGCATTGAGCACCTTGCAGTTGAGCGTGAACCCCGTAGCCGGCAGCACCGCCGCCCTGGCGCAGCAACTTAGGGCCACCATGGCCACGATTCACCGCCGTGGCTGGTGCGACGGCACGGGCGGCAACTTCAGCGCTGTACTGCAACGCGAGCCCCTACGGCTGCTGATGGCACCGAGCGGCGTCGATAAGGGCTCCGTGGCGCCGGAAGCGTTGATCGTCGTGGATGCCGGCGGCGCCGTGCTGCGGGGGGAGGGGAAGGCCAGCGCCGAAACCCAGCTGCATCTAGCCCTGGTAGAAACCTGCGGAGCAGGTGCCGTACTACACACGCACTCCCAGGCCGGCACACTGCTTTCCCAGCACTACGTCCCCAACGGCGATGGCGGAGTCGCCCATCTGAGCCTGCACGACCTGGAAATGCTCAAGGGCCTGGAGGGCATCACCAGCCACGCAAGCTCGGTAGCCATTCCGGTGTTGGCCAACGACCAGGATCTGCGGCGCCTGAGGACCGTGGCCGAACCCCACCTGCACCAGGCGCCCCACGGGCTGCTCATCGCGGGCCATGGCCTCTATGCCTGGGGGCGTGATCTGGCAACGGCCCATCGCCATCTGGAGATCCTGGAATTTCTGCTGGAGCAGCATTGGCGTCAGCTGCTGCTCCAGGCCTTAAACCTGCCGCGGCAGCAGAGGGAAGCGAAGCCCAATCAGGTGAGACGGCAGGGGGTCACACACGTGCTGCTCGACATCGAAGGCACAACCTGCCCTGTGAGCTTTGTCTCGAGCACCCTGTTTCCCTATGCGGCTGAACAACTCGAGGCGTTTCTGGACAGCCATCGCAACGACCCCACGGTGAAAACCCTCCTAGGCGAAGTCGAAGCCGCCTGGCAGCAGGACACAGACCCGGAGGCCCAAGCGCTGCGCCAACAGGGCGGGATCGACCCTCTGCCCTACCTGCAGTGGTTGATCACCCGCAATCGAAAACTCACCCCCCTGAAGGATCTGCAGGGCTTGGTGTGGGAGCAGGGCTACCAAAGCGGTGCCCTAAAAGGGCCCCTATTCGCCGATGTGCCCGGCGCACTAAGGAGCTGGCATGGGGCCGGACTGGTGCTGGCGGTGTACTCCTCCGGGTCGGTCGCCGCCCAGCGCTTGATCTACGGCCACAGCAACGCTGGCGATTTGCGGCCGCTATTCAGCCACTGGTTCGACACCCGGATCGGAACGAAACAGACACCCAAGAGCTACGCAACCATCGCAGATCAGCTGAGCGTGGTTCCTAAACAGGTGCTGTTTGTCAGCGATGCCCTATCGGAATGCCAGGCTGCCGCCGCCGCTGGCATGCAAGTGGTGTTTAGTGATCGCGAGGGCAACCCAGGACACGACCCAGGGCCATTTGAGAGGATCGTGAGCTTCGACAACCTGGAGCTGACCCCGTGAGTGCCGTAAACGAGAGCCACGATCAAGCCCTTCTGAGCCTGAACCAGACATTGCTCGAAAGCGTGGCGTGCGGCGACTGGGACACCTATGCAAGCCTGTGCAGCACTGATCTCACCTGCTTCGAAGCAGAAACCAACGGCGTGCTTGCCGAAGGCCTGCTCTTCCACCAGTTTTACTTCGAGCTTCCCGGCGATCCCCAGACGAGCTCAGCACCGGTGCAGGTGAGCATGGCCAGACCCCACATCCGTTGGATCGGCCCCGATGCAGCCATCTTGAGCTACACCCGCCTCACCCAGAAGCTCAGCAACGGTGAACCCATCACCGCCAGCTGCTGTGAAACCCGCGTGTGGCAACGCATCAACGGCAACTGGAAGCAGGTGCATGCCCACCGCTCCTAAGCAAGCGAGCAATGCGGGGCAGGACACGCCCAACAAAAAAGCCACCCCTGAGGGTGGCCTTTTGCTTTCAAAATGATCAGCTCATGTCAGGCAACCCAGAAGGCAGCCAAAGCTGATCATCCAGAAGATGGAATGAAGTTTTTACCTGGCATCGAGCTATTTTCTCAGGGGGCTGCCCCCCAAATATCGTCGCCGCTGCAGCGTTTCACAACCGAGTTCGAGATGGATCGGAGTGGTTCCACTGCGCCATGGACACCAGGATAGAAATTACCTTTCGGCAATCTCGCTCTTCATTCCCAGGTTGAACCCTGAGAACTGCATAGCCTAGAAAGCTCCTCAGCACTTCAAAAAAAGAACCGACGATCTTTCGTCTGGAAAAAAGCTTTTAGAGCTCGAGTTTTGGTCAAGCCCTCGGTCTATTAGTACTCCTCTGCTTCACGCATTACTGCGCTTCCACATAGAGCCTATCAACGGGTGTTCTTCCCGTGACCTTACT
>JBIPLV010000335.1:0-5139 GCA_044369475.1 Cyanobium sp. | reverse complement strand
TCGCTACCGGTGGACACGCGGGCATACAGGGCAACGCGCAACACACCCCCCCCCCCCCCGCGCGAGGGCTTTTCATTTCGGGCGTTCTCTTGGGCCATAGGCTACGGTAGTAGGTAACCTGCCCTATTTGAATGGGGTTGGTGTCCAGCCACTCCCCGAGATCCCGCATGAACACTGCGACCCTGCCGATTACAGCGCAGCAGATCAGCCGCGCAACCCTCGCTGAACTGCTCGGCTCCAGCGGCCCTGCTTACGAGGCCCTTGGCGCTGGTGCTGCCGCTGCCCTGGACTGCCTGCGCACTGCGCGAGAGTTCTATGCCCTGCCGCCGGAGCTGGAGCCTGACCTGCACGCTTTTGCGTTGCACCTGCACGAGGCGCTGGAGGCACTGGAGCGAGCCAAGCGGCAGGTGGGCGCATGATGCAGATGCGCGGCAGTCGGGAAATAGCCGCTAGCGGAGCGTAGTTTTTAAGCGTTGGCTAGCCGTCGGCTGGCCCCCTCGACCTCATGACTCCGAACACCGCGCCGATGATGCGCACGCCCAAGCGGGTGAGCATCACCGTTTCCAATTCCGTCCTTGATCGCCTGCAGCGGCTCAGCGATGAGCAAGGCCGCAGCACCAGCAACCTGGCCGCCCACCTGCTGGAGGTGGCTCTTGACGCCATGGAAGGCGCCCCGCCAATCCCAAAACGGTGGCCGAACAAGGCTGCCTGATGCCCCGGCCCCGACCGGGGCTTTTTCATGCCAGCCACCTGGCTAGCAGGGCGGGATTCATGGGACGCAACCAGTGCCGCGCTAGTGGGGTTGATCTGCGGCTAGCTGCCGCTAGTGTCTGGCGTAGCCGATGGCTACCTCTCGGCTACCTCGCATCACCCTTTCAGCTACCTGCCGTGCCACAGCTCAATTTCACGATTCCAGCGGACCTGCTGGACAGAATCGACGCCGCAAAGCCCAACTACCTAGACAGGAAGGGCTTTATCTGCCTGTTGCTCTCAGAGCAGTTGACAGAGGGGAGTACAGTACGCGCCTACCGTGTCGGTGCGGGAACCAGTCCTCTAGTAGGACCATCCATGCAAGACCTGCCAACGGAGCAGGTCAAGCAAGGATCGCCTGCTCAGCAGGGGCTGTTGGATTCCGGGTTTGGGGAAACCCTTGAACCAAAAAAAAAGAATAAAACCAAGGGTAGAAATGAGGGTAAAAAGCGCCCTGACTACACCCTTGAGTTTGAAGCCTTCTGGCGGGTCTATCAGTCGCTTCCGGTGAAGGCGGCGAAGCAGTCCAAGCCCTTGGCCCTAGCCGCTTGGATCGAGGCCACCGCCCACTGTCCCGCTGAAGACCTGCAGCGGGCCGTGCAGGCGCAGCTGGACGTGCAGGAGCGCGAACTGCGCACCGAGCGTGCGTTCACTGTGGCCATGCCTGATGCGTTTCGCTGGCTAAGAGACGAGTGCTACCTAGCCCTACTGGAGCGGCACGAGCCTGCGCAGTCCTCCAAGCCCTCGTGGATGCTCTGACATGAAGCTCTACGAACCTCAGGCGGCCAACCATTTCGTGTTTGCCACCGTGTCCATTGCCGCCCGCGAAGGCACGCCGCCGGACTACAAGGCCATCGCGGCCCAGTCCATTGACGCTGCCCTGAACCAGCTGGATGCCTCGCGGCTGCGCAGCGCCTATCCCTACCCGCTCGGTCGCTACGACGAGTTCGGCCGCTACTGCACCTACACGCCGCCGGTGGAAGGCGTCACGCCAGGACGCTTTGTCCTGCACCCCTTGGCCGAGGAAGAGCACAAGCGGGAGCGGATGCACGCATGGCACTGAAACCTGTCAGCTCGGCACTGGCTGCCCGCAAGCTGCTGCAGCGCCTGGTGGATTCCGGTCGCTGCCAGCTGGAGCACTTCGACTACCCGACCGTTGCTCACTGCAACCCTTCGACCTACCGCAACCTGCTGCGCGACCCCGAGCCTGAAGAGGCGGTTGCCATCAGTGACCCGCGTGATTTCATCCCAGCTACCGGGCCGACACCAGCTGAAGCCCCAGAGCTGCCGTTGACCTTGGAGCAGCCGCTCACGGAGGCGCCATGGTGACGCAACTCGCCCTGGTGCTTGACGGTGAGGCCAACAAGGCTGATGGCATGTCCCGCGCTTGGGATGCTGCCAACAGCGACTGGAAAGCGGCTGCCACGGCAATCGTGCAGCACCTGGCTGAAACGCAAGCGGAGTTCACGGCCGATCAGGTCTGGGCCGAGCTGGATGACTTGGGCTTCACCACCCGCGAGCATCGCGCCATGGGTGCCGTGATGCGTGCTGCGGCTGTGGACGGCCTGATCGTCAAGACGGACCGCGTGACCCCAACCAGCCGCCCATGCGCCAACCGCCGCCCGGTTGCGATCTGGCAGTCGCTTGTGATCCCGACTGCTTAGCGCTAGCCTGCTGCAACCGCCCATCGAGGCGGCGCCATTGTGCACATGCGACGACTCGCAACCCGCACTCAGCGGGACCTGCTAGCGATCCTTCAGGACTACCGGTGCGCCATCTGCGGATGCGAGTTGCCGGCCAGGTTTGAGTGCGACCACTTGGTGCCGTTCTCGGAGGGAGGTCTAACGACCTTGCAGAACCTCCAGGCCCTATGTCCGAGCTGTCATTCAAGCAAGACCCGCGCCGAGGCCAGCGCGAAGTCATCCAATGCGCCCTAGAGCCAAAGCGTCGACGCCTTTGCGCTCAGCTGCCTACCGGCTATGGCAAAACCTTCACCGCTGCTGCGGTCTATTGCCGTTTGAAGCAGAAGGGCATTGTTGATCGCCTGCTGTACTTGGTGCCGACCAAGGCACAGCTTGATCAGTTTGTTCAAGACGGCCCCAGTGATCTGGATTCGGCCTGCGTAACTGGTGCCCACTATGTCTGTGACATTGCCTACGCCGGAGCTGCGCAGACTATCAAGCAGCACCGCAGCGGCAGCCATCAGGTTTTTGCCACCACGATTCAATGCTTGACCACCGCAGCGACGGGATCAACAATCCGCGAACTGCTGATGTCAGGGCGATGGATGATCTGTGTAGACGAATACCACCACTACGGTCTGGACAAAACCTGGGGCAGATCAGTGCTTGCCCTTGAAGAGAAACCAAGCTGCGAGTTTCTCCTAGCTCTCTCGGCCACGCCGTACCGGCCAACCGACGACAGCGCTTTTGGCAAGCCTGAGGTTGTTGTGCCGTACCAAAGGGCAGTACGGGAAAAAGCCGTCAAACCTATGCGGTGCCACGGCTACACCTATCGGATTGATGCCATTGACAACGGTGATGTGGTTTCTTACACCACTGAGGCACTCATTCAGGAGGCTGGTTCCGAAAGCCCCGAAGCCCTTGAGCGTGTGTTTAAGCAGATGCGGTGGTCGCCTAAGTACATCAGTCCTTTGGTCGACACGCCCATCACTCGGATGCAGCGCGAGCGCATCGCCACTGGTTACAAGCTACAGGCACTAATTGGTGCATTCTGCTGCAGCCATGCCCAAATGGTCTGCGAGCAAGTCCAAGGAATGTTTCCTGAACTGCGAGTGGACTGGGTTGGCACCGGGACCAATGGCCGCTCAGAGTCTGAAAACCGGTCAATCATCAACCGCTTTTGTCCGCCTAAGCGAGATGGCAAGCGCCGCCAAGAAGACATAAAGCTGGACGTACTGGTGCATGTCGGGATGGCTGGCGAAGGATTGGATACCCTTTACGTCTCCGAGGTCATTCATCTTAACCCTGCCAACAAGAACAACAGCAACGATCAAGAGAACGGAAGGGGCGCCCGTTATCTCCCTGACGTGATGGCTTACGTCAATGTTGAGACCGGTAGTGACTACGCACGGGATTACCTTGGATCACGCATTGAACTTGCTTTTGATGCCTACCCCGGCGAAGTCCCGGAAGACGATCAAGACCAACCAGAGCCAGAACCGCAAGACGATGACATCCCTGAATTGCCTGACGAGCCATCTATTCAGATTGTCGATTGCGAGTGCATTGAGATCAACACTGGAGAGGTAGAGCGCATGGCTGTTGCCATCAGCGAAGTCACGGGCATTGTCTTGGATGACCCACGCCTTCAAGACAAGGCGTTGGAGCTGTACAAGCGTATGAAACGCGAAGAGGCCGAACGATTTAATGACCGTGCTTCTGTTGAGCAATGGCGTGATGCTGTTGAGCAGGCGCTAAGCGTGGTGGCTCGGCGTGCTGCTCGTCTCTTAACTGCACCAGGGGCTCGGATGGATCGCAGCCTCTTGGGTGACTTACGCAAACGGATCAACACTCGCAAAAAGCGTGTCCTTGGCGGTGTTGACCGTGACGTACAGCTGCTGCGGCAACACTATGACTGGCTCAAACGTCTGGAAACTGAATTGATTGAAGGAGGCATCCCAGGATGGCTGCAGTGAGCATCAATACCGGCGGCGTCTGCCATGAAGACAAGCTGTCGGATACTCCCCGCGAGCAATGGCCTGCTCTGCTGCGTGAACGGCGGATGTACATCGAAACTCAATTTGAGTACGACTGCCGCTGCATCGTGCAGTACTTGGCGGAAGCTGAGGAGTTCCACGAAGAACTGGGTTACGAGTCGGCGGACGACATGCTTCAACAGGAGCTGCTGATTCGCCCGGAATGGGTGCGGATTGCAGTGGACTGGCTGACACAGCAAGACCGACCTGATCCTGTCCCTCAGTCAAAACTGAATGCAGCTATTGAAATTGCCAAGGCCCAGCCTCTGGCGGAGAACGGCACGAACCAGCACAGCGAGGGTTTTACATTGTCAAACCCTCCCGGCGGCAACTCCCAGTCCTACCTCCTACGCCGCATCGCCCGCGATCAGCCCGAGCTGCTGGATCAGATCGGACCAGGCAAGTCGCATCGCTCCGCCCGCGCCGCCGCTATCGAGGCCGGCATCATCAAGCCCGTGCCAACCGTGCGTCTTGTCGAAGACGTTTCTGCCGTAGCCAAAAAGCTGCGTCAGCACCTGACACAACAGCAGATCACTTCACTGGTGGAGGCATTGCTCCAATGACCTGGCTCACCCCCCTCCCCATCACCCGCGACGAGGCGCACGTCTACCGCCTGGCCGATGGCCACGTCTTCCCTACCTCCGTCACCGCCCTGATCTCTGCGGTCACCA
>JBIPLV010000040.1:0-17226 GCA_044369475.1 Cyanobium sp. | reverse complement strand
GCATCGAGGTGCTCGATCGCGTTGGGGTGCTTAAAGACATCCTCACTCGCCTCTCCGATCACCGCATCAACGTCTGCGATGCGAGGGTGCGCACCAATCCCGGCAAGCCGGCCCGCATCGATCTGCGGGTGGAGCTTGAGAGTGCCAGCCAGCTAGCCAGCACCATCAATCAGATCCGCTCCATGGCGGATGTGCTCGACATCGCCCGCACTGGGATTGGCTAGGGCAGGGTGAACCCCGAGGTGTTGAGGTGCTTGAGGTCGAGCATCACCAGCGTCAGCCACACCAGCAGGGCCAACCCGCCGACGGCGCCGAAGCCAAGCAGCAGGGTTGATAGTGCTGAGCGCGCAGATCCCTTGCCGTTCGTCACGAGTGCCCCTGAATAGAAGCTGATTCTCTCACTGTTGGGGCGTTTGCCCTCATAGGCGCGGCTGGCGCGGTCGTGATGTCCGCTACAGCGGCCCTTTAAAGGCCCGGCTACAACCTGCCCATTCCTCGTATTCCCCACCATGACCTCCGAGCAGGCGGCCCAACTGATAGACGACACCTTGGACCTGGTGCACCATCGGCTCCAGGACCTGCAGGCCCAAGCCCTGCCCCGCGAACAGCACGCCTTGGCCGAGGAATTCCGCGAATGGCGCCATCCCGTTGGCGGCCATATCGATTTGATGGTATTTCCCGGCCTGGCCAATCCCTGAGTTGGGCGCTCGATTTGCTGACACCATCGCCGCCGTGGCCACCGGCTGTGCGGGATACCGAGCGCTTCAACCGGCTGCGCTAGCTGGTTGATTGGCAGAAAGATGACGGGAGCCAGGACAGCAGCGACTACCTGGCGTAGATCAAGGACGACCTTTTCGATGAGGAGGTGTTAATGTTCACTCCTAACGGCGATGTAGTTGGCATGCATAAAGTCTCCAAAGCCATGGATTTCGCTTGCCGGAGCCACCTCGAGGTAGCTTCCCATTGTCATGGAGTGCGGATCAACGATCAGCTTTGCCCCCTGGCAACTCCCTTCAACACCTGGTTGGACTGGACCCCCATGAATCTAAGGCCCAAGATGGCGGATCGTTCATGCAAGTCTCAAGTTGTGGCCAGTACTTGCCAACGATTCATTGGCAGGAATGATCAGCCTGGTTGTGGGGAAATTGCCGGTACAGTCCATTGGCTCCGCAGTATCTATTGCCGAATGAATTGGGACTACGGAATGAATTGGAGACCCCGGTTTCGTGGCCTCTTGACTTATTTGAGTTGTCTTGGGGCGCTTTCTTTAACGGCCATGTCCTTGCCGGCACGGGCGATTGAAGTGGTGCAGGTCAAGTTTCCTTTTGATTTGGGTACCTATACCGTCAAGGTTTCGGAGCTTGCCAATTCGAAAGCCTTGCTTAATGGCTCCAGTGATTTGGCAGAGCTTGACCGTGCTACTAATGGCAAGATTGGTCAACTGTTGGCCAAGGGATTTCTCACGCCCCTCCCCCTGAGCAAGGCAACATTTCAAGGAGGTGGCGGTACCGCCATCGTTGATCAGGTGATCGCAGGCTTGGCGGCGCTCGGCCAGCTTCAAGGGCTTACTTCCCAACAGCAATCACAGCAAGAATTCAAAGCAGCAATTAAACGGGCCGCCGAGGCAGGCCCCGTCACCTTGTCATCGATCCTGCAGCAGTTGCCAGGCCAGAGCGCCAGCTTTGATTTGGACAAGATGCTTGCCAACATGCAGCGAAATGTGGGATTGATGCGGGTGGCCAACCAATTGGTTGCCAGCCTTCCTCCGGCAACCACTGACCCCCAGCTTCAGAAGCCAGGACCGGTGCCGATTGCCTCGCGCCGGCCTCAGTTGGTTGTGACCCACCGGCAGGCGCCCGTTGAGATGGAAGTGATTGCGCCCACGCGGAACCCCAACGGCAAGCTTGTGGTGATCTCCCATGGATTATGGGATTCGCCCAATAGTTTTTGGGGTTGGGCTGAACACTTGGCCTCCCATGGCTACACCGTGATTCTTCCGGTTCATCAGGGGAGTGATAAAGGCCAGCAAGCCGCAATGTTGGATGGATCGGCACCACCGCCTTCTCCTGCTGAATTACGACTCAGGCCTCAGGATGTGAAATCGATTCTCGATGCAGTGGAGGATGGACGTCTTGCTGGATTCCAGGGTGTTGATACTAAAAATGTTGTAGCGATAGGCCATTCATGGGGTGGCGTCACTGCAGGCCAGTTGGCTGGTATGCGCGCCAACGGTGACTTACTTCGACTGCGCTGCCCCAATCGCAATGATCCCGATGAGAGTATTAGCTGGGTTTTGCAATGCTCCTTTGTCAATTCAATTGCCGATTTTAATATATCTGATTCCAGGGTCAAGGCCATTGTTGTGGTGAGCCCACCGATTGGCTTGATAGCTGATCCTCGTATTGGTCAAGGTGGCCTCCATGCGCGCATTCTTCTGATCTCCGGAACTCGTGATTTTGTTGTTCCTCCGGATCCCGAAGCGATAGGTCCCTTTGGTATGGCTCCGGCTGATGGTCACCATCTCGTGCTAGCGAAAGGCGGTGATCATTTCAATTTGCGTGCTCCAAAAGGTGAGACGTCGGTGGCTGTTCTCTCACCATTGATTTTGGCCTGGGTGAATGGGGCGTTTGCTGCTGGAGCCTCGGTAGCGCCAGGGCCCAATGCACCTGGCCTGCTTCCAGCCAAGGGCTGGGGCAGCCCAAGCATGGTTTTGGTGGATGTGCCGAGGGACCAAGCCAAGCGATAGGCAAGTGGGTTTATAGGGCAAGTCTGTTGCCCTTGTATTTAGCCGGGGATCAGCCAACGCAGAGGGGAAAAGCGCAATCTTTGTTCCCAAGTGCGAAATTTCATCCAAGCTTGTTGGTAGCTCAGCTCCTCCTTCTTGGCATTTGCCACCCCCGAATAGCCCAGGGCAGCAGCTAGCAAAAGGCGCTTCGAGGTGTAGTTTTTCGAGAGGTCCACGGTGAGGGCGATCTCTCGCAGGGCGTCTGTTTCTGGCATCCATTGCGCCAGAAAGTAGTCTTGAGCCTGGGCCACAATGGTGCCAGGCTCAGAGCTCTGAGCTTGGGCAAGCGCTAGACATTGGTCTAGCACCATGGCGCTTTCCATTGCGGCATTCACTCCCTGGCCGATGGGGGGCACCGGCGCACCCGCATCGCCGAGTAGCACCACCCGGCCGCTGACTAGGGAAGAACAGCGCTTGGATTTGCCTGTGGCAATGCAGTCCCGCTGACTAAACTCTGTGATGCGTTCTGGTGAGGCATAACGAAGAAGCAAAGGCTGGGTTTGTTGAAGAAACTTTTTGGCCTCATCTGCAGAGGAAAAACCACGAGATCCTGAAAACCCAAGCTGGCAAAACCATCGAGGATCCTTTGGCCCGTTTGGGCCATTAATGGCGCCGGTTACTGCCGCCACAGGGCGAACTGCATGCACGTACAAATACTCGGGATTTAACTCGTCAAGATGTTGGTCAAGATGCAGCATGATTGAGTGATTGCCCAGATCGATCGATACCACAGAAAACGATGGATCAAGTTTTTGCAATGTGGTACGGGTTGCACTGCCGCCGCCATCGCAGCCAACGATCATGTCGAATGTTTCTTCGTAGGAGCTCTTGTTGTCTGTCGACTCCAGAAGAAGGATGCCTTTTCTTGCGTCAATGAGATGCGCTTCTGTGGAAAAGAATAGGCGTGTATTCGCCGAGCCAACTTGGCTTAGCTCTGCTTGAAGAACCCTGCAAATGTCTCCCCGGCTTCCAGTCCAGCCTTGTCCTGGATAGTCCTCGGTCATCGTCCTGATGGGCGCACTATTTGTCCATGCGCAGAGTGTATATTTCAGACCACGAAATCGAATCAGCTCCTGGTCAAAGCGTTTGCTTGCCCCCACATGGTCTGCTGCTTTTTTCCCGTGACCTGTGATATCTATTGTGTAGCTGCGATTGGGGTTGTAGGTGGCCGTCTCTAGATGATTGCCGCCCCTTTCAAAGATCGTGATGTCAATCCCCCGTCTTGCCAGGGCCAATGCACAGGTGAGCCCGGCAGGTCCTGCACCAATGATGGCTATTTTGAGGTGGGTTGGCATTTCGATGCTTTATTTCCGCAATAGTTTAGGTGTTTTGAGATGGCTGCTTTTGTCGATAGGGCTCGATAGGGGCTGAGGTGGACTGGTTTTTCTGGACAGGTCCCATCGTTAACCTTTTAGGCGGGGTGCCGCCCCTGACCGGGGCTCCCACCAATGAGCAAGCGCCGCACCCATAGCCCCGAATTCAAGGCCAGGGTCGCCATGGAGGCGATCAGTGGTCGCAAGACGATCCAGGAGATCGCCGCTGATCACGCCATCCAGGTGAGCCAATGGAAGCGGCAGCTGCTGGATGGTGCCAGCGAGCTGTTCACCCGCGGCAACAAGAGCAAGGACAAGGAAGAGGTTCAGGCCAAGGAGGCTGAGCTTTTCCAGCAGATCGGCAAGCTCCAGATGGAATTGGAGTGGCTCAAAAAATCTCAGCTGCTTTGATGCCCATGAACTCCGCAAGCTGGTCGATCACGACCACCCTGAGCTCAGTGTCAGCCGGCAGTGCATGCTGCTGGGCCTGGCGCGATCGACGCTCTCTACCTGGAGGATCCCTGCAGCGGCAGCCGGCGGATGGTCGCTTGCCTGGCCCGAGAAGGAGTCCCGATCAGCCGTGACCGAATCCGAAACGTCTTGCGCCGCATGGGCTTGCGGGCGATCTACCAGAAACCCCGCACCACGGTTCCAGGCCATCCATCCGAGCGGTTCCCCTGCCTGGTGGATCTCAGGGAGATCACGGCGGTGGATCAAGCCTGGGCCACCGACATCATCTACATCCCGCTGCAGAAGGAAAGGCGTCCTCTACCTGGTGGCGATCATGGATCTCCATTCCAGGAGCGTGCTCAGCTGGAAGCTCTCCAACAGCCTTGACACGGAGTTCTGTCTCGATGTCCTGGAGATGGCCTTGGAAGGTGGCCGCAAGCCAGAGATCTTCCACTCCGACCAGGGCTGTCAATTCACCTCTGGTGACTTCGTGGCCAGGCTGCATGCTGAGGAGATCAAGATCAGCCGGTCAGGAAGGAAGCGCTGCTATGACAACATCCTGGTGGAGAGGTTGTGGCGAACGGTCAAGTACGAGGACGTGTACCTGCATGCCTACGGCGATGGCTGGGATGCCGAAATCAGCCTGGCCCGATTCCCGTGGAGGTACTGCCATGTAAGGCCACACAGCTCCCTGGGAGGCAAAACTCCCCATGAGGTCTACACTGACACCGAACCCTGTTCCTCCCGCCCGGAGTTAACGATTTCAGGGGCCAGAGCTGTCCAGTAAAAGGCACCCACCTTAGGCCTTGGCTTTCTTGTGAGCCTCGAATTTATGAATCCATATGTTGTGCCTTGTTTTGACTTGTTTGCGTCCAGCGTTGTGTGATTGTGGCTTAAGTATGGATTTGCTTCTGGGACTTGTTCTCCAGCGCCCTTCGCGAGCACATCCATGACCGCCGCGGAGATGAATCAACTGATTGGCACCTGCCTCGACCTGGTGCACCAGGGCCTTCAACACCTGCAGGCCCAATCCCTGGCTGGCCAGCTAACCGCTGAAATGGGGTGATGGTTTCTTCTATCGGCACGTACCACGACCATTCCCGCGATCACGGCTTCGACACCATCGCGGCCATCGCCACGGCGGTGGCTCCGGGTGAGGGAAGTGTGGCGATCGTGCGGATTTCTGGCCCCGAGGCTGAACCGATCGGCCATCAATTGTTTGTGGCCCCCGGTCAGCAGAGCTGGGAGAGCCACCGGGTGCTTTACGGCCATGTGGTGGATCCTGCTAGTGGAGAGCGGCTCGACGAAGCCCTGCTGCTGCTGATGCGGGCCCCCCGCAGCTTCACCCGGGAAACCGTGGTGGAGCTGCATTGCCACGGCGGCTTGGTTGCGGTGCAGCGGGTGCTGGAGCTGGTGCTGGCGGCTGGGGCGCGGCGGGCCCTGCCGGGGGAGTTCAGCCAGCGGGCTTTCCTCAACGGCCGGCTTGATCTCACCCGGGCCGAGGCGATCAGCGAGATGATCACCGCCCGCTCGCGCCGCGCGGCCCAGTTGGCCATGGCCGGCATCGACGGCGGTTTGCAGCAGCGCATCGGCGCCCTGCGCTCGCGGCTGCTCGACCAGTTGGCGGAGCTGGAGGCGCGGGTGGATTTCGAGGAGGATCTGCCGCCCCTCGATCGCGCCGCGGTGGTGGCGGAGTTGGAGGCGGTGCGGTGCGAGCTGCTGCAGCTGGTGGCTGAGGCGCGCCAGGGGGAGCTGCTGCGTCAGGGGTTGCGGGTGGCGATTGTGGGTCGCCCCAACGTGGGCAAATCGAGCCTGCTCAACCTGCTCAGCCGCCGCGAGCGGGCGATCGTGACCGACCTGCCCGGCACCACCCGCGACCTGCTGGAGAGCGAGCTGGTGCTTGATGGCGTGCCGCTCACCCTGCTCGACACCGCCGGCATCCGCGACACCAGTAATCGGGTGGAGCAGTTGGGCATCGCCCGCTCCCGGGCCGCCCTGGTCGCTGCCGATGCGGTGCTGCTGTTGTTTGATCTCGACGCTGGCTGGAGTCCGGAGGATCAGGCCCTGCTGGAGCTGGTCCCCGCGGGAGCCGTGCTGCTGGTGGCGGGCAACAAGGCCGATCTTGCGGGCCTGCCGGTGGGCCTGGTGCCGCCGGGGGAGGCGGCCCGGGCGCCGGCGGATGTGAGTTTCAGCGCCTTGCGTGGAGAGGGGCGGGAGTCGTTGGTGGTGGAGTTGTTGCGCCGCTGCGGCGCCGGTTCCTTGGAGGGCGTGCAGGTGGCCCTCAACGCCCGCCAGCGGGATCTGGCAGGGGCGGCGGCGTTGAGCTTGGAGGCTTCCCTCGAGGCCGCCGCGCAGCAGCTGCCCTGGGACTTCTGGACGATCGACCTAAGGAGCGCCGTGCGGGCCCTGGGGGAGATCACCGGCGAGGAGGTCAGTGAGGCGGTGCTGGATCGGGTGTTTGCCCGCTTCTGCATCGGCAAGTAGGGGGCAGCACCAGGGCGAATCCATGGCACTGCTGATGGAAGAGCGTGGTTTGCCGATGGCCACATCATGGGAGTGAGCTATCTCCCGATGCGAGCCACCATCGCCTTCCAACGCTGACGCCGCCAGCAATGCCGCCACTGGCTGGAGCAACGCTGGAGCAACGAGGGGGTGGCCCTCGTACAGCGTGGCCTCTCCTAACGCCGCCCTAACCGGCGGGTGGGAGGCTTAGCTGGAAGCCGCGATCCCGCCCGTCCTGTGAGTGATGCTCCCGCCCCCAACCCCGGCTGGCCCCTCTACAGCCCAGGCTGGATTGACGAGATTTTCGATGGCGTGCGTTACGGCCTGGCCGGCCGAGTGATCGCGGAGGAGCAGTCGCCCTTCCAGCGGGTCACGATTATCGAGAGCGAGCGCTACGGCAAGGGTCTACTGCTCGATGGCTGCTGGATGACTGCCGAACGGCAGGAGCGGCATTACCACGAATCGATCGTGCATCCGGCTCTATGCAGCGCCGTGTCAGTGGAGCGAGTGCTGGTGATCGGTGGCGGCGATGGTGGCACCGCCCGCGAGTGCCTGCGCCACGCCGGCGTGCAGCACCTGGACATGGTGGAGATCGACGGCCTGGTGGTGCAGTGGAGCCAGCAGCACCTACCTTCGATCGGGGCTGGCTGCTGGAGCGATCCCCGCTTCCACCTCACCGTGGGCGATGGCATCGCCTGGGCTGCGAATGCAGCTGACGCCAGCTACGACGTGGTGATCGTGGACGGCTCCGACCCGGCCGGGCCCGCCGAAGGCCTGTTTAACCGTGCCTTCTTTGAGCAGTGCCGGCGCATCCTCAAACCCGGCGGGGTATTCGCCACCCAGAGTGAATCGCCCGAGGCTTTCCGCCAGGTGCACATCGACACGGTGAAGGTGATCCGCGAGGTGTTCCGCCACGCCGATCCGATGTATGGCTGGGTGCCGATGTATCCGAGCGGCTGGTGGAGCTGGACCTTCGCTGCAACAGACGCTCCCCGCTACCTGCAGCCCGATCCAGCCCGCGCCGCCGCCGTGGTCGAGGGCTGTGAGATCTGGAGCCCCCGCTGGCAGCGCGGCGCCTTCGACGCCATCCCCGCCGCCATCGAGCGCGACCTGAACGCATGAACCACATGTTTGACACCGACGGCGCCATCTACATGGGCAGCCAGCGCGATCCGACTGGCTGCCGCGTGGGCCTGTTCGGCGTGCCCTACGACGGCACCACCTCCTTCCGCCCCGGCACCCGCTTCGGTCCCTCCGCCATCCGTGAGGTGAGTCCGGGTCTGGAGAGCTACTGCCCCCATCTCGATCGCGACCTGGAAGAGCTCGCCATCGCCGACCTCGGCGCCGTGGACATCCCCTTCGGTGCACCCGAGCCGGTGGTGGTCGCGGTGAAACAGGCCACCGAAGCGGTGCTGGCCCTCGGGCTCAAACCCTTGATGCTCGGCGGCGAGCACTCCATCAGCTCTGGAGCGGTGGCTGCGGTGGCGGAGCAGCACCCTGAGCTGGTGCTGGTGCAGCTCGATGCCCACGCCGATCTGCGCCATGAGTGGCTCGGCGCCCACCACAGCCACGCTTGCGCCATGCGCCGTTGCCTGGAGGTGCTGCCCAGCCAACAGCTGCTGCAGATCGCCATCCGCAGCGGCACCCGCGAGGAATTCTCCGAACTGCGCCAGACGGGCCGCCTTGTGGCGATCGAGCGCATGGCCGAAGCGCTGAAGCCTCTGCGCGGCAAGCCCCTCTATCTCACCGTGGATCTCGACTGGTTCGATCCCGCCGTGATGGCAGGCACGGGCACCCCCGAGCCAGGTGGCTTCCTCTGGAGCGACTTCGCCGCCCTGGTGGAGGAGTTGCGCCACCACAATCTGGTGGCAGCCGATGTGGTGGAGCTGGCGCCGATGCTTGATCCAACCGGCGTGAGCAGCGTGCTGGCCGCCAAGGTGGTGCGCAGCCTGCTGTTCCTGCTGGATCGCTGAGCCTGGCGCGGGAGGCTCAGTAGCAGCAGGTGCCGCTCGTGCGCTGCTCCCGCAGGCGCTCATGCTGCTGGCTGATCAGCAGCACCGCCAGGGTCGGGTGGTTGTGCAGCAAGTTGAGGAAGCGCAGCCGCTCGAGCCGCAGAATTTCCACCGGCGTGCGGGCCAGGGCGTCATTGCGGTAGTTGCCGTCCCGCCAACCGATGTCTTGGTAGCTGAACAGCTCACCGGGCCTGTAGCAAAGCTTTTCGCCGGCTTCGCCGATCACTTCGATGATGCCGCGCCGCACCCCGTAGATGGAATCAGCTCGGTTACCCCGGGAAAACACCTTGGCGCCGGTGGGGAGGGTGAGCACCTCGCAATCCACCTGAGCTGCCATCAACTCGATCGGAGTGTTGATCGCTGGGGATGCCACCACGCCCTTCACCCCCCTTCAAAACCAGTTGACTCCTGTTTACAACCTTGCCCCTGCCTAGCGCCCAGAACGACTGCACAGAAGCAGGCCATTTTCGACAAACTTCACATTTGCTTCAGCTTTCGACCAGTGCCGACTCCAGGCTGAGTTGCTGGTTCGGCTGCGCTGGCCCGCCTACTCCAGCGGCCGGGGCAGCCATCACGGGCAGACGGGGAGGCCGAGCAGTCCAGTGATGACACCAGAGTTCCGCCGCCAGATCGGGATGGATCGGCAACTGCCGCAGCTGGCACCAGCCAAGCTCCGCCCCCGTAGGAGGCGCGCAGTGGCGGCAGCTGCGGCAGCAGGGGCGCGAACCCATCCAGGCAGGACTCAGGCCTCTCAAGGTATGTACGACTGCCGCCGCCGGGTAGCCGGAAAACCGAATCTTCCGAGTTCCTTCTGGATTGCCGCACTGTCTGCATAGGATCCGCCCCATGGGCTTGCAGCGCACCCCCCTATTTGACGGCGCCACGGCAGCTGGAGGCCGGATGGTGCCCTTCGCCGGCTGGGAGATGGCCGTGCAATTTTCCGGGCTGGTGGCCGAGCACCACGCCGTTCGCACCAGCTGCGGCGTCTTCGACATCTCCCACATGGGCGTGCTCAGCCTGCGGGGCGCTGGGGCTAAGGATGCGATGCAGGGCCTGGTGCCCAGCGATCTGTTCCGCATTGGCCCCGGTGAGGCCTGCTACACGGTGCTGCTGAATGAGCAAGGCGGCATTCGCGACGACCTGATCGTCTACGACAGGGGCAGGACTGCCGACACGGATGAGCTGCTGTTGGTGATCAACGCCGCCTGCGCCGAGGCCGACACGGCCTGGTTGCGCAGCCAGCTGGAACCCCAGGGCATCCGCGTCAGCGACTCCAAGCGCGACGGGGTGCTGCTGGCCCTGCAGGGCCCGGAGGCGGCAGGCCGGCTGGAAGCGTTGGCAGGCACCAGCCTTGCTGGCCTACCCCGCTTCGGCCACCGCAACCTCGATGTGCCCGGAATCGGAACGGCTTTCGTGGGCCGCACCGGCTACACCGGCGAGGACGGCTTTGAGTTGCTGTTGCCTCGTGCGTCGGGCCTGTCCCTCTGGAATCAACTGCTGGCCAGTGGTGTCACCTCGTGCGGCCTCGGCGCCAGGGACACCCTGCGGCTGGAGGCGGCCATGCACCTCTACGGCGCCGACATGGATGCGACCACCACGCCCCTGGACGTGGGGCTGGGCTGGCTGGTGCACTTGGAGATCCCCAAGCCCTTCATTGGTCGCGACGTGCTGGAGCGGCAGACCAGCGAGGGCGTGAAGCGCCGCCTGGTGGGCCTGAAGCTGCAGGGCCGCGCTATCCCCCGCCATGGCTACCCGGTGCTGGCCGCCGGAGCCGCTGCGGGAACCACGCCGCTCGGCACGGTCACCAGTGGCGGCTGGTCGCCGAGCCTGGAAGCGGGCATCGCCCTGGCCATGGTTCCCGCCGACCTGGCTCAAGTCGGCACCGAGCTGGCGGTGGAGATCCGCAGCAAGGCTGAGCCGGCGCTGGTGGTGAAGCGGCCCTTCTATCGGCGCTGACTTGCCGGTGCCCTCAATGGGGAGAACTGACGAGAGGGGAAGGGGCCTTTGCAAAGCCGTCCTGAGTTCTGTACAGCCTGTACAGAATCAATGAGTTCACAATGGAGAACCACGAGCAAACAGCAAGAGGGCTGAACGTCAGACAGGCTTCGGGTGGGGCAGTCACGCACTCTTTGGCTTCAGATCTCAACATGCGCAGCAATGGATGGGGCGATCTGCGTCCCGATGCCGCACGGCGGCTAATCTTCATCAATCTCAGGGTATGCCTACACGCCTCAGCGACTTGTTGACCTTGGGCCCGGAAGCGGGCACGAAGATTATTGCGATTGTGTAGACAGCCATCCAAAAACTCGTCAATGGTGCGAATAGGTGAGCGCCACTGAGTTGATGCTGATGCCAGCATGCCCAGGGCCTTCCAAGGAGATGAGGCATCAATTCAAGCCGCTTTCCGAATCTCCACTGCGGTAGGGTACGGAATTTCAATGCCTTCAGCTGCAAAACAGGCCAACAAGTCTTTGTTGAGGCGGTTGATGGCATCCTTGATTGCGCTGAGACTCGTATGATGGGCATGAAATCGGAAATTATATTCATAGCTGAATGCTGCAATCGTCATCAGGCGGCACGATCGGAGCTTCAGCAAAGGATCAAGCTCCACCAGATCGCGGATCAGCGCTGGGATGCGATCCAACTGCTCAATGCTTGTATCATAACTCACTCCGATCGTTCGTTGTGATAGGTGAATCTGTTCCACCACTTCTTCCAGCCGCAGCAAGATCCGCTCTCGTACAGCGATGTATTGGTCCCAAGACTGAACTGCTACCAAAGCATGACATAGCAAGCTGCATCCCTCACTATTTTCCTTGTCCTCCTCAACGCTGATGAGGGGTTCCTGCAAGCCCTCGATGGCCAAAACAGCCGAGCGGCAAAAGTGGAGAAGATCTGCCACCTGATCAGGATTAAACTTTCTCGTCACCATGAGACGCAGTAACAACGACTGAGTAGGGAGTGCGTCACTATCCGGCTGGCGTCGAGAGAAGTTGACGATCGTCTGTTCATCAACAATGGCATTCGGGATTGTGACCCTGCTCTCGAGGGTCTGAAGCTCAAGCGAGCGCATCCCAATCTTGCTCACAAAACCAAGGTTTTCACCAATCCTGCAGAACTCACCAACTCGCACAGGGCGATCGGTCTGGATCGACAGACCTCCAAACAGGTTGCCCAGCAGCTTTGAGGCGCCAAGACCAATGGCTAGCCCAGGAACCGCTGAGAAGGCCAGAACAGTGGTCGGGGGGAGGCCAAGAACCACCAGCAACCGGTAGATCATCACCATTGCCACCAAGCTGCCGAGTACTCGACACACCGGCATGACAAGATTGTTGACCCGCCGCAACTGCAGCTCTGATCCGCCACCGCGCCACTGAACTAATCTCTTGGATATAGTGCAGCCAAGAGCTTCAAACAAATAGAAGAAGAAACAGCCAGCCGCTAGAAAGTAAATGATAAACAGTAGATACGTGACTCCTAGAAGCGCAACTCCTGTTACATTTATGTAGTCGTCGATAAGAATTTCGCTAAAACGCGTTAACGGCAAAAGGGGCAGCACAAGCACCACCCGATGCCAAGATACAGGGAGCTGATACCCGAATAGGCTGATACAAGTGGCGCGCAACGGCTCACCACGGCTGTAGCTGTAGGTGCGAAGAAGCCTCCGCAGAACCAGCACTAAAACAAAGCAAAAGAGAAGAAGGATGGCTAGGGTTGTGATGACCTGAAACAGACTCTGTCCATCAAGATCGATTTCTAGGAGGCCTCGCAAATTAGGAGGCAGCCGCAAATACCAGAGGGGCGGCGCCAGAAAGCCCGGCGTATGGATAAATCTTGCATAAAAGCCGGGAGAGGCTAGGGGCTGGTCTGCAACTGGCATGTTGCGGATTTGGTTGTACATCCGGCTGATATGGCTCACAGTAGTCCCAGAAAACAAAAAACCGGGTACACCCTCGGCATCATTCACTTCACCAGACATTGTGATGGTCGTAAGTGGGAGCGTCCACGTTTCACTACTCTTGCTCCGTTGTTCATTGAGAGTTTTGAGCCCAACATGATCAGGGATTTCGATCGGTACGGTGCTGTGGGTCAGCACATAATCGAGCACCTCCTTGAGCTGCATGGCGGCCTCCTGGGTCATGTCATTGCGAACACTCTCGGGAAAAATGCTTGCATCAAGGGCTTGCATGGCCAGAGCAAATAATTCCTCGGCCATCGCAATATGCTTGCGAGCAGTAGAATTCCAAAACAACCCAGTCTGCTCGTTGCGCGATTGTGTTGTGAGTTGAAGCTCGTCGTTGACCCGAGCCATGACGGCATAGAAGTTGAGCAGGGTTTCACGCGGGCTATCGCCCACCACCCTGCTCAGAGGTGCGTTGCCCCAGCGCCGATAAATGACCAACAGTTCTGGATAGAAGGGTTGCTCATCAATTGGAATGATTGGGGATTCACTCAGAGCAGTCATCTCAGACTGTCCCTGGGTGACAAAAAGGTCTGTCGAGGTCCCTGCAGCCTGAAGGGCGCTTCGCGGTCCAACCACAACCAGCAACAGTGATAGCAGCCCCACTAGGAAGGCCCTCAAGCTGCGTGGCATCATCGTTTCTCAACCATCACTCGCACAATGCTGACAGGCGTGCCAGGTTCATGGGCAAAACGATGGCAGGAGTCACATCTGGCTCTTGGCAGTACTGAGCTCGACTTGCGATTCCGCGAAGACGTGTGACCCAAGCTGCGAGGATGCGACGCACCAGTCACGGCAATAGCGTTGCGTCCAACTCAGGAGGACGTATTCAGGAAGACGTATTCAGGAAGACGTATTGGGTCATGCAGCGGCTTGTCCAGTGAAGGCTAAATCTGGGTGTCGAGGTGCGACCAGATTCGCCTCGTCGAAGAGTTGGTGATATCACGCTCGCTCCGCAGGGCCAGGCGCAGTTCAGCAACCTTGCGGGTGTTGACGCGGGGGTAGCTCGCCTCGGTCACGACGATGCACAGGCGACCAGACATGAGCGCCAAGGGATGCCACCGCTTCTTCGGACCAGCAGTTGAGATGTCGAAATGCCCCCCCTCCAGCGGAGTCTTCAGCAATGCAAAAATCGAGGATCCAGACCGATAGTGGATAGTGGAAAATCACAGTCGCGATCAAGAGGCAAGCATGACACTCCTCGAGCCATTAGATACTTTGGCCAGCTTTCAAGCCACTCTTAGGCTGCACAAGAACCATCCAAAGCAACCCATAGCTCATAAACATTGCATTCATCACTCCATTCATAGGTAACCTTGTCCACTGACTGCTGAATCAAGAACAGCCCAAGGCCTCCAATTGCACGCTCGCTAACAGGCTGTTCAGTATCAACAGGCGAGCGAGAAGCGAATTGAGGATCAAATTGAAGCCCATTGTCCTGTGTTTTAAGTATAAACCAGGAGCAATCGTCTTCTTTCTGAATACGGGCAGAAATTTCAAGCACGACGTCTTTAGATTCTGAGGGCGGAGCTTTATCGGCGGCCCTGATTATATTTGAGATGAGCTCCTCAGTCGCAAGCCGGAGATTGTAACCCCGGCTCTTGTCTTTAATGCCCAGGCTAACCGACTCATTTACAAAGTCATTAAGCCGATCCCAGTTATCCATTGAGGCTTGTTCACGTACGGAACCCAGCTCTTGAACTGACATGGCAATCACGCATTTGTTAGATTTCGGTGACGCTGGCAACAATTCTTACAGCCTGAGCCAAACCAGTTTTCGTAATTGTGTCTACAATCTGCTCGGATGCTCCGATTAGATAAAGTGCTGACTCATGCGGCATCTTTTGCTTGGCGAAAACGATAGCGCGAAGACCAGCACTGCTAACGAAATCGACAGCTTGCAGATCCAGGCGGAGCTGCTCCAGTGCATGAAGCTGCAAAGCCGTTAGTTGGCTGAGCAATTCAGGTGCAGTTTTGGTGTCAACATCTCCGCTCAAGGTGATTGTCACATGTACATCGCCTTGGACAACATCAATCGTAAGGGCCATGATTTTGGATGGAATGGGATGATGAACGAGTGGGGTTACGTCTCGCGTGGAGACGCTGTGAAGATAAGTACAGACCTGTCACCGACCAGGATGCCCCTCTCAAGATAGGGAATAGGGCTTTGCTGGAAGGGGCACTGAATATCACCAGTATTAAAGCATAAGTTCCATACGTATTCGGTTGGAAGT
The DNA here is from genome assembly GCA_044369475.1 of Cyanobium sp. Classification (GTDB taxonomy): domain Bacteria; phylum Cyanobacteriota; class Cyanobacteriia; order PCC-6307; family Cyanobiaceae; genus Cyanobium_A. Next base: position 1,969 of record JBIPLV010000040.1, on the reverse strand, counting down.
GGAGGCAATTCGAACCAAGTGGCGTAATGCGCCATATTAGAGGCTACGTAAACAGCATCCATAAGACCGCTAGAGTCATCGTCGCAACTCATTAGCCAGCAAAGCTGTTTTGAATCAGACGACCAATTTACTTGCCAAGGGTTTGTTCCATGAAAACTACAGCTAGGGAAATGTCTGCTCCCAGGATCGTCAAATCGATTGATACGCAAACATTTGTGCTGATGCCTGAATCCAACCAAGTTCTTAGTAAAGGCGTAAAGCAGACGATTGCTTTCTAATAAAGACCAATCAACCCAAGAAACGGGTGAGTCAATGCAGTACGCATTGTTATTGCCATGCTGTGAGCGACCAAATTCATCGCCCATAAGCAGCATTGGAGTGCCACGACTCGTCAGCAAAATGGCAAGTGCATTCATGCTCTGCTTCATCCGCAGAGACTTAATGGCCTGATCTTCAGTCCACCCCTCGGCTCCACAGTTCCAGCTTAAATTGTCATCTCCACCATCACAGTTATTCTCACCATTTGCCTCATTGTGCTTGCCATTGAAGGATACAAGATCCGCCAATGTGAATCCATCGTGGCAAGTAATAAAATTGATTGATGTTGCAGGCGACCGTCCATTCCACTGATATAAATCGGGAGACCCTTGAACTCTTTGAGCCATTTCCCCGAGCTGATCGTCATCTCCTTTCAGATAACGTCGTGCCGTATCTCGGTACTTACCATTCCATTCCGACCAGCGACCATATGCAGGGAATGTACCTACCTGATATAGGCCACCTGCATCCCATGCCTCGGCAATGAGCTTACAAGAGGATAAAATTGGATCAAAGGCCAGCGATTCTAGAAGTGGTGGATTGCTCAGGGGTGCACCCCAGGGATCACGACCCAGGATGCTGGCAAGATCAAACCGAAAGCCATCGATATGATATTCTGCACACCAATAACGTAAGCAATCTAATACCAAATTCCTCACAACTGGATTGTTGCAGTTTAGAGTATTGCCCGTCCCGCTGAAGTTAAAATAATAACCCTCCGGGGTAAGCATATAATATATCTTGTTATCAAGGCCTTTGAAAGATATCGATGGGCCCCGCTCATTGCCTTCAGCTGTATGATTGAATACAACATCTAGAATAACCTCGATTCCTTCTTTGTGCAGCTCTTTAACCAACTGCTTGAACTCATCCACCTGCATGCCAAACTTGCCACTGGCCGCAAATCCAGCTTTAGGCGCAAAAAAGGCAACCGTGCTGTAGCCCCAGTAGTTGTAGAGCTTCTCGCCAGTATCAGGATGCGTTCTTGAGTTTTCGAATTCGTCAAACTCAAATACTGGCATCAACTCAACTGCGTTGATTCCGAGTGCCTTCAAATAAGGTATCTTCTCAACAATGCCTGCATAAGTGCCTTTGAACTTGACGCCAGAATTCTCATTTTTTGTGAATGAGCGGACATGTAACTCATAGATGACAAGATCCGCGTCATTAATTTCAAGGGGTGAATCACCCTCCCAGTCAAAGTCGTCAAACGCGACACGTGATCGATACTGGTAGGATCTGTCCCAATTTGGCTCTACGCCCCATTCATCACGGCCAGATATGACACGGGCATATGGGTCCATAAGAATATTGGTGCGATCAAAGCGATGCCCTTGGTCTGGTTCGTGTGGACCATCGATTCTAAAGCCGTATTCAAGATCTTCGTAATCTAGGTCATAGACAACAATCGAATATACATCGCCAATGCGATAGTAATCTGGAACTCTGATCTCAGCTAGTGGAGACTCTTCGGTGCGACTGAACAACACTAGCGTGCATGATGTACCCGCTGATGTGTACACTGAGAAGTTCAGGCCGCCAGGCACAGAAGAAACCCCAAACGGCAGGGGCTTCCCTGGGCGCACGCGATAGCCGTCAATAGTATCGGTGGGTATGTTGTCGATTCTTTCTAGTTCCATTTCTACTCAGC
>JBIPLV010000246.1:0-5162 GCA_044369475.1 Cyanobium sp. | reverse complement strand
CTGGAAGAGCAGCGCGTTGAACGTCTGTCGCAGGTCGCCGCGGGCCTTCGCCTTCCGCGGGGCCGACTCGGCGGGCGCCGGCTTCTCCCCTTCTGCCCCGGGCTTTCGCACGGTGTCGGCATCGCTCCCGGGAGCAGCGCCAGCCTCGATCAGCGCGAGGACGAGGTCGAGCTGCGCATCCACGAGTTGCAGATTCGTCAGCTCGAGAGGTACGACCGCCGGTGCCGCCTTCTCGCCTGCGGACCGCACGAACATCGCCACGATCCTCTGCACGTCCTTGTCGCCAAGCGTCTTGCCTGCGGCTTCGAGGGATGCCTCGGCGGCGTCGAGCCGGCCAAGCGCACGCTCGGCGACCGCACGGCGGGTGAGCAGTTCGGCGATGAGCCTCATGCGAGGCACGAAGTCCGGGTCCTTCGCCTTGGCCCGGAGCGCCTTTGCGACACCGTCGGTCGCCTCGACTACTCCGAGGTAGTCCCCCGCAGAGAACCGCATCGCCACGTCGCGCTGGAGCGTCGCCGGGTCGACGGCGTCCTGCGCCGCGACGAGTTGTTGGCCGAGGCATGCTGCCGCAAGCACGACCGTGATGACGGGAGCGGGTCTCTCTCGTCGAGGCGTGGGTATTCGAACGGACCACTCCGGCTCAGAAATCGTCATCGGGCACCTCGGTCGGCGGTTCTATTGTTTGGCGGCTCTTCGCCGTCGGTGGTGCAACCCCGCGAACGGGAGTCGCTGCTGCGCGGGGCTCGTTCGCGGCGAGCGTGAGAGCCGTGTCCATGCGGTCGAACGTCCCGTTCCACACGCCCGTGGAATACTTTTCCACCAGCCCGATGCGCCGCGTTCCATCGCCATCCACGTCGATGAATCCAATCGACTCGTTGAACGTGCCGTTGTCATCCGAGTCGTGCCACCGATCCGACTCCGAAAAGACTCCGTCCTTGTCGAGGTCAACCCAGGGCTCGGACGTGGTCGGCCCGACTCCGCCACCGCCGCGAGTGGCTGGCTCGCCATCGGCGACGAGCGAATGCCCCTCCTCGGCGTCTGGTTGAAATCGGCCCGCCGCGCGGAGCATGATCGACCCAGCATCGAAAAACATCCGTGTCGGGGTGGGGAGGAGAAAAGATGGGAGCGGAAGTATCGAGAACGTGACGAGGAACGCTCCGGCGGTGACGAAACCGGTCGCGGCGCCCGCCGCGACACCGGCAGCCCGCTCGATCGTGGAGAGTGGCGCGGCATCCTGAACGGCATCGGTGATCGCGAGATCGTCGGGGTGATAGAGAAATCGCAGGAGGACCACCGTTCCCCACACGATGAGGAAAAAGGAAAGGCCGACCGCAAAGTTCTGAAAGGACGCGTCGGGGAAGAACGCGCCGAGCGTGGCCTGGAGCAGCCAGGCAAGAAGCCCGCCGACGGCCTCGTGGAGAAGCACACCGGCCGTGAACGCGGCGAAGATTTCCAGCCCGAATACGGTCACGGGCATGACCCCGAAGACGAAGCCAAACCAGGTGATCAACCCGGTGAGGGACACGACGATGAGGTCGTACATGAATGCCTCGCGATGCGGGAGTGACCCGCACGTGTCACGTGGTGACGCGGATGATCTCGTTGATGCTGGTGATGCCCTTGCAGACCTTCATGAGCCCGTCGGTCTGCATCGACTTCGTGCCGCCGCGTGCCGCCGCCTGCCGGACGTCGTCGATCGTCGGCTGGGCCGTGATGAGCCGGCGGATCTCGTCGGTCATGACGAGCAGTTCGTGGATGCCGACGCGGCCGCGGTAGCCGGTGCCACGGCAGTGCTCGCAGCCGCGCTCGCGGTAGATGTGCTTGACGCCGGTCGCGGCGAGATTGAACCGCTTCTCGAGCCCCGCCGGTGGCGGCACCGGCTCGCGGCACTCCGTGCAGAGCTTGCGGGCGAGTCGTTGGCCGAGGACGGCCGTGACCGCCGTCTGGATGAGGCTCGGGTCGAGACCGAGTTCAAGGAGCCGCGTGACCGTCGCCACGGTGTCGTTCGCGTGCAGCGTGGAAAAGACGAAGTGGCCGGAGAGCGCCGCCTGGAGCGCGATCTCCGCCGTCTCCTTGTCGCGAATCTCGCCCACGAGCAGCACGTCAGGATCCTGCCGCAGGACGCTGCGCAGGATGCTCGCGAACGTGACGCCCGATTTCGCGTCGACGGCGATCTGCGTGGTGTGGTCGAGGCGGTATTCCACCGGATCCTCGATCGTGGTGATGGTGTTCTGCTGGGCGTCGATCTCGCCGAGCGCCCCGTAAACCGTGGTGGTCTTCCCCGAACCGGTCGGCCCGACGACCAGCAGCATGCCGTGCGGCTTGTGGATGACCTCGCGGACCTGCTTGAGGACGGATGAGCGCAGCCCGATCGAGTCGAGCCCGGTCGCCAGCATCCCGCCCGACGACTGCAGGAGCCGCAGCACCATCTTCTCGCCGTCGCTCGTGGGCGCGCAGGCGACCCGCACGTCGAACGCCGTCTCGTCGAGGCGTGCGGAGAACGTGCCATCCTGGGGCCGACGCCGTTCCGCGATGTTCATGGCGGCGGCCACCTTGAGAGCCGAAAGCAGCCCGCGGCCCGCCCCTTGGTCGAGCCGGCCCGTGTCCTCGAGAACGCCGTCGATCCGATAGCGGATGACGTACTGCTGCTCGTGCGGCTCGACGTGGATGTCGGTCGCCTCGGCCTGCATCGCCGCCACGAGAATCTCTCGCGCGTGGCGGACGTTGTCCGACTCGCCACCGGCCTCGTCACCGCCGGTGGAGACGGGCGTGCCATCCTTCCTGAAGAGCGTGAGCGTGGCATCAGAGGCGACGTTGGATGTCGGCTGGACAAGCAGTTGGGCGCTGAGTCGCCCCTCACCGCCGGAGAACGACTTCATCCACTCGCGCACGCTCTTCGGACCGGGCTTCGTGCGCTTTGTCTGTCCGGGCCGGCGTCGCTTGAAATGCTCGAGGGCGAGGGTGAGCCCGCGGCGGGAGAGAAGACGGTGCCCGCTGCGCACGCGCGCGTCATGCAGCCTGAGAAAGAGGAGTCCGGACCCGCCGATCAACCCGGCTGCCACCGGCACGGTAGTCGGCCCCGACACGATCGGTCCGAACAGCAGCACGAGAGGAAGAAGCGTGAACCAGATGGCCCAGGCCTCGCGACGCGGGATTGCGGCCTCGGTGGCGGCGTGGGGCCCCTCGGTGGCGGCCAGCACGGATGCCCGTGCGGCGGCGATGTACAGGACGAGCACGAGCAGCCCGATCCATGGAAGCCCGTTGAAGGAGGGTGCCTCGACGAAGGCGAAGACCGGGGCCGAGGACGTCGTCAAGGGGATCAACACGGTGCCCTCCGATTCACATCCCCGCCCACGAGGAAACCTGCGACCGCCCCATGACGCATGGTCTCAGCGGCGACATCAACGCCGGCGAGCCTAGTCGCGGACCAACGGAGCGCAGCGGCGACTCTGGCAGCGTGGTTATCCGGGCTGGTTGTCGATCTGTAAAGCAGCAATCGCGGTCCCTCACAGGTTTCTAACCGGAACAGCGCGGAATCCTCACACGGACTCGATAGCCTCCTTAGAAAGATTCGGTTGGGATCCCGAGTTGTGATCAGGCCGCGCAGGATTCGTGGCTGAGGGAGCGGTGCGTCACAGGCGACAGGGTGACGCGAACTCTGGACGAGGAGGCAGGATGTCCAATCGACTCCATGGCGAGCTGACGGTGATACGGCGGAACGTCGAGCGTGGCATGACGCTTGTCGAACTGCTCGTGACGATCGCGATCATCGGGATGCTGGCCGGCCTCCTGCTGCCGGCCATGAGCGCCGCCCGCGAGTCGGCCAGGCGCGGCAGTTGTATGCACAACATCTCGCAGGTCGCGAAGGCGATCACGGCATTCGACGCCGACAAAAGCCATTTGCCGGGCTGGCGCGACACCGTGGACGACTACACCAAGGTCAAGGCCGCCTCGGAGGGAACGCGTCCTCAGGCGTGCGTGTCATGGACGGTCAAGATTCTGCCGTTCATCGACCAACGCGAGGTGTTCGACTGGTACGAGAGCCACAGCGGCACCAGCGCGGGCAGTGTCGACGACGTCGCCAAGAAGAAACTGTCGATCTATGTGTGTCCTTCGACGGGGAGCACGAAGGACAATCGCTCGCCACTGTCGTATGCCACCAACGGCGGCACCGGTGGCGAACTCCTTCAGGAAAGCGCTGGCACGTTTAGGCAGCATATTGGTGACGGAGCATTCGCGGACGCTGCCGGGAATGCGTCGGAGTCGGCGTGGCATCTTGCCTCGGGTGGGCATCAGGCCTACCGGGGCGAGCGGACGTCCCTGGTCCATATCGGCGTCGCCGACGGCGCGGGTGGCACGCTCCTCCTCGCCGAACGTTGCGGCCTCGCGGTGCCGGGAGACGTGTCGTGGGCGGCCAATCCACGGCCCGCACTCCCGAATGCCAACGCGGTGGCGATGGCCCACATCGTGCTGCATCCGCCGCAACTGGCTCCGGGCGCGGAACCGCCGACTGGGGTGCGCGTGATCAATCCAACGGAAGCGACGCGGCCCGTATCAGGCACGGATTGGGGCCTTCGGTATCCTTCTTCGCGGCACATCGGCGGTGTCGCGGTCGCATTTTGCGACGGGCACACTCGGTTCTTGAACGAAAAGATCGCACCGTGGGTCTACTGCCAGTTGCTCACATCCAACCGCCGTGCCCGTTCGGCCCGTGCCACGCAGTGGGAACGGTACGTCGGTTCCGACGGGGGTTGGGTGCACTATATTCTCGATGAGAACGATCTCGAGAAATAGTGGTCATCGTCAGACCGTGTGCGAGCATGCGATCCGTTGCCCCTCGCGACGGGGTGGATCGCCGGCCGCACGGGCTTCTTCTGGGAGTACGTCCATGCGAATGCAGCGAGCCGGTTTCATGCGGGGCTCAATTTGGTCGATCGCAGTCGTGGCGTTCATGCCTGTCACGTCGCTCGTGGTTGCTGCGCTGGCCGTCGGCAGCGCCTCCGCGGCCGATGAGCGGGACGCCAGCCTCGAGGCGTACGTGCGGGCTCCGGGCGAGGTGGCCGGGTCGCTCAAGTGCGTCGGCTCCGACACGATGAACAACCTCGTCGCGCTCTGGTCGGAGGGCTTCAAGAAGCACTACCCGAGCGTGCGCGAGGCGATCG
>JBIPLV010000259.1:0-5207 GCA_044369475.1 Cyanobium sp. | reverse complement strand
GACCTGCTGGTGCGGGTGGAGGCGATCGGGGTCAACCCGGTCGACACCAAGCTCAGGGCGGGCAAAGGGCCGGAAGATCCGCGTGTCCACGAACCGCCGTTGGTGCTGGGCTTTGACTGCTGCGGCGTGGTCGAGGACCTGGGCCCGGCCGCCGCAGCCGCGGGCACCTGGCAGGTGGGTGATCGGGTCATGGCCGCCGGCGATGTGACCCGCCAGGGCTGCAACGCCGAGCTAGTGGCCCTCGATCGCCGCCTCTGTGGACGCTCACCCCAGAGCCTGGGTGCAGCCGACGCGGCCGCCCTGCCGCTCACTGCCCTCACCGCCTGGGAGGGGCTGTTCGAGCGGCTGGGGCTGAGCCCCGAACCCACGTCAACGCAGCGGAGCCAGATGCTGTTGCTCATCGGCGCCGCTGGCGGCGTGGGCTCGATGGGGATCCAGCTGGCCAAGCGAGCCGGCATGCAGGTGATCGCCACCGCCTCGCGGCCCGAAAGCCGGGCCTGGTGCCTGGAGCTGGGCGCTGATGCGGTCATCGACCACAGCCAGCCGCTCGCAGCGCAACTGGCAACGACGGCCCAGATCCCCTGGATTGCCAACGTTGCCGACACCGACACTTACTGGCAGCAGATGGCAGAACTGGTGGCCCCCCAGGGGTCGATCCTGGCGATCGTGGGCAACCGCGGCCCCCTGGAACAGACCCTGCTCAAGGCCAAAAGCGCGCGGCTGTGCTGGGAGTTCATGTTCACCCGCGCCCAGTACGGCACCCCCGACCTGGAGCAGCAGGGCCGCATCTTGAGCCATGTCGCCGAGCTGGTCGATGCTGGCGAGCTACGCAGCACGGCCCGCACTCGGCTGGGACCGATCAACGCCACCAACCTGCGCGCAGCCCACGCCCAGCTTGAAGAAGGCCGCACAATCGGCAAGATCGTGGTGAGCGGGTGGGACTGAAGGACGACAGCACGATCACCCACATGAGCGGCAGCAGCCTGTGAAGCTGCCAAGCAGACGCAAGCACGAGCGCATGGGATATCAACAACGAAACAGGAATAATTGAACGCGGAACGAATCATGACAACCCAATAAAAAAACCATTGGTTGACGCACAACAACATCGCTCTATACTCGACATAGAGAATGAATCAAATCAGTGCCACAATCGAAGCAAATCAGAAACACTGGGGGAGTCAGAGGGTCACGCAACTCGACGCCCTATTTCCACCTGGACGGCGGACTGGTTTCGTCACCACTGAGCTTTGGGGCCAGCGATGAGTACTACGGGTTCTATTTCGACTATTTCCAAACGGCAGACCTCCAAGACCAACGCCTAGACAGCAACGCAGGCAATACACGGGGGATGCTCGGCAGATCCGGCAATCGACATCTTGCCTACTCGGACTACAACAACAGATTTGACTCTTTTGTGCGCGATATTCAACGAACACACATCAACAATGGAGATAATGAATTCAATTGGTCTCTTTACACAAAATCCGCAAATACACCCTATTCTTATATGGCGCGATCCCTGGAAGACAGGGTCGGCAGCGCAACATTTGCGGGCAGAATTGCTAATTTCGAAGCCCCCGGAGTCCCGACGCGAGATCGATTCACCATTCCAAGATGGGGGATCACGGTGCCGTATGAGCGCCCAACATCCGATGGCGTTGCCAAACAGATGGTTGAAGATGCGCAGGCAGCCATCAGAAACAATGGCGCGTTCACGCCTTTGATCAAAGCAGCCCCGAATGGGTTTGTGGTGAGCCTTGCCAATGATTTTGATTGGCAATGGAATGAACAAATCACCGACGGATCATTCAATGGCAACAGACTTCTGAGTACGTACTGGCCAGAAAGGGCTGGAAACAACCACCCGTTGCGCGATCTCTATGACTTGTATTACGACCCAGACAGTGGGCGCAGCTGGGAAAAAATAGAAGATTTCAATGGCAAAGACCTCACGCCCGATCCAACGTCGATTTACAAAGAATTTCTCATTGATCCAACAAAGTTGGATCAACAAAAAATCAACTACAGCTGGCCAACAACAACTGCTCCAAAAGTGCTTATGCTGGGCCCAGTGAGCAATAGCAATTTCACACTTGGAGATGGTGACAAAATCATCGCAGCATCTCCAGTGATGACCGCAGCAGTACACCGAACCTACCGATTAAGTGACGAATCGGGCGACAACAATGACGAATTCAAAGCAGATACCGTGCTGTATCCAAGTGCCGTGGGCCGGTTTGGATCCAATGCATTAAGGCTGGGAGCTGGCGATCACATCGTCTACTACGACAGCAGCTTTCATTCGATCAGCAGCAAAAAAGGAAATTCAATTTTTCTACCGTCCTTTGGGGCCTTCAACTGGTCGATTGATTGGATACCCGGATTCGAGGGCAATAACACACTGAATCAGAGTTGGCTGCCGCCAAATCTCCTTCAAGACAAGCAAGGTCCAGCCCTCATCTCTCCGATTCCTTGGGACACAGATGCGATTAACCCTCTCGAAGGCATCAATGACAGGAAGCGCTATAACTATGCCGAGAAGATGAGCAAATTTGCAGCAACGCATGATCGCGGAACGACCAATTCACAGAGCAATTACCTCTATTCAATTCATAGCAAAAGAGGAGGCCACAACAAAGGAGAAACGCTTCTCAAGACATATCTCAATTTAAAGCAAGATGTCGGCAGCAACGATGCCATAAACAGCAGAAACCCTGTCAATAAATTGGGCGGCATGACGATCCAAGCCGGCAGACTGACTGATAGCAACAAAAAAGGGAAAGTAAATTACCTCGAACGAACAGGAGACAATGTTTTTTACGGCATGGATTGGCAATTTTGGGGTCAACAGCTCCCTGCAAACGGTTCGACCTTGGCCAACCAGTTAGCAGGTGTCGGAGGGTTCACCCGTGCAGCACAACACGAATGGCGCGCTGTCACCATGATTGGTGGGAGGGGGCGCAATACGTTCAACCTTGGCGACGTGATCGATCACATCACATCCAATGGTCTTTTTTATAACTCCGACAAATCATATCACGTGAGTTTAACCCACGATGGAATTTACACCCAAGAGGAGGCAAGAAAACAGGGGATGGCTTACGGCAACATCTACGCAACCAGCAACGATGGAGATCAGACGCCAATTCAATCGTTTGTCAATTTGAATCTGCAAGCCGATCCAACAATGTATCAGGTTGAGATTCAGGCTGCAGATCCTGGCAAAAAAGATTCGACGACTTTGGCGCAAAATGTTGGCGCCTGGAATGGTCTAGCAAACGCAACAAACAAACTTTTAAGCAGTCCGTTTAAAATCCAAGAAGACATCGCCAAGGCACGGGGCGAAAAAGCTTTCTTAGCGAAAGATAAATCATTCAACCGAAAAATTGCTCGTTTTGTCGGCTCCGTGGTGCCTTTCATCGATACAGCAGCTGCGACCATCAGTGCTGTTGTTGGATTGGTCAACCTCTTTGCAGCGAAGAGCGAGAAGCCGCCAAAGCAGCAACTGCAATCTGTCTACCTTGCTGCAGGACTTGATCCAGCGAAGAAGGCGGTCGTGATTAATGATTGGCACCCATACACCAAAATCAACATCAACGTTCCATCTCTATCAGCTTCTGACTGGAATTCGTTAACCCTTGGCATTAAAGAGCCAACCTCAACCGGAACCCGTAGCACGGATATCGGAGCCTATCTGCAACTCAACAAAACAACCGTTAACGTTAGCGAAAACGGCCAAACCACGGAGCAAAAAACTGACATCCCACTCGTTGTTCTCGAGTACCTCGATAAAAATGACTCACTGGCAACGGGAAATGGATATTACACGTGGAGCTTTATCGATCCTGATAACAATGGAGAATTGCGGGAAAATGCGTTTAATCCAATCCGCTCCAGCAGCCTGAGGCTCTTTGGTCAATTGGCCAATCCGAAAAAATTGGAGGGGGAAGACGGAAAACCACTGGATAGTATAACGTTCCCGAAAGACTATATCTACTCCAGCGAAGAGGGCTTCGATATGAGATATGACACATTGAACTATGCCGCCTTTTTCGATCAATCCTCTTCGCCCGCTGGCGCCAATCATTATTCAAGATATTATTTTGACAGCAAGACGATTTCAAAAGAAGGACTACCCAGCGGATGGGATAAGCAAGTCAATTTGTTCCCGTTTACCTCTGATGTTTCACTTGAATTTGATTCGCGATCCAATGGCTGGTATTGGCAACCAGTCGTTCAAGTTGAGAAAACCTCCGAAGGAGAGGCCAATCTCAATACTGTAATCGACGCCGAAAAGCGAACTCTTGATCTTGACAAATCCAAACTTTGGATCAAGGAACTGAATGGCTGGAAATCCTTCAGCTTCAACGAATTGCATGAGAATGTCAAAGCTTTCCGTTATTCGAAATTGGCCACGACGTTCTACACAAGTTCATTCGATGAAAACAATAACTCGGTTCCAGATGGACTGGAAGAGGTTGAACGGAGACAACAATTTGATGCCAATCTGAAACTACTTGAAGGCTATGTCAGCAATTTGAGTGAGATCAGCCAAGACATGCTGGACGAGGAACACACCCTATATTCACTAGCTCAAATCACCGATATCGAAAGCCTAAAAGAGAAAACGTTCATCTACAACAATAGACCTCAGGAAGATGGGCTTGTCATTAGCTTTAACACGGTTGACGGCAACGGCAACGATGCTGTGCGGAAAATACTCCTATTCCGATCAAACAATCAGCTCCAACCCGCCCTGGCAATTCAAGATAATAACAATACGATCTCCATTAACCCCAGCACGTTCAAATTTGATCACGCACAAAACGGAATATCAAGATCGTTCGCGGGTCTTTATAAACCAACAGACAATACAACGCAACTTTTTGAATATGTTCCCTATGCGACTCAAGACCCAGCCCCAACGAACCTCACATTTGAGTTTGCACGCGAACTTGCAAGATCGCGTCAGTTGCCGCAGGATTTGATCACCGGAAAAGGAACGATCAGCTCCCATTTGGCAACAATCAACAGCAGGTCAGAAAACGATGCAATCACCGGATTGTTCCAAGGAGATGCCTGGCTGGCAGGGGATAATGACGGCTCTCAGCAGAAGCACCGGTATCCATTTACAAAATTCTGGCAATGGCTTGAAGGCAATGAGACAAGAAGTCAATTCTGGAGCACACAGGATTCTTCGGTAG
>JBIPLV010000314.1:0-5220 GCA_044369475.1 Cyanobium sp. | reverse complement strand
AGCGTTAGAGAGATGGGGGCGATGCCGTTGCAGCCCAGAGTTGGTATACTATTTGTATAGCAGCTGGGTTGCTGTGCAGACACGGGGTGCGGATCCCTCACAGCGGACAGCGGCTAGCCGACAGCGCAGACGTTGCCGCTGGTGGCTGTAGGAGCGAGAGCCAACGACGCAGGCATTAATGAATATGCGTGTCGCTGCTTATTTGGACTCCGCTCCAAAAAGAGTGAGGCAACTAGCCAATACAGCACGACAGGCTATCTATCTGCAATCCGTATGCTGAGCAACGGCTATCCTCCTTCTGACAGGCTGTGTACATACTCAGATATTTCTTTTGAAGCACGTTCTCCAGATTCCACGGCGCCATTCATGTATCCCTGAAAAGCGTCGCTTGTGTGATCTCCGGCGAAAAAGACATTGGCAACGGGCTCCGCTTCATAGCCAGATATTGACGTCCACTGCCCAACTGAATAAGCGGGATAGCTTCCCTTGGAAAGGGGATTAGATTGCCAGCGAGCGAGCTCATAACCACCCGAATAGTCTTTCCCTGATCCAGAGTATGCAACATTTAGAACCGAAACAGCCTCCTTTGCCATGCTCTGCGCCGCTGCTGCGACAGCATTGATCTCGCTGGCAGGATCTGCTCCCAAAAAGATAGTATAAAGCCCAGCCCCCTTATTGTCAGACTGTCCTTGTGTGGCATCCCAGCCATTCTGAATGGTTTCATTAACCAGGTAGCCAGCCGATCCGCTCTTCCGCCAAGTTCGAACCGAGAAAGGCAGGACAACCTTGCAATTATTGCCATAGCTTAACTCATTAATGCATCTTCTTTTGTCTTGACTCATCATTGGCAGGCTCAGCTTGATCTCTCGGAGCACCGAAAATGGAATGGCAAGAACTAGCGCGTCATACGATGCCGTGGCTCCATCCGCAAAAGTGATTAATGCACGTTTTCCGTTCGAATCAATGCCTATTACGGATTTGCCATATTGAATCGATTTACCTACTTGCCCGGCAAGAGCTTGGACTATTTGTGAGCTACCGCCCTTGACGCGATACCTCTCATCGCTCTCGCCATAAAGTGAAAAATCTTGCTTTAGATCCGTCCGGATCATATCAATAAAGTTCAAGGAAGATTGAATGGTGCCGCTTAGTCCATACTCCGCCTCGTAAGCAGCGATGAGAAGGCTTTTAAGCCAGTTATCCATCGGCAATGAGTTTACATAGTCAGCCAAGGACGTTTTGTCAAGCCTTGCAGCATCTTCGGTGTCGTAGTTATCACCACATGACTCAAGGTCCCCCGCCACTCGAGGCGCAGAACTGGCAAAAGCAGCAAGAACATCTGCGGCGCTATACTTGACGCCATCAATCAGATAATCCTGTGGAATGAGATTGCTAGACCGAGCGTCTGCCATAGTATCAATAAGCTCAATTCCCAACTCTTTACATAGTTTTCTGGTTGACTCGTGGTTAGAGTCAATAAACTCACCTCCAGCCTCGTAATACCTTCCCTTGTTTTTCGTACTACTTACCGTGAAAACTCTGCCACCGGCGCGGCGCGAAGATTCGAAGATAGTTGTTGAAATCCCAATCTTTTGCAGTTGGTACGCAGTAGTAAGACCAGCCAGTCCAGCACCTACTATGCCAATGCTATATTTCTGTCCAAATAAAGACTTGCAGCCGCTTATCAGGCTGGGAGCTGTAATGCCCGCGGCACTAAAAGCGGCTGCCTTTAAAAAAGAGCGTCGACCGAGGTGAAATCCGCTGCTCTTACTCAGGCCTGTACGATGATTTACCAGTTCCTTATGAACACTGCCGGTGATACTCCTGGAGAGCCAGCTGAGAACAGTTGAGCGGCGCATCACCTGAAATCATCTGGAGTTATTATGACCTGGCCAGGATTGATAAAGTTAGGATTGGGTAGATTGTTTAGGCTTTGTAATTCGATCCATCTATTGGGGGACCCAAGATGCTCTGCCGCAATCTGTGACAGGCTGTCGCCGGCGCCCACTGTATAGGTTGATTTCCCGTCTACGCTTGGCTTGACTACATTGGTAGTAGGCAGAAGACGCTTCAACAAGTCGCTGTATTGATTGGTGTCTTTGATTCTTCTTATGGCGCTGTTTAGCTTGTCAAGTAGTATTTGGTCGCTTTTACGGACCCCAAATCGGTACTCGATTTTGGAGCCAGGAAGATTAGCAACAGCTATGTTGACGGATGTGCCTTGGGTCTCGGTGCTGGCAAAAGGGAAATCATAAATAATTGCATCTACTTTGCCGGCATCAAAAGCATCGGTTATCCAGGTCTCGTCGGCATCGCTCAGCTTGACAAGTGTTGATTTACTTGCTGTACGCGAGGCATAAGCGCGAACATCTGGGTCCCCATCGATAACTCCGACCCTCTTCTCTTTCAGGTCAGCAAGAGTGCGTATAGTGGAATTCTTGGGAGTCAGGAGGGCGTATCCGAAGCCCTCTAGGTAAGGTATTGTAAACCGAACATTATCAATATCACCATCTTTGAAGGTCAAACCACCTGCGACAATATCTACAGTGTGTGAGCCACGATTGTCGGTCTTGTTGAGTAGTAGCGGAATGTCTGAGTATTCGTCGGTATTGATGTCTCCGGAGACCGATCCTGCTTTTGTTAGCCCAAATTCTTTCTGCCCAGCAATTAGCTTAAGAATCTCATAGTCCAAGCCTTTTCTTTCTCCATCTTCGACATAGTTAAGAGGTGGAGACTCTGCCTGGGCTCCTAGGCGTATGTAGCCTCTTTCTAAGGCGCCCGTGTATGAGTCAGTTGTATTATTAACTGCACTTTCTTTTGGAAGCTCTGTGCTCGACTCGGGCGGCCGTGAAGTCACAGCGGCCAATGCTAGCGCTACTGTTGCAACCCCAGCGAGTGCAAGCGCCCGGTTCCTTGTGAAGAGCCTAGGGATAATTTGTCCTGTCTTAACCTGTTGATTATCTCTGCTTTCTGCTGAAAGACTTGAGATTGCAATGTTGGTTTCAAGTTGCTGGGGTCTATTAAATTGGGAAGTGACAGTCTCGCTGGTCGCTGTGGAACTTGCAATGGTTTCGGCGCTCAAGAAACCTTCGCAGAAGCCATCTAGAAATTCGTCAAAGCATGCTAATGCTTCTGGGGAATAAATGGATGCAGAGTGGCTAACAAGCTGGGATTTCCGTATTTTTAGCTCAGCAGCGCTCTTTGACCGCAGGAGCAGTTCTACTAATTCTGAGTTATTGGAGTCTTTTATGATTCGGAGGAGGTTGGATGATTCGGGAGCCAAGTCAGACACTATGTTTTGCAATACGGCTCCTGCACGGTTTGTGTCATGGAGTTGCTTTTGCTTTAGGAGGGAAGCGGCCTTGAGCCCTAGTTCATTAAACATAGGTAGACATGCGATCCATCTCTGTTGCAACCATAGCACCCTTCAAGCTTCTTTTGCTGTGCATTAGGGCTGTGCCTGCTGCCTTTTCCGATTTAATAGAACAGCTGTGATCGCTCGACGGGGCATGGCCTTGCTGAGGAGGTTGGCCTCGGAGCCGGCACTGAGGTGAGCTTGAGTGCCAAGGATGGCGAGCTTGTCGTGAAGCCTTCTGTTCCTGCTCGCTTCAGCCTCGACGATGTCTTGGCAGGGGTCTCAGAGGATAACCTCCATTCCTCGATCGATCCAGGTTCAGCTGTCGGTGCGGAGATCTTATAGTGGCTCCTACGTATGTCCCTGATCGGGGTGACTTGGTCTGGCTTGTCCGACAACAATCAATCTGGTTGAGGGGCGCCCGTCAACCTGATTGACACGGGACAGTCTGGCTCGAGTTCACACCGCAGATGGGTAGTGAGCAGGCTGGAAGGCGTCCTAGTTTGATGATCTCGCTGAGAGCCTACAACGCGAAGGTTGGCTTGGCTTTGTTTTGTCTAGTGACATCAGGCGTCAAGGGCTATCCCTTCGAAGTGGCATTACCTGAAGGCACTGGTGTGGTCGGTGTCGTCCTTGCAGATCAGTTGAAGAGCCTTGACTGGCATGCCAGGAAGGCGAAGCTGATTGAGCGTGCTTCGTCTGATGTGCTGGTGATGGTTACAGCGAGGATCTTGCCCCTACTTGTTCCCGACAATGCTGCCACTCTCTATCACGGCCATTCACCTGACCCGCCACCACAGATTCACTGATTCCTCAGGCGAGCTTTTCGCATAGATCACTGCGGGCAGGTGATAGCCAGCGTTAGAGAGATGGGGGCGAAGCGGTTGCAGCCCAGGGCTGGTATACTCCCTGTATAGCCGCTGGGTTGCTGTGCAGACACGGGTCCAGAAATGGGGAAACAGTCTTGGGGTGCGGATCCCGCGGGGCTTGGCTGAGGAGGTTGGCCTTGGCGCTGGCTCTGAAGTTAGCTTGAGTGCCAAGGATGGCGAGCTTGTCGTGAAGCCGTTGATTCCTGCTCGCCTCAGCCTCGACGATCTCTTGGCAGAGGTCTCAGAGGAGAACCTCCATTCCTCTATCGATACGGGCTCTGCTGTCGGTGCGGAGATCTTCTGTTGACTGCTGTGTATGTCCCTGATCGGGGTGACTTGGTCTGGCTGGAATTCACACCGCAGACGGGTAGTGAGCAGGCTGGATGGCGTCCTGCTTTGGTGATCTCGCCGAAGGCCTACAACGGGAAGGTTGGCTTGGCTCTGTTTTGTCCAGTGACATCACGCGTCAAGGGTTATCCGTTTGAAGTGGCCTTGACTAAGGGCAGTGGTGTGGTCGGTGTCGTCCTTGCAGATCAGTTGAGGAGCCTTGACTGGCGTGCCAGGAAGGCGAAGCTGATTGAGCGTGCTTCGGCTGATGTGCTTGCGATGGTTACAGCCAGGATCCTGCCCCTACTTGTTCCCGACAATGCTGCCACTCTCTAACACGGCCATTCACCTGACCCGCCACCGCAGTTTCACTGTGCCCTCTGGGTGTCTATTCCTTTGGCTCTCTGCGTGCAGGTGATGGCCAGCGTTGGGCTTCACTAATAATAGCTCTCTACCTTCCTCGATCCGGAGACCAAGATGACACCTCTTCGCTCAATTCCGCTGGTACTTCTGCTCTCTTCCGCCTGTATCGGCATACCAGCACAGGCGCAGGACACGATGGACACAAGGCAAGTAGCGATGCAGCGCTACCTTCGAGCCGTTCCCATGGCGAAGGTGATGGAGGACACGTATGCCGAAATGGCGAAACAGGTGCCCCCGGAAAAGCGG
>JBIPLV010000267.1:0-5235 GCA_044369475.1 Cyanobium sp. | reverse complement strand
GGAGCCCCTCCGCCGCCCATCAGAACGACGAAGTGCTGCTGGTGATCGACTCCCCTCAGCTGGCAGCCCACTTCACCCGTGAGATGGA
Source organism: Cyanobium sp. (assembly GCA_044369475.1). GTDB lineage: Bacteria > Cyanobacteriota > Cyanobacteriia > PCC-6307 > Cyanobiaceae > Cyanobium_A. The sequence goes on along the minus strand of JBIPLV010000267.1, from coordinate 5,147 downwards.
TCGCCTCTGGAAGGGGGCGGAACTAGGGATCACGGAGCGGCTGGCACGCAAACTGCAGCAGGGGAGGCAGCGGTGCGGGAGTGGGATTCAGCGGGGGTGAATCGAGGGTCTGGTGGCTTGGGGGTGGGCTTGCAAGGAACTGGCCGGGAAGGGAAAACGACGCATAAAGCAGCGAGTTGCAGCAAAGCACGGCAGCCTTGCGGCTTTATGCAGCATTTGCATAAGACGAGAGACCAGTCTGTAAGCCCCCGAGCACACGGGATCCATGACACTCCGAAGACCTCGCTAACGACCGACCCGCGGGTTCAGATAGATTGAAAGGAAGTCTTAAGGGGGGTCTCAGGCTAGTTCCGAGCCCTTCCGCCGCAGGCGCTCTCGATAACACTGGCAATGGCAGTCAACACCGCAGACAAGATCCTGAACTCAGTGCTGCCGGAGTGGCACAAGCTGCTGCAGGGGTGGGCGGCTGATGGGTCTTTGGTTGCAGCAGCTCAGGAAGCCCTGATGCTGCCGGGGGAACCGGAGGCACTCAAAGACATAGTGGCGCAGTGGTCGACAGGGGATTTCAGTGGCATCCCACCGATCGTGCTGCTGCCTTCAGCGGATATGAACGGTGCGATGGGGGCTTATGCGATCAGCACGAGAACGATATATCTCGATGCTGACTGGATGCAAAGGTCCAGCCATGCACAAGTTCAAGCCGTGCTCACCGAGGAGCTGGGCCACCACCTCGATAGATTACTCAACAGCAGCGATACACAAGGCGATGAAGGCGAGCTGTTTGCAGCACAGCTGACGGGGAGTGGGGTGATCAGCACCCAGGAATACCAGCAGCTACAAGAAGAAAACGATCATGGCAGCTTACTGGCCAATGCGGCGGTACTTATTGTGGAGCAAGCCAGCACCCTTGACGAAAGATTTAACGCTGATTTCTTTTCGTCAACCCCAGATGGCCTCTTGGTTAACTCAAGCGGAACCCCAAATGGATCATTTCGAACCGCAAATGGATGGACCAAGGGTGACTATGGAGATAGATTAACGAATAGCTACATTCAACTTAGCCAGAGCGTTTACTACTGGGGCGACAGTGGCACAAATGCCGTAGTGGCAGACGGAAGCTTGCGACTGTCCGTCGTTACGCTTGGAGGCCAAAATGGCATCAACGCCTCTTTCTTGTGGAATAACCTTCAGGACAGCACATGGAGCGACCCATATGGATACGTCTATTCCTTTATTCAACTACCTGAGTTATCTGTAGATGAAATATCCTTCGATTACTCACTTATCAATGAGAGCTATAATAAGTTAGGGCTCCCGGAGTTTCGAGCGGCTAGCGCTAATGTGTACTATAAAAATAACCAAGGAGACAATACTGCCACGCTAATCGGAGCCGGCAAAGCCATAATTGATTTAGACCCTAGCGTTCCAACTCGGCTTTACGTCGAACTTAAGGGGCTGATTCAACAAGGGTCCAATGCTTTTACAAGTGCGCGTCTCCTGCTAGACAATTTTGCTGTACCTACTTTTTATCCAAACATCTCTTTGTCTGTTTCACCTAGTTCCACCCATGAAGACGGAATCACCGATCTAGTCTACACCTTTTCCCGCACTGGCCCCACCACCAGTGCCCTTACAGTCTCCTACAGCGTTAGTGGGACTGCGGACCTCAGCGATTACACCGGCATCTCGCAAGGGCCGCCCTTTTACGACTTGAACTATCAGGAGATAACCTTCGCTCCGGGGTCGGCAACAGCCACAGTCACGGTCACTCCTATCGCTGATGAAAGATTCGAGGCTGACGAAACCATCGTTATTGAGCTCAATATATCAACTGGTTACATACGCGAAACCCGCACTCCCGTAGTCGGAGTAATCATTAACGACGACTTTCCCAGTATCACCCTCGCCGTCGCACCCGAAGTCGTTTCAGAAGACGGAAATACCAACCTCCTTTATACCTTCTCTCGCTCAGGTTCGACCACCAATCCCCTAACAGTGAATTATGCCGTGGGCGGCACGGCAACCCTTGGCAGCGACTACACCGGTATCGATGGTACTGGCACTAACAAGGCGGTCACCTTCGCTGCTGGAGCAGCTACCGCCATTGTCACCGTCAATCCGACGGCTGACGCCACGATCGAGCCCGATGAAACCGTTGAGCTCAGCATCGCTCCTGGCACCGGTTATGCCATTGGCACCATCGCGAAGGTAAGCAGCACGATCAGTGACGACGACCTCCCCAGCATCACCCTAGCCGTCGCACCTACAGTCGTCTCAGAAGACGGAAACGTCAACCTCCTTTATACCTTCTCCCGCTCAGGTTCGACCACCAATCCCCTAACAGTGAATTATGTCGTGGGCGGCACGGCAACCCCTGGCAGCGACTACACGGGTATCGACGGTACTGGCACTAACAAGACGGTCACCTTCCATGCTGGAGCAGCTACCGCCATTGTCACCGTCGATCCGACGGCTGACACCGCGAGCGAGCCCGATGAAACCGTCGAGCTCACCATCGCTCCTAGCACCGGTTATGCAATCGGGACCGTCACTGAAGTAAGCAGCACGATCAGTGACGACGACCTCCCCAGCATCACCCTAGCCGTCGCACCCACAGTCGTCTCAGAAGACGGAAACGCCAATCTCCTTTATACATTCTTTCGTACAGGTTTAACCAACGATCCCCTGGCGGTGAATTATACCGTGGGCGGCACGGCAACCCTTGGCAGCGACTACAGCGGTATCGACAGTACTGGCACTAACAAGACGGTCACCTTCGCTGCTGGAGCAAATACCGCCATTGTCGCCGTCGACCCGACGACTGACACCACGTTCGAGCTCGATGAAACCGTCGAGCTGACCATCGCTCCTGGCAACGGTTATGCCATTGGCACCATCGCTAAGATAAGCAGCACGATCAGAAACGACGACCTCCCCAGCATCACCTTGGCCGTCGCGCCCACAGTCGTCTCAGAAGACGGAAACGCCAACCTCCTTTACACCTTCTCTCGCTCAGGTTCGACCACCAATCCCCTAACGGTGAATTATGCCGTGGGAGGCACGGCAACCCTTGGCAGCGACTACACCGGTATCGACAGTACTGGCACTAACAAGACGGTCACCTTCGCTGCTGGCGCAGATACCGCCATTGTCACCGTCGACCCAACGGCTGACGCCACGATCGAGCCCGATGAAACCGTTGAGCTTTCCATCACAGCAGGCTCTGGTTACAGGCGGGGCACCGGTACAGCAATTAGAGGCACCATCGGGAACGACGACTTACCGACGATCGTAAGTACTCCAATTCGACCTGCCAGCCCAGATCGCACCAGAGGTGAGTTCAGGAACGAGTCTGCCTTTGCAGCTCTCAAAGCCCATGGATCAGTTGTTACCTGGGGGTCCCGAGATTATGGTGGTGACAGCAGTGCAGTAGCGGCCAACCTCACCAGTGATGTCAGCCAAATCTACTCCGCTAGATCCGCCTTTGCTGCCCTCAAGGCCGATGGATCTGTCGTCACTTGGGGCGGCTCTGGATCAGATAGCAGTGCGGTAGCGACCAGCCTCGGCTCGGGCGTTATTCAGATCTTCTCGACATACAGAGCCTTTGCTGCCCTCAAAGCGGATGGATCAGTCGTTACCTGGGGGTGGCAAGATCATGGTGGAAGCAGCAGTCAAGTAGCGACAAGTCTCCTCTCCGGCGTTATCCAGATCTTCTCGACTGGATTTGCCTTTGCTGCCCTCAAAGCTGATGGATCGGTCGTTAGCTGGGGGCACTTAGAGTTTGGCGGTAACAGCAGTGATGTAGCGACCAGACTCAGCTCTGGCGTTACCCAGATTTATTCTACAGAAACGGGCTTTGCTGCTCTTAAAGCTGATGGATCTGTTGTTACCTGGGGGTCCCGAGATTATGGTGGTGACAGCAGCACAGTAGCGACAAGCCTCACCAGTGATGTCACCCAAATCTATTCCGCTAGATCTGCCTTTGCCGCTCTCAAGGCCGATGGATCTGTCGTCACTTGGGGCGGCTCTGGATCAGATAGCAGTGAAGTAGCGGCCAACCTCGGCTCGGGCGTTACCCAGATCTTCTCGACATACAGAGCCTTTGCTGCCCTCAAAGCGGATGGATCAGTCGTCACTTGGGGAAACCGTTTTACTGGTGGTGATAGCAGTGAAGTAGCGGCCAGCCTCAGCTCGGGCGTTGCCAAGATCTTCTCCACTGGATTTGCCTTTGCTGCCCTCAAGGCTGATGGATCAGTCGTTACCTGGGGAGACCGAGTTTATGGTGGAGACAGCAGTGCAATAGCGGCCAACCTCAGCTCCGGCATTACCCAGATCTTCTCCACTGGATATGCCTTTGCTGCCCTCAAGGCTGATGGATCAGTCGTTACCTGGGGGTCCCGAGATTATGGTGGTGACAGCAGTGCACAAGCGACCAGCCTCGGCCACGACGTTACCCACATCTTTTCTACAGAATATGCCTTTGCCGCCCTCAAGGCCGATGGATCTGTCGTCACTTGGGGCGGCGGCAGCTCTGGGGCAGCCAGTAGTGCAGTTGCCTCACAACTCAGCGGCAGTGTGGTGGCATTTTCAAACCCATTTACGGATGATCGGCTGATCTTTGGTCCCCTACCCACTGTCACCCTTACGTCCTCTACGGAATCTGCATCAGTCTCTGAAGATAGCACCGAAAATCTGATCTATACCTTCACCCGTACTGGCCCCACCAACACTATCCTCACGATAAATTTCACAATCAATGGGACCGCCATCATTGGCAGCGATTACACCGGCATAAGCAGCTCACCCGCTACAAAATCAATTACCTTCGCTGCTGGATCAGCCACCGCCATTGTCAGCGTCGATCCGACGACTGACATCGGCATAGAGCCAGATGAGACCGTAGAGCTGACCCTTCTGGCTGGTTCCGGTTACGCCATCGGCACAACCACAGCGGTAAGCGGCACGATCCGCAACGACGACTTTGATAATAATTCCCCAAACGACCTGACACTCTCGGCCAGCTCCTTCAACGAGAACATCGCCCCTGGCAGCACTATCGCCACGCTCGGCACCACCGATCCCGACAGCGCCGACACCTTCTCCTATGCCCTCGTCTCCGGCACCGGCAGCACCGATAACGCCGCCTT
>JBIPLV010000129.1:0-5260 GCA_044369475.1 Cyanobium sp. | reverse complement strand
AGTGACGATCTACAAGATAAGTGCTCTAGACCTCATCGGTCTCACCCTTGGCAGAGCCTACCAGCTATTTCAAAGCAACCTCTAGCCATATCAACTCCAGCCCGTTCCAGCCATGGTTACCCCTCTCAAAATAGCGATTGTTGGCGCAGGGCCAGCTGGGCTTACCTGTGGCCTGACCCTGGCAAGACGCGGAATTGACAGCACGATCGCTGAGAGGGGCGGCAATCACCTAGAGACGGCAACCTACAACCCCAATAGCAGCTACACAATCGACATCACAGAATCACGGCAGACTTCTGATATTTCTACAATTTATTTGTAAGAACAACTAGCATTTTCTTGCCCAGAAGGGGAAGGCACCAAAGCTATTCACGCATGAGGCAAGCACTTGCTCGATATATTGAACATGTCATTCATCAAGAGAGATAATGTCCTCGCGAGAAAGGGCTCGACTGGCCAGTGGAATGGAGCGGTCCCCGACTAGAGAAATCTGCTCATTCACCTGAGGAAGCAACCCATACTGAAGAGCCATAGTTACAGCAATCTTTTCTTGCCATTGTTAATGAAGGAGTCGATCCTTGAGATACTGCTTATATGACTTGACGTTTGCGAGAATCGCATCTCGACTGGTGAGGAGCTTGAGGACTTGAAGGAACTTTCCCCGTGCTGCGAAGTACAGCGTCCCGCCAACCAGCAGAAGAATCGGCATCCCAAGTGCCAGAAGGAGTTCAAGTCCCATCAGGCGGCATCACAGACTTTCAGCGCAGGAAGGCGATCTTGTAGTTTCTTTGCTGCCCTGGAGCGCGGGGAACACTACAAGCAGTCGCTGGACGCTTCATGTCTCCACTCATCACCGCTGCCATACCCCACGAACTCCAGCGGAAGGCCCTTCTGACCTGTCCGATTCATCAGGGTCTGATTCCGCAGGGTGAGCACCCGACTCAGCGATGTACTCGGTGGGTTCGTCAGCGGGACGTTGCGGTTGGCTGGTGTTCCGAGGCGGCATAAAACTGCTTTGCTTACGGAAAAATCTCCTGCCCCACAAGCAATTTGAGCAAAAGACCTCGACTTGAACGTAACGACTTCCAGTTGAGCACTGGGATTTACGTCTGTCTCATCCGTAAGCGTGGCGTAAGCGTCGAATCACAACCCTTCAAATCCCTTGCAGCAGAGTGGATTTGACTCTACGTCGTGTAATCGGCGTTGATGCGGACGTATTGGTCCGAGAGGTCGCAGCCCCAGGCCACCCCTGAGCCGGGGCCGGCACCCAGAGCTAGGCGGATCAGCACCGGATCGTTGCGCAGGTAGGCGCTGGCGGCGGCGCGATCGAAGACCAGGGGCTGGCCGGCGGCCATCAGCTGGTGCTCGCCCAGCCACAGGGCCAAGACGGCGGGATCGAAGGACACCCCGGCGCGGCCGGCGGCGGCCACGATGCGGCCCCAGTTGGGGTCGCGGCCGTGCACGGCGCACTTCACCAGGGACGAGCCGCAGACGGTGCGGGCGATGGCGCGGGCACCGGTGTCATCCGCCGCGCCCTCCACCTGCACCTCGATCAAACAGGTGGCCCCCTCACCGTCGCGGGCGATCGCCTTGGCCAGGTGTTGCGACACCGCCGTCAGGCCGGCCGCCAGCGCGTCATAGAACTCGGGGCTCAAGGGCTCCCCGGCTGCGAAGGCCAGAAACGTGTCATTGGTGCTGGTGTCGCCGTCCACCGTGATCGCATTGAAGGAGCGATTCACCGCGCAGCTCACCATGCCCTGCCACACATCCGCCGGCACGCCTGCATCACAGGTGAGGGTGCCGAGCATCGTGGCCATGTTGGGGTGGATCATTCCCGACCCCTTGGCCATGCCGCCGATGCGCACGATGCGGCCGCCCAAACTGGCCTCCAGGGCAATCTGTTTGTCGACCAAATCGGTGGTAAGGATGGCAGTGGCCGCTGCCCCGCCCCCCTCGGGGCTGAGAGCCGCCACCAGCGGATCGAGGCCCGCCAGCAGGGTGGGCATCGAGATCGGCACGCCGATCACGCCGGTGGAGCAGATCAGCACCGCCTCAGGGGCCAGCCCCAGGCGCTCGGCCACCGCAGCCGTGGCGGTGAGGCTGTCGGCCAGGCCCCGCTCGCCGGTGCAGGCGTTGGCCTGGCCGGAATTGGTGAGCACCGCCCGGGCGTGGCCACCGCTGGCCGCCAGGCGCTCAGCGCAGAGGTCGACGCAAGCAGCCCGCACCAGCGAGGTGGTGAAGGTGCCGGCGCACACGGCGCCCTCGGGGGCCAGCAGCAGGGAAAGATCCGGCTTGCCGGAGGCCTTCAGCCCCGCCGTGATCCCCGCCGCCAGAAAGCCGGCCGGGGCGGTGATGCCGCCGGGAATGGGGTGCCAGGGTTGGGTCAAGGCGCTGCGGCCACTGGCTGCATCCTGAACCACACTGGCCCAATGGCCTCCACCCCCCAGCGCCGCATCGGCCTCACCGGCGGCATCGCCAGTGGCAAAAGCAGCGTCGGCCGGCTGTTGGCGGCGCGGGGGCTGCCGGTGCTGGATGCCGATGTCTATGCCCGCGAGGCGCTGGCACCCGGGAGCCCGGGGGCGCAAGCGGTGTTGACCCGCTACGGCACGCTCGATCGCGCCGCCCTGGGGCGGATCGTGTTTGCCGATGGGGCCGAGCGGCAATGGCTGGAGGAGCTCGTGCATCCGCTGGTGCGCGCGCGCTTTGCCACCGAGCTGGAGAGGCTGGAGGCAGCACCGGTGATGGTGCTGATGATTCCGCTGCTGTTTGAGGCGGGCCTCGAAGCGCTCTGCAGCGAGGTGTGGCTGGTGGACTGCGAGGAATCCCAGCAGCTGGCACGGCTGATGGCCCGCGACCAATTCAGCGAGGCCGACGCCCGCGCGCGGATCGGCGCCCAATGGCCCCTGGCGCGCAAACGGGGGCTGGCGGATGTGGTGATCGACAACAGCCGCGCCGCTGCAGACCTTGCCGACCAGGTGGCCCTGGCCCTGGCGGGATCTGTCACAACCTCTCAAAAACCCTGCTGAATCGGCTCGCCTTTGGCAAGATCGGATCACACCTCAGCCCGAAGCCTGCTGTCATGGGCCTGTCTGTGAATCCCCGTCTGCTGGCCTGCCTGGCCGGCCTGGCCGGCAGCACCCTCAGCCTGGGGGCGCCAGCTGGCGGCCAGGGCCAGACCGGTGCATCCCTGCCCAGACTGCAGGTACCCCTCTATGAAGTCACCAGCAAGGGCACCGGCGTGCGGCTTGGCAGCCTGCGCTTCAGCCAGACCGCCAAGGGGCTCGTGGTTCATGCCGATGTGCGGGGGCTGCTTCCAGGCCGCAACAGCATGCACATTCACGAATACCGCTCCTGCGGTCCGGCGGTGGAGAAGGGCAAGCTGGTGCCTGGTGCCGCGGCCGGGCCCCACTGGGACCCCACAGGCGTCATGGGGCACGGCGGGCACGGCGCCCATCATGGCCATGGGACGCCCACTGCCGGCGAAGCGTTGCCGCTGGGCGATTTGCCCGAGCTGACCGCCGATGCCGACGGCGTGAGCACCAGTGTGGTGGCGGCCACCCGTCTCACCAGCCTCAAGCAGATTCTGGGACGGTCGGTGATCGTGCACCGCGGTCTCGACGGGCCCAAGTTTGCCTGCGGTTTGCTGCCGCGCTGAGACCACGGCCCGCCCTCAGGAACGCAGCAGGGCCCGCACAGGCTCAACCATCTGTAGTCAGGGATGCCCGCGGTAACAGATGCCGCGGGCCGTCAGCCTTTGAGCTGCTGGATCAGGATCTGGTTGGCAAGCTTGGGATCGGCCTTGCCACCGGTTTGCTTCATCAGCTGACCCACGAAGAAACCCTGCAGCTTGGTTTTGCCGCCGCGGAAGGCCTCCACCTCCTCGGGGTGGGCCGCCAGCAGCGCCTCCACGATGGCGGTGATCGCCGCAGGGTCGCTGATCATGCCCAGGCCACGCTGCTCCACGATCGCCTTCGGGGAACCGCCCTGCTCCAACAGCTCCGGCAGGATCTCCTTGGCGATCTTGCCGCTGATGATGCCGCCCTCGATCAGCTGCACCATCTCGGCAAGCTGCGCGGGCCGGAGGGGCAACTCCGCGATCGGGAGCTTGTTGGCGTTGACGTAGGCGGCGATGTCGCCGGTGATCCAATTGGAGACCGCTTTGGCCTCGGCACCGGCGGCCACGGATGCTTCGAAGTATTCCGCCATCGGGCGTTCATCGGTGAGCACCCGGGCGTCATAGATCGACAGCCCCAGCTGCTCGGCATAGCGGTGGCGCTTGGCGGCCGGCAGCTCCGGCAGCTCGGCGCGCCAGGCCTCGCGCTGCGCAGGGCTCACCTCGATCGGGCCCAGATCCGGATCAGGGAAATAGCGGTAGTCGCTGGCGCCTTCCTTGGAGCGCATGCTCTTGGTGAGCTGCTTGCCCTCATCCCAGAGGCGGGTTTCCTGCACCACGGGCTCGCCAGCCTCGTAGGCCTTGATCTGGCGCTGAATCTCGTAATCGATCGCCTTCTGGATGGCGGAGAAAGAGTTCATGTTCTTGATCTCCACCTTCGTGCCGAAGGGGGCATCGGGACCGCGGCGCACTGAGATGTTCACATCGCAGCGTAGGGAACCCTCCTGCATGTTGCCGTCGCTCACGCCCAAATAGCGCATGATTCGGCGGATCTCTGAGGCATATTCCGCCGCTTCTCGGCCGGTGCGCAGATCCGGCTTGCTGACGATCTCCGCCAAGGCGACACCGGCGCGGTTGTAATCCACCAGCGAGTGGGTGGAGCCAGCCAGGCGGTCGCTGCCGGCGTGCACGAGCTTGCCGGCGTCCTCCTCCATGTGCAGGCGCTCAATGCCGATGCGCTTGAGATAGGTGTCCTTGCCTTTTTCGGCCACCTCCACTTCGATCCAGCCGTCTTCGGCAATCGGTTCGTCGTATTGAGAGATCTGGTAGTTCTTGGGCAGGTCGGGATAGAAATATTGCTTCCGGTCGAATTTGCTGTGTTCGGCAATGTGCAGGTTGAGGGCCAGACCCGCCTTCACCGCATACTCGAGCACCCTCTGATTCAGCACCGGCAAGGTGCCGGGCAAGCCGCACACCACCGGGTCGATGTGGGTGTTGGGGTCGTCGCCGAAGCACGTTGAGGCCCCGCTGAAGATCTTGCTGGCGGTGCCCAGCTGCACATGGGTCTCCAGACCGATCACGGCCTCCCAGGCACCCCCATGCTCATCCGTGGGTGCGGTTCGCGCCGCTGTCTCCCGTGATGTCTCC
>JBIPLV010000039.1:0-17610 GCA_044369475.1 Cyanobium sp. | reverse complement strand
CCCGGCGGCAACGGGGCCGGCAGCAAAGCCCTGGGGGGCGCCCTCGCCGCCTTTCAATTTCTGGCGCCGCTGGCAGCCAAGGCCTTTCTGCCAATGGGCTTGTAAAGGCTCTCAGAGTGCGGGGCCGAACTCTGAGGCGGTGAGCACCGCCAGCCAACGCTTGGGCAGAGCCATCGTTTTCTAATACCCCGATGCCCCCATAAAGCTGCGAGCATCAGGAGTTGAAGGCTGATAGCCGTAGCCATAGACACCACCTTCTACATCATTAATGATTTTTGGCGTCACCATAATCACCAACTCCCGCTTTTCGCGGCGAGTTCCGCTAGAGCGGAATAATGAGCCAATGAGTGGAATGTCCCCAAGAACCGGCCACTTGCTGACTTCAGCACGATCAAACTCTGAGATCACGCCGGTCATGATTAATGTCTGACCATCTCGCACACGTAGCGCACCGGTATCCAATCGGCGCACGCTCAAAATGTCAATACTTCCGCAGCCTGGAACTGGCTCGCGATCCGTTACCGCAGACACACTGGGGGACAAAGCAAAAGTGACAAAGCCATTATCATCAATCTTCTCAATACGAGCCCCCAAAACAAGTCCAGCCGTGGAAAGGGTGGGCTGACAAGTGATGATGTTGCTAGCACCAGCAGAGTTTGCCGCGTTATTAACTTGGTACTGGGTAATCACATTGGTGCCAACTCGGACAACCCCCTCGTTAGCCCTGCGGCGGCCAATTGGCGAATCAATACTATATTCATCTAATGATCCGCCTTGGCTTTGACCAGAGCCGCTACCACTCAAGGAACCATTTACAGCCGCACGCAACTCAGCAGGATTTTCTTGAAGAATCAAAGTTGGACTTGCCAACAGCTTAGTACTTTGTGAAATAATTTGGGCCCTCAGAAAGTCGTAAAACTGGTTTTTTGGATAAGCCGTACCAGGATTTACTTCGGTAGAGCTAAAACCAGTCAAAGGATTGTAGCTAGGTGGCAAATTATTCCCGAAAGCTCCGAGCAGCTCGCCGCCATCATTGACAATAAAGTTATTACCCCAGCGAATCGCAAAACTATTTTGCATTATGGAATCATTATCAAGATTCACATCTAATATTTTTACCGACAATGCCACCTGCCTTTGACGCAAATCAAGCTGACGCAAATATTGCTCTGCGACCACAACTACAGAAGAAATGCCTACCAAAGTTATAGTCCCAAGCCTTGTATCTGTAGTCGCTCTTAGGCCAATAAGTGGTCCAGCTGAAGCCCCATAGGCCTCCACCCTAGTCTGACTACTAGATTGAGTAGTAGCACTAGAAGGTGCATTGCTTACGGTGCTTGATTGACTTACCCCCTGCGTAACAGCAGTCGTTATGGTGTTCGTCTTAGTGACTGAAGCGCCTAGATTGGCAAGATAATCGGCCGAGGCATTCGGGCTAACTTGATTTAGTCGATAAACCTTGGACACAAGAGATCCTAATGCTAATCCCGACACCCTGGGGCCCACTATGATTACATTTCCATCTTTTTTGGCCTGAAGGCCAGATACGGCCAGGATGAAATTAAAAGCCCGTTGATAGCTCTCACTTTTAAATGCTACAGTGACAGGGTAGCTCCCATCCACCTGGACCCCGGCAGGCTTAGTAGTATTAGACTCTTGAACTGATCCAAAGCTATATGATCTAATTTCGGACAAAGTAGTTTCATTTCTTCCTGAATCAGAGGAAAAAGCGAATCCATATCCACCCAATTGGGCGAGTGCCATTAAAGCATCTCTGGCAGGTGCATTTTTTAAAGTCATTGTGACCGGTGGCCCACTCACTTCGACATTCAATGGATTACGAAGTGTCATCGTCCCCACAGCCATATCTCCCAACGGCGGCGCCACAGCCCGGGGCTGCAGCGGTGGTGCATAGGTGGGCAGCGGCACCGCGCCTGGCTGACTCAAATCCAGGCGGTTGGTCTGCAGGGAAACCTGCGGTGAGGCGGGAAACGTCAGGATCAGATTCACACCATCGGCGCTCACCACCGGGCGCGCCAGGGGCACCCCCGGCATGGGGGTCACCGACAAGCTGTAGCTGCTACCAGAGCCATCCAGGCTGACCGACTGAAACCCCAGCTCCGGTAACGACAGCCGTTGGGGGCCAGCGCGGAGACCCGTTGGCGACGCCGTGGTGAGCAGCCCCTGCCAGCCAGTGGGTCGGGCCGACTGTTGCAACTGGGGCGCAGGGCCTGCTCCCACCACCACCAGCTCCACCGCATTGCCCAGGCGACGCACCTGCAGCTGTATCGGTCCCGCCACGACTGCAGCGGAGCCGCGGGAGGAGGAAGCGGTTTGACCGGGAGCCGATGGAGAAGAACCGGCGGTGGATTGGCGCGGGGCAGCCTGGCCAGCGGCATCAAGAACAACAAAACTCGGGAGTACTGCTGCCGCAGCGGCCGTAGCAAGGCGACGACACAAATCCCTGCCCAACGTTCTTCACACAACTTTGGGCGGATCTTACCGAACCAATTTCTGAAAAGCCAGGGCAGCAAATACGACGTTGACGCTTGCTAAGTTTGGTTTTTTGGCGGCACAGGTATGGGCTTCACTGCATCGCCAGACTGGTAATAAGTGAGCATCAATTTCAACTCCGTTTTAGTTGCTACAGGCGCCACCACTGGTGCAGCCGTGGCAGCCTGATTAGCGTCCTGATTGCCAGCCTGAGGAGTCGGCTGAGAGGTCTGCTGAGGGGCTGCCTTGGGAGGTTCCACGCCAGTCAGAGACAAGTTGCTTTGTGACACCAAAACCGTCAGCTTTTCGGTGGCGCGCAAAAAGGCCAACACATTGGGATAGGAGCCCCTGGCCGTGAGCAGCACCTGCTGGGCCTTCAAACCAGCCGCCTCAAGAGGCGACTTGGGGGGCGCCCCCGGCTGATCGCCGTTTTGAGCCTTCTTGTCATCCGCAGCTGGAGGCGGGAGTGCTGCCACGGGCTCATACAGATCCAGCTGCACACCGAAGCGAGCTGCCTCCCGATCCAGCTGGGCCAGGAAGGTGACCAACTCGCCACTCCCCTCGATCAGTTGCAGCACCTTTTGCTGCTTGCGCTCCGCCGCCTCCTGGCTTTCCGCCGTTTTGGCGATCTGAGCCCGCAGCAGGGGGATCCGGCCCTGAATCTCCTCGAGCTGGGCCAGCCGTTCACTGTCGGACTGCAGCTTCAGCCACTGGGGAATCACCCCCACACCCACCAGCACAACCCCCAGCAGCGCACCCACCCCGATCGGCAGGCCGAGCAGCAACCGCTGCTGCACTTGGGCGGCATGGCGATCAGCCCCCTCCTGAAGGTTGGCCATCAGAGCAAGCCCTCCTGTTGGAGCAGATTCAGGCGACGCACCAGCCCCTCAGCCCCGAGCTGGGTGAGAATTTGCTTCTCCGCAGGCGGACTGATCGGCGGACGAACGTTCACCAACAGCTCAAAACTGACCAGTCCTGACCCAGCGGCACCCCGTGATGCCTTGACGAGGGTGACGCCATTGGGATCCAGCAACGGGGAGCGCTTCAACTGGAGCTGGAACGCATTGATGCGGGCAAAGGCCTGGGGATCCCGCGACACCCCCTTGAGCCGGTAGCCACGCCCCTCTTCCGTGGCAGCAGTGAGTTGCACCCCTGCCGGCACCCGCAGCTGCAGATCGCGCATCAATGCCGATCCGGAACGCACCGCGATCAACCCCTTGACCAGATCCGCATTGGCGTTCTCCACCCCCCTGAGCTTGCCCCGGGCCGCCGTGAGCTGGGTTTCAAACAACTGCACCTCCGCCTCCACCGTGCCGAGGCGATCAACCGCAGCGCTCACCATCAGGGCACGCAACCACACCAACACAACCGCCCCGAGTGCGACACCGATCAGGGTGGCGCCGATCGCCACACCCTGCGCCAGCCGCTGACGCTCCTGCGCTGCAACCGCAACGGGTTCCGGCAGGTTCAGTTCCTGGCGTTTTTCACGCAGGAGATCGAATTGGCTGGTGGCTGGCATTGACGTCATTGGACCAGCTCCAAGGTGCCCAGGCCCTGCAAACAGAGGGAGCCAAAGCCATCGTGATCGACCACTTCGGCCTTCAGGCCCAGCGCCTGCTCCAACATCTCCTGATCCTCCAGCGGTACGGCCAACAACAACCGCACCGGCGCCTGGGGAGCCCGCAGGTTCTTGTAGAACTCCAGGCTCTGTTGCAGGGTGGGAATCAGCTCGACCATCGGCCCAGGCAACAGCCGTTCAAACTCGGGCACGCCCTGGTGCCAGAGGATCAGGCTGGTCTGCTGATCGAGTGGCTGCAACAGCGCCACCAGAGTGCCGGCAGGCGTGGCCGCCAGAGCGTCGCGGAGGCCCCACATCAGGCACACCTGCGACGGCAACAGATGCTGGAGGGTGCCGCCGGCGATCGCAAACACCTCCACCCAGGCGTCCACCACCGACCGCTCCGCCGCAATCACCAACGAACTGGCAGGACGACCCGGCAGGGAATGCACATCCAGATAGGCCGATTCCAGAGAAAACGGCCAGCCCAGATCCGGATTCAGCGCGCGCAGGTCGTCGACCGAGTCACCCGGCTGCTGACCGGCCGGCCAATTCACCACCCGCCAGTGGGACGCTTGCCGAGGCAGGGACACCACCAGCTGGGCATCGATCCCCCCGTACTCCAGCAGCAGGTCGCCCAAAAAATCCCCCACCGCATCCTTGAGCTGCGGCACCCCATCGCGGCAGGTGCGGGCCGGGATCGGTGCCGTCCAGATCGGCTCCTGCGGCCTGCCCCGCTTCACCGGCTGACCGATCACCAACTGCTCGGACAGATCGACCATCACCAGCTTGGGAAACAGCTGGGCTCGGAGGGGGCGCCATGTCTCCTGGAGTCCCGCCAGTACCAATGATCTGATTGGTTTATTACAGGAAACCTACCGAACTTTCAGCGCCAGGGAAGGCTGGAACCTACGGCCTCGCCCACATGAGACAAGCCATGGCGCTCGAGTTGGGTCACCAACCCTTCGAGGATGTCGGGCACCAAGGCCGGGCCGCCGTAGATCCAGCCGGTGTAGAGCTGCACCAGCGAGGCACCGGCTGTGATCCGCTCCCAAGCGCTCTCGGCTGAATCGATGCCGCCCACCCCGATCAGGGGCAGGGCTGGCCCCGCCGTAGCCCGCAACCGCCGCAGCACCTCCAGGGCCCGAGCCCGCAGCGGCACCCCACTCAGTCCGCCGGCCTCCTCGGCCAGCGTTTGGCCCGTTTGGGCCAAACGACGCTGCTCCAGCCCCAGGCGGTTGAGACTGGTGTTCACGGCGATCACACCAGCCAGGCCCTCCTCGTAGGCCATGCGCGCGATCGCATCGATGGCGTCGTCTTCCAGGTCGGGGGCGATCTTCACCAGCAGGGGCGGGCAGGCGGGCAGCCGCCGCAGCCGCTCCACCAGGCGCCGCAGCAGGGTTTCCTCCTGCAGCTCCCGCAGGCCTGGCGTGTTGGGCGAGCTCACGTTGATCACCGCGTAGTCGGCTAGGGGAGCCAGCAGCTCCAGCGACGAGGCGTAGTCGTCAGGAGCGAGCTCGAGCGAGGTGATCTTCGATTTGCCCAGGTTGATGCCCAACACGGCCGGGCGCCGGCCAGGAGCAGGGAGCCGCTGGCGCTCCAGGATGCGGCGCAACGCCTGAGCGCCGTCGTTGTTGAAGCCCATCCGGTTCAGCGCCGCCCGCTCCGCCGCCAGGCGAAACAGACGCGGCTTGGGGTTGCCCGGTTGGCCATGCCAGGTGACTGTGCCCAGCTCAGCGAAACCAAAGCCGAACAGGTGCCAGATCCCCGCGGCGACGCCGTTCTTGTCGAAACCAGCCGCCAGGCCCACCGGATTGGCAAAGCGGCAGCCGAACAGGCTCTGCTCCAGCCGCGGATCAGGCCGCTGCAACTCGGCGGCCAGGCCGGCCAGGGCTCCACTCACCAGGGGCCACTGGCGCCGCAGCGAAGCCTGGGCCAAGGCCGTGAGCGTGAGCTGGCTGAGCTGCTCCGCATCGGCGCCGTCATCCCGGCTGAGCAGGGGCCCCAGCAAGCGCCCGTAGAGGGCGCCGGTGTTGGTTGCGGTGCCTGAATCCACCATTTTCCCCGCCTACTCCCGGTCGCCCAATCCTCCCGCGTCGCGTTGCAAACGCCAGCGCCCGCCCTCCAGGGGCAGCACCTGCCAGTCGCGCCAGCGCCAGGGGCTGCTGCGGCGCTCCAGCTGCTGTAGGGGCTGCTCCACCAACTGGGCCAGCTCCACCAGGCTGAGGCCGTAGCCCTGGTCAGCAAAGCGTTCGGCCAGCTCCAAGCGGCTGAGCAACGTCTGCAAGGGGGCAGGGGCCAGATCAGCAGGCGCCGGATCCAGTGAGGGCACATCCGCCTCGATCCGGGCGGTGGTGAGCACCTCGCCAGCGGCCATGGCCGGCATCTGGCCGCGGGAAAAGGCCACAGCAATGGCATCGCAGCGGTCGTTGTCGGGGTCACCGCTATGCCCCTTCACATGCACCAGCTCCACCCCTGGCAACCGGGCCTGGTCGAGCTGCTCCCACAGCTCCCGGTTGAGCACCGCACCACCAGATGCCGTGCGCCAGCCCTTGCGCTTCCAGCCCTGGATCCACTTGCCGAAGCCGTCGATCAAGTAACGGCTGTCGGTGCGGATCGTCAGCCGGGGATCACGGGGCAGGTCCTTGAGGGCCTCCAACAGGGCCAGGGCCGCGGTGAGCTCCATGCGGTTGTTGGTGGTGGCCGGGTGAGCCCCACCCATTTCATGCACCGAACCGTCGGCAAAGCGCAGCAAGGCTCCCCAGCCCCCGGGGCCCGGATTGCCGCTGCAAGCACCATCACAGGCCGCAGCCACCACGTTCACCGGCTTAGCCGCCACTGGACAACCCCAAATGATTCGCTAAAGAACATCTCTGCCTCACAGCCGCGCCCAGCCATGGACTCCTCCACCCCGGGCCCGTCCAAAGGTCGAATGCTGGATCGAACTTACCTGGCCCTGGCTGCAGCGGGGCTGGCCGGCGCTGGCGTGGCCGCCCTCAGCCCCTGGGCCCAGGCCGCCACGGTGTTCAACAGCCGCCCGCTTGATGCCAGCCGCTTTGCGGTGCTGGCGCGGCCGGTGGGCAACAGCGCCTGGAACCTGCTGTTGCTCGAGCAGATCAAAGCCCAGCCCCTCTGCTGGGAGCAACGCCCCGATGGCCTGATCGACCCGGCCCTCAACCGCTTCAACTTCACCGGCATCTGCAGCCGCTACCTCGACAGCAACGGCTATTCCCTGCGCATCGGCGATCAGGATCTCGCCAGCCGCTACCGGCTGCAGCTGCGCCAGAGCGGGGCCGAACTGGTTCTGGAGGCCAGCACCCCCAGCGATCCGACTGTGCTGGTGGTGGGCCGGGCCCAAGTGCCGCTGCGCGAGCGGGATGGCTTCGTGGCCCTGAAGCTCGAGCCAGGCTGGGATCTGCAGCGGCGGGCCTACGGCGAGCAGACCCTCAGCCACATCTATTTCGCCAATGCCAGCCCCCTACCAGACCTGGTCGCCCTAGCGAGTCGCAGTGCAACGGCAGGCCCTGGCCAGAAGCTGCCCCACGCCAGCCTGCGGCCGCCGGTGGCCCCACCCAGCCTGCTGGCGCAAGGCTTGGGGCAAGGGCCGATCCGGTTGCCGGTGATCCCCTTCCGCAACCAATCAGCCCCGTGACAGTTGCCAGACAGTCCTCCCACCCCTGATCGACCCCGAACGCGGCCGTTAAGGTTCATGAGTGTGAGGAGTGGGAACGCTCTTCCGGGGTCGAAACGAGGACAGACTCCCAGAATCGTTCCAACTCAAAGCCCTGCCTTCGGCGGGGCTTTTTTATTGGCGAAATCCCCCAATGGATCCCCCAACCACTGAATCGGTCAACAAAAAGCCGGCCCTAAAAGGGGCCGGCGGGAGACAAGGGAGCTTGTCGACGAACGAGGCAGGGCCGCAAGCGGCCCAAGCGATCACTTGATGGTGACCTTGCCGCCGACTTCTTCCACGGCCTTCTTGATGGTTTCGGCTTCGGCTTTGGCGATGCCTTCCTTGATGGCCTTGGGAGCGGCTTCCACCAGAGCCTTGGCTTCGCCCAGGCCGAGGCCAGTGGCCTCGCGGACAGCCTTCAGCACCTTGATCTTGGCCGTATCTTCGAAGCCATCGAGGATGACGTCGAATTCGGTCTTCTCTTCGGCGGCTTCAGCAGCACCACCGCCGGCGGCGGGGGCGGCCATCATCACGCCAGCGGCGGGAGCGGCGGACACGCCGAAAGCCTCTTCGATCTGCTTGACGAGCTCGGAAGCCTCAAGCAGCGAAAGGGTTTTCAGCGATTCGAGAATCTTGTCGGTAGTAGCGGACATGGTTGGGAATCAGCAACAGATCTGTTTGTGAACAGTCGGATCGAGGGAGCTCGAACTCGCAAAATGCGATCAGCCTTCGCCGGATTCGGCGTGCTGGTTGAGCGCCCGGGCAAGACCGGACGGAACCTCGTTGATGCCCACAGCCAGCTTGGTGGCCACGGCATTGATCGCACCGGCGATCTGGGCCATGAGCACCTCCTTGGAGGGCAGATCCCCGATGGCCTTGATGTCGTTCTGAGAAAGGAGCTTGCCTTCGAAAAGGCCGCCCTTCACATCCGACTTCTTCGTGTCCTTCTGGAAGGACTGCACGGCCTTCACCGCACCACCCACATCGCCCTTGACCAGGACGAAGGCGTTGGTGCCGGTGAGCAGGGAATCGAGATTCGACCAGGCGCTATCGCCATCAATGGCCCGGCGCATCAAGGTGTTTTTGGTCACCTTGCACACACCGTTGCTGGCCTGCAGACGGGTCCGCAGATCAGACATTTCCTTGATGGTCAGGCCCTTGAAATCGAGGACCAGCGCCATTTCGGCCTCGCCGAGGAGCCCTTTGAGCTCTTCGACGATCTGTTGCTTGTTCTCCAGAGTGCGGCCCATAGGGAAGGAACGGATCGGGGGAACAAGCCGGGTACGCGGCCCTGGACGCCGATGTCCCAGTGACGGGAGCATTCGACTCGAGGCCGCTGGCTGTTTCGCACCCAAGCCCGTTCCAATTGGAACAATCCCGGAGCCAAACCTGTCGCGATCACCTCGGCAGGGCTTATGGGCGTGAGCCCACCTGCTGTCTGGGGTAGGGCGCGTGCCCTTCTGGCCTAAGCCAGTTGGTCACCATACACCACGGCAACTCAGCCTTCCTGCTTGATGTCCTGCAGGGCCGAGAAGTCCACTTCCACCGAGGGGCCCATGGTGGAGGTCACATAGAGGCTCCTCCAGTAGCGGCCCTTGGCACCGCTGGGCTTGTTGCGGTCGATGGTTTCCTGCAGGGCCTTGAGGTTGTCGAGCAGCTTGGCCGCAGCGAAGCTGGCCTTGCCAAAGCGCACGTGCACGATGCCGGTGCGGTCGGCGCGAAACTCGAGTTTGCCGGCCTTGAACTCGTTGATGGCACCAGCCAGATCGGTGGTGACGGTGCCCGCCTTGGGGTTCGGCATCAGGCCGCGGGGACCAAGCACCCGGCCCAGCTTGGCCACCTTGGGCATCATGTCCGGGGTGGCGATCAGCAGGTCGAAATCCATCTCGCCCTTGGCGATCTGATCCACCAGGTCGTCGTCGCCGGCCAGGTCGGCACCGGCGGCCTTGGCGGCGGCCACGGCCTCACCGCGGGCGATCACCGCAATGCGAATCGACTGACCGGTGCCGTGGGGCAGGGCCACGGTGGTGCGGAGCTGCTGGTCGGTGTATTTGGGATCGATCCCGAGGCGCACGTGGGCCTCCAGGGTCTCGTCGAATTTGGCGTTGGCGTTGGCCTTGACCAGCTCGATGGCCTCGAGGGGGGCATAGCTGCGGTCTTCGACCGTGGCGCTGAGCGCGGAAAAACGCTTGGAAATTTTGGGCATGGTGGGAATGGGGTGCGAGCGATTCAGAACGGGGCCCCTCAGGGCTTTCTGGATCTCCCCCGAATAAGGGTGGAAAAGAGGAAACAGAGCAGGGCTCGGCGAAACGCCGGGCTCAGTCGTTGACGGCGACGCCCATGTTGCGGGCGGTGCCTTCGATGATGCGCATGGCCGACTCAACGCTGGTGCAGTTGAGGTCGGGCAGCTTGGTCTTGGCGATCTCCTCGAGCTGGGCGCGGCTGATGGCGCCGACGCTGCCCTTGGCGGAGGTAGCGGCACCCTTCTCGATACCGGCTGCCTTGGAGATCAGCACGGAGGCGGGAGGGGTCTTGGTGATGAAGGTGAAGCTGCGGTCTTCGAAGACCGAAATTTCAACCGGGATCACATAACCAGCCTTCTCCTGCGTCCGAGCGTTGTACTCCTTGCAGAACGCCATGATGTTGACGCCGTGCTGACCGAGGGCAGGGCCCACCGGCGGCGCGGGGTTGGCTTTGCCGGCCTGGAGGGCCAGCTTGATCACGGCTACGACTTTCTTGGCCATCGTCTCGGGCTACTGGGGCGAATCTGCGGATCACCCCTGGAAGGAGGAGTGGTAGGGAAACGGCCGTCCTCCGCAGGGAGACGGCCGCTGAGCTGGGATGGGGCCTAGCTCTGTTTGCTGATCTGGGAAAACTCGAGCTCCACCGGGGTTTCCCGGCCGAAGATCGAAAGTAGGGCCTTGAGCTTGTTGCGCTCGCCGGACACTTCGATCACCTCGCCCTGGAAGTCCTTGAACGGACCGGCTGTGACCAGGATCTGATCGCCCTCGGTGAGGTCGACCTTGACGACGGCCTTCTTCTCGGCGGCCCGCTTGAAGATCCGGTCGACCTCCGAGCGGCTGAGGGGACGGGGCTTGATATGGCCCCGGGCCTTGGCGGTGGCGCGCCGCTCTTCTGCCCCCACGAAATTGATCACGTTGGGGGTGCTGCGCACCGCCATCATCGTGTCCTCATCCAGGATCATCCGCACCAGCACGTAGCCGGGGAACACCTTCTCCTCAGTGCTTTGGCGGGAGCCATCCTTCTTGAGCTTGACCCCCGGGGTCTGGGGGATCTCGATCTCAAGGATGCGGTTGTCCACGCCGAGGGTGACGGCACGCTGCTCGAGGGTGGCTTTGACCTTCTTCTCACAGCTGGAGGCCACCTGCACGGCGTACCAGCGGGCCACCTGGAGCTTTTCGCCGCTGGCAGCGGGCACCTCCAGCACCTCTGCTGCAGGCTCCAGAACGTCGAGGGGGCTCTCAGGCAGGGGCTCGGACACGGGGCTCAAGAAAGGAACGGGATCAACGAAACACTTGACGAAGCACTGGACTTAACGGGGCATCGACTCAACGAAAGACCTGAAGGGCGGCCCAGCCGTAGAAGCGATCAATCGCAGCGATCGCCGCTGCCGAGAGACTCACCATCAAGATCACCGCCACCGATTCACTGAAGAGCTGCTGGCGACTGGGCCAGACCACCTTGCGCAATTCCGCCAGCGTGGCGGCAGCAAAGCCCTGGGGCTCGGCTGGCGGTGTGGGCTGATCAGGGTTCGGAGAATCTGGATTGATGGCGTCGGAATCCACGGGCGCTGGCGCACGGGGGCGTCCGCGCGTATCGGCAAACGACCACCTTACCCGAGGGGCACAAAGGTCAAGGGAGTTCCCGGCTCGACGCGCACACCCCGGGCGCCGCTGAAGCGCTCCGCCAGCAGCTCGGTGGCCAGGGGATTCTCCAGCTGACGGCGCAGCACCCGCCGCAGGGGCCGGGCGCCGTATTCGGGCTCATAGCCCTGCTCGGCCAAGGCCTGCACCACCAGCTCCGGCACCTCCAGCTCCAGGTGCTGCTCCGCGAGCAGCCGGGCCAGTTCGGCCAGCTGCAGGCGCACGATTCGCTGCAGATCCGCCGGCCCCAGAGGCCGGAAGCGGATCACCTCGTCGATCCGATTGAGGAATTCAGGCCGGAACTGAGACGCCAGCGCCTGGTCAACGGCCAGCTCCAGGGCCCGGTCCCGTTCGGCCGCATCACCACCAGCACGGGCATTCTCGAGGATGGCGCGGCTGGCCAGGTTGCTGGTCATGATCACCACCGTGTGGCGGAAATCCACGGTGCGGCCCTGGGAATCGGTGAGCCGGCCGTCGTCCAGCACCTGCAGCAGCAGGTTGAACACCTCGGGGTGGGCCTTCTCCACCTCATCGAGCAGCAGCACCGCGTAAGGCCGGCGCCGCACCGCCTCGGTGAGCTGGCCTCCCTCCTCATAGCCCACGTAGCCGGGGGGCGCCCCCACCAGCCGGGCCACGGCATTGCGCTCCATGAATTCGCTCATATCGAGCCGCACCAGGGCGTCGTCTTCATCGAAGAGGGACGCCGCCAAGGCTTTGGCCAGCTCGGTTTTGCCCACGCCGGTGGGGCCCAAAAACAGAAACGAGCCCACCGGCCGGGTGGGCGACTGCATCCCAGCCCGCGCCCGCCGGATCGCCGCGGCCACCGCGGCCACCGCCTCCGGCTGACCAACCACCCGCTCGCCCAGGCCAGCCTCCAGCTCCAGCAACTTCTGGCGCTCCCCGGCCAGCAGCCGCTGCACCGGAATGCCGGTCCAGCGGGCCACCACGTCAGCGATGTCACCCTCCTCCACCTGCTCCCGCAGGATCGTTTCCCCCTGCAGCTCGGCTTCGAGAGTCTCGCGGCGCTGCTGCAGGGCGTTGAGCTGGTCGTGCTGCAGCCGGGCCGCCTCCTCGTAATCGCCGTCGCGCTCGGCCTCGGCAATGGCGTGGCGGAGGTCCTCGTCCTGCTGCAGCAGGTCGCGCAGCTCGGCCAGCCGCTCTCGCTCGGCCTGCCAGCGCTGCTGCACACGCTGCAGGGCTTCAGTGGCCTGGCGGCGCTGCTCCTGCCACTGCACCCGCTCCTCCAGCGGCGCCGCCTCAGCCGAGAGCAGGGCCAGCTCCACCCGGCGCAGCTCGGCCTCGGCCGCCTCCACCAGCTGGGGCTTGGAGGTCACCTCCATGCGCAGCTGGGCGGCGGCCTCATCGACCAGATCAATCGCCGAATCGGGCAGGCAGCGGTCGGTGATGTAGCGGTCGGCCAGCCGCGCGGCCGCCACCAAGGCCGGATCGGTGATCGCCACACCATGGTGCAGCTCGTAGCGCTCCTTGAGGCCCCGCAGAATCTCCACGCTGGTGTCAAGCCCGGGCTCCTTGATCAGCACCTGTTGGAAACGGCGCTCCAGAGCGGGATCCTTCTCGATGCTGCGGCGGTAGTCCTCCGGGGTGGTGGCACCGATGCAGCGCAGATAGCCCTGGGCCAGGGCGGGTTTCAGCACGCTGCCGGCATCGGCGTTGGAGCGGTCGTTGCTCACCACGGTGTGCAGCTCGTCGATGAACAGCACCACCCCCGCAGCACCTGGCACCGCATCGGCGTCGCGCACCTCCTTGAGCACAGCCCGCAGGCGCTCCTCAAACTGGCCGCGAAACTTGGCCCCAGCGATCAAGGCGCCCAGATCGAGCGCCACCAGCCGCAGGCCCTGGAGCGAATCGGGCACTTCGCCGGCCACGATCCGCTGGGCCAGCAGCTCGGCCACGGCGGTCTTACCGACGCCGGGCTCGCCGATCAGCACCGGGTTGTTTTTGCTGCGGCGGGAGAGAACTTGGATCAGGCGGCGCATCTCCAGGTCGCGACCAACCACCGGATCGAGCTCGCCGGCGCGGGCTGCCGCGGTGAGATCGCGGCCGTAGCGCTCCAGGGCGCTGAGCTCGGGAGGCTCCTGCTCCGGCTCCAGCCGCAGCTCGGCGCTGGATGCTGCTGCCGGAGGCGCGGAGGGAGCTGCTGGAGCGGGAGCCGCTGGGGCAGGAGAGAGTGCGGGAGCGGCGGTATCGATCCAGGCATCGGCGGGCATCGCTGAAGCCTGGGCGGCAGGCGCGGGTGGGGCCGGTACAGCCACCGGTGCCACCGCAGCCCCACTGGGCCGGAACTGCCGCAACAGCAGGTCTTCGCTGAGACCCTCCGACCCCAAAAGAGACGCACCGATGCGGGGCTCACGCACCAGGGCCACCAGCAGATGGGGCACCTCCAACAGGCCCGCTCCCCAGGCAGCCCGGCAGCGATCGGCGTCCTCGAGCAGGTCTTCGAGTGCATCGCCGATGTAGAGCTCGCTGCCACTGCCACTGGGCTGATCGGCGCAAAAGCTTTCGAGTCGATCCAGCAGACGGTCAGGATCGAGGGGCAGGCGATCCAGCCAGCGGCCAAAACGCCGCTCCAGCAGCAGGGCCTGCAGCACGTGCTCCACGTCCATGGCGCCATGACGCCAGCGGCGAGCCGTGTCCTGAGCGGCCAGGAGCAGCTCCCAGGCGTCGTCGTTGAAACGATCGGGATCGCTGGTGAGGCTGGAGGGCACAGGATCGGCGCGCATGGGCTTGCGGGTCAGCCGCGGGACGAGAGCTGGATCAGTTCCACCTTGTAGCCATCGGGATCCTCCACAAAGGCGATCACCGTGGTGCCATGTTTCATCGGCCCGGGTTCCCGCACCACCTTGCCGCCCTTGGCGGCGATCCCGTTGCAGACGGCCTGGATGTCATCCACCCCGAGGGCGATATGGCCATAGCCGCTGCCGAGGTCGTACTGGCTGGTGTCCCAGTTGTGGGTGAGCTCCAGCATGGTGTTGTCGGCCTCATCGCCATAGCCGACGAAAGCGAGGGTGAAGCGCCCGGAGGGGTAATCCTTACGGCGCTGCAAACGCATCCCCAGCACCTCCGTATAGAAGGAGAGGGAGCGCTCCAGATCGCCCACCCGGAGCATGGTGTGCAGCAATCGCATCAATCGAGCCGGCGAGGCATCCACCCGGACTGAAGGACTTCCATTCTGGCGATCAAACCCGATGCTGGTACCCGTAGGCACCAAATGGGCGGAGGGGGTGCCCCATAGGATCGCCAATCAGACAGCTCGTGGCTCGCCAACGTGATCGACTCCCTCGACCTCGTAATTGACACCGTTGTGGCCAGGGAGGTGCTCGATTCCCGCGGAACCCCCACCGTGGAAGCCGAAGTGTTGCTCGAAGGTGGGGCCAGCGGACGGGCGATCGTGCCCAGCGGCGCCAGTACCGGCGCCCATGAGGCCCATGAGCTCCGCGATGGCGGCAGCCGCTACTTCGGCAAGGGCGTCACCCTGGCCGTCAACAACATCGAGGAGCGCATCGCCCCGGCCCTGTGCGGCCTCAGCGCCCTCGATCAGAGCGCCGTCGATGGCGCCATGGCCGAACTGGACGGCAGCGACAACAAATCCAGCCTCGGCGCCAATGCCGTGCTGGCCGTGAGCCTGGCCACGGCCCGGGCCGCCGCCAATGGGGTGGGCCTGCCCCTCTACCGCTACCTGGGCGGCCCGCTGGCCAATCTGTTGCCGGTGCCGCTGATGAACGTGATCAACGGCGGCGCCCACGCCTCCAACAACATGGACTTCCAGGAGTTCATGCTCGTGCCGCACGGCGCCGGCAGCTTCCGCGAAGCCCTACGCATGGGTGCGGAGGTGTTCCACACCCTCAAGGGCCTGCTGAGCAGCCAGGGCCTCTCCACCGCCGTCGGCGATGAGGGCGGCTTTGCCCCCAACCTGGCCAGCAACGACGCTGCAGGCGAGCTCCTGGTGCAGGCGATCGAGAAGGCCGGTTACCGCCCTGGCGACCAGATCTCCCTGGCCCTGGATGTGGCCAGCACCGAGTTTTACAAGGATGGCCGCTACAACTTCGGGGGCGGCAGCTACAGCAGCGCCGAGATGGTCGACCAGCTGGCCCAGCTGGCGAGCCGCTTCCCGATCGTCTCGATTGAGGACGGCGTCGCCGAAGACGACTGGGATGGCTGGGCCCTGCTGACCGAAAAACTGGGCAAAACGACCCAACTGGTGGGTGACGACCTGTTTGTCACCAACACTGCCCGGCTGCAACGCGGCATCGACCTGGGGGTGGCCAACTCGATCCTGATCAAGGTGAACCAGATCGGTTCGCTCACCGAAACCCTGCAGGCGATCGATCTGGCCGGCCGCGCCGGTTACACCAGCGTGATCAGCCACCGCTCCGGAGAAACCGAAGACACCACCATTGCCGATCTAGCCGTGGCCACAAGGGCTGGCCAAATCAAGACCGGCTCACTGAGCCGCTCCGATCGGGTGGCGAAATACAACCAACTGCTCCGCATCGAAGACGAGCTGGGTAGCCAAGCGATCTACGCTGGCGCCGAAGACCGGGGACCCCGCGGCAAGGCCTGAAGAGCGAGAAAGGAACTCAACGAGCATGGGCTGGCTCAGATGACCAGCCCACGCAGCAACAGTTTCTGCCTAAACGCGGCACCCTCGCTAGAGATATTCTGAAGCACCTCGTTGAATGATTCATCTCGCCTACAAATCTCTTCATAGGCAGATCTATCCAGGATAAACGCCTGTACATAGTCCTCAGCAATAACGCTGCAATTACGTCGTTCCCGCAAAAAGAACGACAGCTCCCCAAAGTGATCGCCAGGACCAAATCGAATCCACTCTTCGCGGTCATCAAGCCCCTGCTGAACGATACGAGCACGGCCGCTAATCATAAAAACAATAGAATTCCCAATCTCCCCCTCGGGGAGAATGACACCACCAGGGTGGATCACTTCAGCAGTCACAATCATCAACAAGCTACTTCTGAGATGAAAAGATATCTCTCTCAAAAGCGGTATGTCTTCGGCCGAACCCTCGAGGATCTCTTCCGTCACAACGCGCCGAAGCGAAACAGGCAGATCAGCAAGCACCTGATCAGGCCTCACGCCTCGGTAATTGTCCCAGAGAAAGTTTCCAAACTGCTGGAACTGTGAAACCGTCTCCGGCCTGACGCCATTCAGAGAAAGATAACGCCGCATGGCTGCCTGCTTCATCTCATACTCGGATCGACCATCATTCAATTGATTCACCACCGCGATGATATTGCCTATTGCCACAGCAATCACAACAACGCCAATACACATCGTCGCCATTGCCAGCAAAATCTCAGACCGCGTCTTGGGAATGACATCTCCGTAACCGACTGAAGTCAGGGTGGTCAGAGCCCAATAAAAGGAAAACAAGAGTTTGTCTCCTGAGCTCCGATCTACAAATCCATGGCGAGCGATCCAACCATCAGCCGATGCATCTGAGAGCCCCAGAAATAACCAGCAACAGGACAACCACACCACCAGAAGTGCAAGCGCAGTCAGATACCTGATCATGCGCAGCAAGAGGGGGTCAAGATGACCCGAGCGCTCCCATGAACGCAGGACCCGAAACACCTGGGAGGCACGCAGAATCTGAAATGCAGCCGCCAGTGGCGAGGACGAAGCAAGGAGAAATGGAAGGCTAGACAACAAATCCCAGGCGAACCAACCCTTCAGATAGCGAGAAAAAATCTTCTTTTTATCGCGAATGACTTGCCCCTTCTCGCTAAAAGAGCGACGCGCGCAGAGCGCCATATCGATCAAGCCAAGTACAGATAAGGCAACCCAAAGAGATTTCAGTACCAATCCTGAGCTGGAAAGCACAAGAAGAACTGGGAGCAACAAGCCCGACAACAAGCCAGAGAGAATCTGTATAACATCCCAGCTCAAGCGACTACCGGCAAACCCAGAGAGGGATGAGAAACGACGCAACGTACTGCCCATAAACTACGCAATCCATCATG
>JBIPLV010000305.1:0-5288 GCA_044369475.1 Cyanobium sp. | reverse complement strand
CCGCCGGCGATGGCATGGTCTGGCGGCACGCCGATCAGCATCGGTAGGCCGCTGATCACCCGGAACAACGGCGGGTAGATCAACAGCGCAAAGCTGCCGGCCCCCGCCCAGGGCAGATCGCTCCAGGTGGGCCAGAGCCAGCCTGCTTGCAACTGCCGCACCCAGGCCACGCTCCAGCCCAAGTGCAGGAAGCCATCGGGGGTGTCGAGGGGCACCCCGGCAATGCCCAGGGGTAGCCACACCAGCAGGGCCAGTGCCACAGCTGCCCCGATCAAGCTCAAGCGCCGCATGCAGGCCCCGCAAGGCCTGCCATTCTGGGCCGATGCGCCTGGCTTTCTACCTCGATAACCGGGGCATCGCTGGCCGCGGATCCCTGCCCGATCCCAGCAACGGGAACCCCGGCATCGGTGGTACCGAGTACACCTTTCTTGCGGTGGTGCGCCTGTTGCAGGGATCACCGCTGCAGCCACTGCTGTTGCTCACGGCCCCGCAACGGGTGGAAGGCATGGATCCCGCCTGCATCCAGGTGGTGCCCGGGTTGGCGGGGGCCATTCAGGTGGCCGAGGGGTGTTTGGGGTTGGTGTTTCGCCCGGGATTTGCCAGTCCGGCGGATTGGGCCGCCCTGGAGCATGCGCCCGTGCCGCTGCTGCCCTGGTTGCACAACCTGGGCTGCGATCAGCAGGGCCGCTATGAGGCCCTGGCCGCCGTGGGGCGCTGGCTGTTGGTGAGTGGCGCCCAGTTGGACGCCTTTCGCCACAGCCGCCTGGCCCGCCGCGCCGTGGTGCTGCCCAACCCCGTGGCGGTGCCGCCGGCGCAGCGCTTGCCCCGTTCGCAGGAGCTGGCTGCCGCCGCTACTGATCTGGCCTATGTGGGGGCCCTTACCCCGTTCAAGGGGTTCGATCGCCTGGCTGGCCAGTGGGCCGCCATCGCCCGCGCCTGCCCGGAGGCACGCCTGCGGGTGTTTGGCGGGGCGGATCTCTACGGCGCGCGCGCGGCCTCAGGGGATCTCACCCCCTATGAGCGCCATTGCCGTCAGCTGTTGCAGTGGGGGGGCTTTGCTGATCGGGTGGTGTTTGAGGGCAGTTGCGGTCTTGAGCGCTATGCGGCCCTCGAGCAGGTGTCGGTTGGGGTGGTGAATCCCAGCGGCCGCGATGAAACCTTTTGCCTGGCCGCGGCTGAATTCAGTGCCTGCGGTCTCCCGGTGCTGGCGCCGCGCCGCAACGCCCTAGTTCAGACAGTGCAGGATCAGCGCACTGGGGTGTTGGTGGGCACGGATCAGCAGCTGGCCCACGCGGCCATCGCCCTGCTGCAGGATCCGGAACGGGCCTGGCGGCTGGGGGCCGCGGGCCAGCGGCATGTGGAGCAGGCCTTTGGGCCAGAGGCGGTGCAACGGGCCTGGCTGCAGCTGGCCGAGGAGCTGGCGGAGGGGCATGCTCCGCAGCCTGTGCCCGTAAGCACCCACTGGTGGCACGAGCAGCGCTGGCTGCGGCAGCTTTGGGGCCACGGGTTGGGGCTGCCAGGCTGGCCCAGCTGGCCGGTGCTGAAGGCATTGCTAAAACGGGGGCTGCAGGGGGGCGGTGCACTGGGCCCGCGCGGAATCGGGGCCATGGCGGGTCTGGCGGCCCTGCTGGTGTGGGCGCTGTTGGTGTTTGGCAAGTTCAGCGGCAACCCCACCGGCCTGGCCCGCATTGGCGAGGGCTTTGCGGCCAATCCCCATCTGCCCCGAGAGCAGCTGCTGGTGTTGCCGGGCAAGCGCGGCAATGACGGCCAGCAGTTTCTGGTGCTGGCCACCGATCCGCTCCAGCTCGATCCCATCACGGCCGGCGCGGTGGACAACCCCATCTACAGGGGCAAACGGCTGTTGTATCCCTTGTTGGCCTGGCTCACCGGCCTGGGGCAACCGCCGCTGATCACCTGGACCCTGGGGCTGATCAATGTGGCCTGCATCGCCGCTGCCTCAAGTCTGGTGGCCCAGTGGGCCCAGCTCGAGCAACGCAATCCCCGCTGGGGCCTGGCGGTGCTGGCCCTGCCGGGCTACTGGATCACCCTCACCCTCTCCACCGCCGATCTGCTGGCCACCACGCTGCTGCTGGCGGGGGCGGTGGCCTGGCGCCAAGGCCGGCTGAGCCCCTTGGCTGGGGCTCTCAGCGCCGCCCTGCTCACGCGCGAAACCGCCCTGTTGGCCTGGGCTTCCACGGGGCTCACGGCCCTGTGGGAGCGGCGCTGGCGCTGGCTGTTGCCGCTGGCCTTGGTGCCCTTACCCCTGGTGGCGTTTACGGCCTCGCTGAAGGCTCGCTTTGCCACCACGGCCGATGGGTTGCTGGCCACATTGCATTTCGGTTTACCGGGCCTGGGGATCCTGCATAAGGCGGCGCAGGTGCTGGGGCTACGGCTGTTGCCCGGCCCACCTGTGCTGGGGCTCGAGCGTGGGTTTGATGGCCTGTGTTTGCTGTTTTGGCTGGCCACCCTGGGGGTGCTGCTGGCCACGGTAGTGCGGGGCTGGGGTGGCCGCTGGCTGCGGATTACGGCGGGCCTATATGTGTTACCCGCCCTGTGCACGACCACCCAGATCCTGGCCCGTTTTCCCGATTACACGCGGGTGTGGATCGACCTCAGCAGCCTCTCGCTGTTGGCGTTGCTCAGCAGCCGAAGCCCCGGGCTGCGCTGGTGGCTGGGGGCTGCGGCGGCGCTCAGCATCGGCTACGGCCTCGGCTTCGGGTGGCTCACATGAGCGTGCTGGGTCACCAGACGGAGACGGTCCTTCTTGGTCGTTCGGGCAATGGGGTGGCTATGCACGGATGGGTCAGGCATGGGTTGGTGGGTCGTGCCTCAATCCAATAGCGTGCCTTCGCTCCTTTGTCGCTGAACAACGTGCTCAGAAAGAACATTGACGCAAGCTTTCTTCACATCAAGTTGCCTCTTGGAGAGTAATCAGTTTAAGCCTTTTTCCTCCTCGGTTGGGCCCATCATTATTCACTAGAAGCACAATTTCTGATTCAGAGTAAGTATTGGCCGCATTATAAGGGACCCAAATCCGGATAATATTAACATCAGTTGACGATCATTTGCCTGATGTGAGCCTGCTTAATTAATGTATTATAATCATGTGGTTTAAATGACTCGACACGCAAAATATTATGCTTAATATTCCTTTCAGGGTACTAGCTTCTTTGTGGGCAATATTTCCAGGTATCATCTATATTCTTTATTTGGCATTTACGTACAGTCCGCCAGGCCTTGATTATGGCTTTACCAAGGTCTTATTGCTCAGCAGCGCCATAACTGTTCTCTTTGTAATTCTAATTGCAATCAAAAGCAACCCATATGTACTGAAGCTCCGATGGAGATTTGAGATCTTCTCTTCTTTCGATATTTTTATCCTCACATGCGCAGTGAATGCAGTTTTTGTATTTGCGATCTTACTGAAAGCCGATATTGTATTCAAGCTTGTAACCTTGGCGTTGCCCTTTGATGGTCATCTGTCTAGAGATATGTTATACGCAATTCGGGAGAGTTTAATGGATGGAAAAATAGAAATAGGCTTCATGTTGCTTCTGGGTTCAATATTAGTATGCATCCCATCCAGGTCTAGATTATTAATGTCAATCACGATCATCTCGTTGATTAACGTATTCAGCATGGCTGCCATTGAGTTGTTAACGGCGAGTCGATTTTTTTCTATGTCATTGGCAATGACATTCCTTGTCGCTAGTTATGTATTGATAGATTTGCGCTGTAAAGCTTACTATAGCCCCCAGCAAAATAGTTCGCAAAGCATACTCATGCCGCGCAGGCAACTTTCCGAAAAGCTGCTATTGTTGTATATTTGTTTTCTTATTGTGGCCAGTGCTGTGCCAACAGCAACTAGATTTTTAGTATATAAGCATCTGCCAAGTCCGTCAGCAGATGCTCGTGAAATGAAAGCTCAGATTTCTAAATTTGAAGATCAATCTAGAAAAATAAATGGCCAAATTCAAGTATCTGGCCTACGTCCACGTTTGAATGATAACCTCAGCCAGCCGAAACATGCACTCAATCTAGAGACCGGTAAAGTGCTTAATGATTTTGCATGCCAGGTAATTGCGGGCCCCGCACTTGATACCAGGTTTTGCTCGGGCTATAATCGAAACTATCTTTTAGCTAAATATCAATCATTTTATGAAGGGTATTGGGGCCCAGTACTCCCGACTGCTTTGTATTGGCGCTTTGGCAATCCTGCATTTAAGCTAGCTATAGTTTTAAACTGGGTTGTATTGATAGGATTTTTTGCTGTGGGTGCGTTTTCGCTTGCAAGTGGAATTTCGCGAATCAGTAAAATTTTTCTTTATCTTTATCCACTATGGAGCATCAAAATGTTGTCATTTTTTAGGGGCGACCCCATTCATGCGGGGATTAATCTTCTTTGGGTTGCGTCTTTGCTTTTGTTGTTAGCATACATTTCCTTCCAACTGCGTATTAAAACCTCCTAATGATCTGCGCTCGACATATGTTGATTTGTTTTGCACTCTTCTAATTTTAGAAAAAATAAAATCAAAAGTAAGTATAACGCATTTGTCGCCAAAGACGCGGCTGCTAAGTATTTGACATTGCTAGCCATGCCGGCCAATATATTAAGCGCGATGCCTGCTGCACTGACAATTATCTTAATTGTCTTGACGAGAGAGAGAGTCTCTTTGTTGTAAAAAGTGCATGCAATTAATTCGCCTATTCCAAAGATGCCTGCAGAAGCAGCAAAAATGTTGAAGTAATCCAGGGATTGAAGAAACTTATCCCCAGTTATGCGAAGTGCTAGATAGTGACCAAGGCTTGCCCAAACAAGATAGCCCAACAAGATTAGTGAAATTCCACATATAAGCAATTGGGCCGTCTTTGTTTTGTCTTGACTTTTTTCAGATGGTCTGCTTAAGAGATGGTTTTCTTTTAAGTTGTATAGCAATGGTTGAATAACCTGAATCGTAATTCCAGCGATAATCGCAACTGGTGTAAAGCCTAGCTGATATCCAAGCGTATAAAATCCAAGCTCCTTGAGTGAGTAGAACTTGGCAATAATCCATTTGTCCGATGCAAGGTATAGACCTTGCGCAGCCCCCCACACAGCAAAATTTAGTGAGTAGGCGCGCAGTCTGTTGGCAATTTCTAAGGTTGTTTCCCTAAAATCATTAAACTGATATTGAACATTTTTTTTGATACTACTAGCGGTTGCTCTGAGCATTAATAAGCTCAATCCAGCGACCGCGGTACTTGATAGAATGTATCCTAGGAATGTTGCAAGAGCGCTGCTTGTCATT
>JBIPLV010000282.1:0-5298 GCA_044369475.1 Cyanobium sp. | reverse complement strand
CATTAACGCCGGCGAACAGGAGCTCGACGCCACCACCGCCTCCCATTTCGACAGTTGCCTGGGCTGCTTTGCTTGTGTGACGGCCTGCCCCTCCGGCGTGCGCTACGACCAGCTGCTGGAGGCCACCCGGCCCAAACTCAATGCCCCTGAGCTGCGGGAACCGGGCCAAACCGCTTTTCGCCGGTTGCTGTTTGCTCTGCTGCCGTACCCGCAGCGGCTCAGGGCGGTGCTTACGCCGCTGCGGGCCTATGCCGGCGGCAAGCTGCAGCGGATCGCGCGCCGCAGCGGCCTGCTGCGGATACTCGGGCCGCAACTGCAGGCGTTGGAGGCGTTGTTGCCCCCCTTAACTCCCGCCAGCTTTGAGGAGCCCTGGCCCGTGGTGGTGCCCGCCCAGAGGGAACGGCGGGCCCGCGTGGGGTTGGTGCTGGGCTGTGTGCAGCGGGTGTTTGACCCCGCCGTCAACGCCGCGGCGGTACAGGTGCTCAGCGCCAACGGGGTGGAGGTGGTGATCCCCCCGACCCAGGGCTGTTGCGGCGCCGTGACCCACCACCAGGGGGAGCTGGAGCACACCCAACGGCTGGCCCAGGCCTTGATCGCCAGTTTCGAGGCGGTGGTGGGCCCGGGCAAAGCCGCCGGTGCAGCCCCCCTCGATGCGGTGCTGGTGGCGGCGGCGGGCTGCGGACACACCCTGAAGCAGTACGGCCAGATCCTCGAAAACACAACCGGCGTCGCCCCTGCCGCCGGCTTCGCCGCCACGGTGCGCGACGTTCAGGAATTTCTGGGGGAGCTCGGCTTGAGCGATGCCTTCAGCGCCGGCCTGCAACCCCTGTGCCATCCGGATGGAACTCCGGCCACGGCCGACAGGCCGCTCCCGGTGGCTTACCACGATGCTTGCCATGCGCTGAACGGCCAGGGCATCGGCGCCCAACCCAGGGCCCTGTTGCGGCAGATCCCGCACCTGGTGATCCGCGAGGCCAGCGAAGCCGGCGTGTGCTGCGGCAGCGCCGGCATCTACAACCTGGTGCAACCGCAGGAGGCGGACGCGCTCGGGGAGCTGAAGGCCAACGATCTGGCCCACACCGGTGCCGCGGTGGTGGCCAGCGCCAACATCGGCTGCAGCCTTCAGATCCGCAAACACCTGCAGCGCTCGGGGCAGCCCCAAACCGTGACCCATCCGCTGCAGTTGCTAGCCCGCAGCGCCGGCCTCACTGCCGGCCCCAGTGATGGACCCGGCTGAGTCCGAAGCCCCCGGCGCCGCAGCAGGAGCCAATCCGCAATCATCAAGAAAATCTGCTCGTACTACTACGCAACAACCCCAAAGCATTACAGAGGTGGAGTTCTTGAGTCCTTAACAGAAGTAATTTTAGCCAACCAGCGCTTTATTTTTGAGCGGATCGAAGAGCGCGTATTGCACTCACCGTTAAAGAGATCAGGATCAAGAGTCGGCATCGGGCTGACATCACCACGCACGTAATGCCGAGGGTGATAGCGATCAAGATAGCTATGCACCAAACCTCTTTGATAGGGATATCCCGTGGAATGCAAAATATAATGCTCATCGAAATTGGTGAGTGTCCCAACGCTACTTAATATCCAATTCTCCATAAGATGACGGTCCTTCGCAGACTCACCAGTGGAATAAAAGTCTGGCGGGTTCAGCAAATGTTTTATATAAGAGCCATTCGCCCACCAAAAGTTCCCACAATAGGTCCAGAATTCCCTTGGATAAGAGGAGTGATAAATAGAACACTCCCCTTGATCAAAAGATGATGCCATGGGCCATAGCTGACATCCGCATGTGTAGTGATTTGCAAGATGATTCACGGCAAATCTCCATCTTGCGAGGCAGAAATATTCCATCATGACTGTCCAGTCATCAGAACAAATAGCCTCCCTTGTGGTCAAAGCCTTCGAGGCGCCCCTTGAATGAAAATAAAGAATAAGACTATCATCATCAAGCCGGTTTTGATCTAACTGGTTCTTCAACCAATTCAGGGTAAATCCTTCATGAACCGGGCCAGAAAAAAAATTAAGCTCTACTTGATTTGAATCCAACAAAGATTGTGGCAGATAAATCTGGTCCCCCTCCCTCAAGCTAATAAAGATTTTTGAAGCATGCTCAGCCAGCTTGGACGCAAGGAGGGTGCGCCACTGCCGGCCAATGATCGATTGATATCGACTCTTATGGTCACCACTCCACGTATGCCAAACGATATAAATATTTTTAGTGAGTTGATCTGGATATTGAAGCAAGATCCTACGGCGGCACAAAGCATCTTTAGCACAAGATTTCAAGAACTGCTCGGCTGTCTCACTACAAGGCTGATGTGGAGATCAAATCATGACCTCAGGGTGCTCCATGACGGTATGGGATTTGACTTGCGCTGCTACCAAGCCAGGGCGACCCAATCGCGAACGGGCTCGCTTTGCAACCGCTCAGCATGCGCACCCAATTGACGTGCTGGAGCATCATGAAGCGGCAGGCGCACATCCACGGTGAGCCAGAACGGACCAACGGACACGCCTGAAGCAGGTGGGCTGTCGAACGTGCTCGGGGTTGCCTTCGGCTTAGCAGGCTCGGTGGGGGGCACCATCGGTGCAGGCATCTTGCGGAATCCCGGGCTTGTGGCGGCACAACTGCCGTCAGCGGGTTTGATCATGACCACGTGGCTCGTGGGAGGTGTCTATGCACTTCTGGGGGCCATTTGCATCGCAGAGTTGGCAGCAGCATTGCCTCGCGCCGGCGGCTGGACCGTTTACGCCGAGGAGGCTTTTGGGCGGCGCGCTGGGCTGGCGGTGGGCTGGTGCGATTGGATCGCTCACTGCATCGGCCTGGCCTGGGTATCCACCACCCTGGGCGCGTTCCTCTCCAGCCTCATCCCCATCAACAGCCCCACCTTGGCGGTTGGGGTGATCGTGTTGTTCAGCTCCATCCAGCTCTTCGGAGTGCGGGCTGGTGGAACAAGCCAGGAGCTTTTAAGCCTAGGCAAGGCGGCGGCACTCCTCACGCTCGTCGCAGCCTGCTTCCTTGTGCCTTCAGTTGGCGGTCTTGCAGAACCGGTCAGTCCAGAACCAACGGCCCTTCCATCGGGCCCGGCTCTGCTGGTGCCGATTGTGATGGCGCTCCAAGCGGTGATCACCACTTACGACGGATGGGCCTCCCCGGTGTACTTCGCAGAGGAGTTCAAGGAGCCAGCCCAAGATCTTCCCCGCTCATTAATCGGTGGAGTCTTCGTAGTCTTGGCGCTCTATCTGCTGATCAACGCCGCACTGCTGCATGTGCTGCCTCTGCCCGTTCTCGCCAGTGCACAAATCCCAGCGGCTGATGCCGCCGAGATCGTGCTGGGGGAATGGGGTCACAGTGTGATCACAGTGGTGGCTGTACTGGCTCTGTTGGGGCTAATCAACACCGTGGTGATGGCCGCCCCACGCATCCTCTACCGGATGGGATTGGCAGGACTGCGACCCATCTCACTGACGCAGGTGAGCGAGGGCGGCACTCCGGTACCAGCGTTGCTGATCACGGCTGGCACAAGCTCGTTGCTCGTCTTAGCAGGAACATTCGAGCATCTGCTGGCGATCGGAGCCGTGCTCTACGTGGCCTTACCACTCAGTGGGCTGGCGGCATTGGCAACCCTTCGGCGGCAGAAACCAGATCTCGCTAGGCCGTTTTGTTGCTGGGGGTATCCATTCACGCCACTACTGGTGGGGACTGTTTCCCTTGCGTTTCTAATAGCTGCTGCCATAAGCGAACCAAGCGACTGCTTGATTGCCCTCGGATTGACTGCACTGGGAGGCCTACTCAAGCCGCAAGACCGAACAACTGCTTAAGTCGCTTGGTCCAACGGGCACGGCGCCCCGGAAAAATTCCGAAATGCTCAATCATCGGGGGAGCACCATGAGGTCCATAGAGATAAATGGGATAGCGCTCGCGAAACTGCTCATGGCTGAGGTTGAACTCATCGGCCACCAACTGGCGCATGACAGGTCCTTCGACAAAACCACCAAAGGGTCCATTCCAGTAGGGCACTTGCCGCTCAGCGAGCTCAAACAACTGCCTGCAAAAACCAGTACGCGCCAGAAAGGGTTTATTGCAATAGTAATTCGTCTCACAGATTTGATCCGAAAAGCTTGACGGCACAACCGTTTCGCGCCAGCGTGAACTGGTTTCATTGTCCGATTCATTAAAGCGCAACATCTGAACATCATGACGAAAGGCTTGATCCACAATGCTCCAATCAAGGTCTCTCAAAAAAAAGTGATCATGCTCAAAGAATAAAACGTAATCGGCGCCAATCGCCTCAATTCCCCGAATAAAAGCCGCCGTTGCAGTAAGCTGGTTTGACATTAACAAGCTAGAGGGCGAAACAATCAACCGGACTCTGCGCCGCTCAGAAAATTGACGCAAGTTAGCTAGATATAATTCAGAAACAGGGCAATCCAGCTTGTGATCAAAGGAGATAACGGCATCAACGAGGCCAATCCTTTGCTCGAGGTTTTTGAAAACCTGATCAAGCAAATACGTATTGGGAGCGCCTGGATAAAGCAGGGGCTGATTCCTGCCCTGCTCAGAGACATTCTTGCTGGCATGGGTAATGATCAACACCTGCGTGTTGGCTTTCACCTCGCTGGCGTAGCCCTGCATCCGTCAATCCTTGGTTAGCCCGAATCTACCGGTCGCCTTCCATCAACAGCCAAGCCTGCAGCAGGCTTTCAGCATCGCCAAGGTTTCCTGGAAACGTGACCACGGGCAGGTCGGCGGCAAGCACCAACGACAACCCCGGCATCAGCTGCCCCTGCAATTCCACCTGATCGCACTGCAGGCCCTGCTCCAGCAGCGTGTGGCTGGTGATGCCTCCCTTGCTGATCACATAGCCCAGCTGCGGTGCCAGGGCGCTCACCAACCGGGCCATCAACGCCGCCAGGGCCAGCCCAAGGCGGCGACGCTCCGCCTCAGAGCCGAGGCTCAGCTCACCGCGGCTGGTGTACAGCACCGGGGTGGCGCCAGTCTGCAGCCGCTCCTGCAGCTGCTCGAGCCACTCCGCCTCCAGCCACTCCGTCTCGACAGCCGCGGCCAAACGCGCCACCGGCAGCTCCAGCCCCGCACAACCGCTCTGCTGCAACAACCGCTCCAGCTGCGCATCCGCCAGGGGCACGTGGGAGCCCACCAGCACAAGCCCCGGCAGGGGTTGGCCCAAGGCATCGCGGCGCCGCAACGCCGCCAGCCCCTCAGCGCTGAGGGGCTGGGGCGGCAGCGGCACGAGGCCATTGATCAAGCTGGCGGCGCACTGGGCCGTG
>JBIPLV010000128.1:0-5318 GCA_044369475.1 Cyanobium sp. | reverse complement strand
GGTTTGGCCATAGCCCTTCTGCTGGGCCAGGGCGGATCCGGCTCCGGTGGCCACCAGAGCGCAGGCAGCCAAAAGGCTTGCCGTTGAGAATCCCAGAATCGGGCTGGTCAAAACAGGATTGCGCACAGCAGGCATGGTGGGCACGTCTCCGGCTTGCTCGGATACTCATCTTAGTTGCGCCTTTTAAGGCCCATGCGGATCGCCACCTGGAACGTCAACTCCGTGCGCACCCGCCTGGATCAGGTGGTGGCCTGGTTGGAACAGGAACGGCCCGACGTGCTCTGCCTGCAGGAAACCAAGGTGACCGACGAGCTGTTTCCCCGCGAGGCGTTTGAGGCCCTGGGCTACGCGACGGTGATCAGCGGCCAGAAGGCCTACAACGGCGTGGCCATCCTCAGCCTGTTGCCCCTTGAGGACGTGCGGATCGGCTTTGAGGCGTTGTTGCCCAACGACCCGGAAGCCCCTGGGCTGGGTGAGCAGAAACGGGTGATCAGTGCCCTGATCGGCGGCATCCGGGTGCTGAATCTGTATGTGCCCAACGGCAGCTCCCTCAGCAGCGAGAAATACACCTACAAGCTGGAGTGGCTGGCCTGCCTGCAGCGCTATCTGGCAGCACAGGAGCAGCAGGGCGATCCGCTCTGCATGGTGGGCGACTTCAACATCGGCCCCGAGGCCCGCGACATCCACGACCCCGATCGGCTCACGGGCGGGATCATGGCCAGCGATCCGGAGCGCGCAGCCCTGCAGGAGGCCCTGGGGGAGCGGCTCAGCGACGTGTTCCGGGTGTTCGAGCCCGACAGCGGCCACTGGAGCTGGTGGGACTACCGCACCGGCGCCTGGGATCGGGACCGGGGCTGGCGGATCGACCACATTTACCTCTCCGAAGAGCTGATGGACTGCGCCACCGGCTGCGTGATCCACAAGGCCACCCGGGGCAACGAGCAACCCAGCGACCACGCACCGGTGGTGGTCAACCTGGTGTGGCCACCTGAAGACGACGACGACGATGAAGAGGGCAACGACGCGATCTAGCGGCGGTGCCGCTCAGAACAGCAGCCGTCAGAACACCGGCAGGTGAGCCAGGGCCTCGTCGGCGCTGCGTCGCTGTGCCGACTCGCCGCAGCTTCGGGGGGTAGGGAAGATCTTGCCGGGGTTGGCCAGGCCATGCGGATCGAAGGCCAGGCGCACCAGCTGCATGGTGGCCAGGTCGTCGGGGTTGTACATCCAATCGAGGTAACAGCGTTTGTCGGCGCCCACGCCGTGCTCGCCGGTAATGCTGCCGCCGGCATCCACACACAGCCGCAGGATCGCAGCGCCGAGGGCCTGCACCCGCTCCTGGATGCCGGGCTCCTGGGCCGAATAGAGGATCAGCGGGTGGAGGTTGCCGTCGCCGGCATGGAACACGTTGGCCACCGGCAACCCGTGGCTGACGCAAAGCTCCTCGATCGCCGCCAGCACCCGCGGCAGGGCGCTGCGGGGCACAACACCGTCCTGCAGGTAATAGCTGGGAAACCGGCGCCCCAGGGCGGAGATCGCCGACTTGCGACCCTTCCAAAGCAGCGCGCGCTCTTGCTCATCGGTGGCCTGGCGCACGGTGCGGGCCCCAGCCTCGTGGCAGAGCTGGGTCGCCAGCTCCACCGCCGCGGCCACCTCCCGCTCCTGCCCGTCCAGCTCGATCAACAGCAGGGCCGCCGCATCGCGGGGGTATTCATCCACGCCGAAGTAATCATTCACCGCCTCAATCGTGAGGCGGTCCATCATTTCCATACCCGCGGGCAGCATCCCGGCCGCGGTCACCAGTCGCACCGCCTCTCCGGCCGCTTCCATGCTGGTGAAATCGGCGAGCAGCACCGCCACGCTCTGGGGAGCCCGCAACAGCCGCAGGGTGATCGCCGTGGCGATACCCAGGGTGCCCTCGCTACCGATGAAGGCGCCGCGCAGGTCGAGCTCCGGGGTTTCGTCGAGGTCGCTGCCCAAGGTGGTGACGGTTCCATCGGGCAGCACCACCTCCAGCTCCAGCACGTGGTTGCTGGTCACGCCGTACTTGAGGCAGTGCACACCGCCGGAGTTTTCAGCCACGTTGCCGCCAACGCTGCAGGCCACCTGGCTGGAGGGGTCGGGGGCGTAATAGAACCCATCACCGGCCACCGCCCGGGTGACCCAGCTGTTGATCACGCCTGGCTGCACCGTGATGCGGCGGTTGTCGAGATCCAGCGCCAGCACCTTGCGCATGCGGCTGGTGGCGATCA
Source organism: Cyanobium sp. (assembly GCA_044369475.1). Taxonomy (GTDB): domain Bacteria; phylum Cyanobacteriota; class Cyanobacteriia; order PCC-6307; family Cyanobiaceae; genus Cyanobium_A. Next base: position 3,069 of record JBIPLV010000128.1, on the reverse strand, counting down.
CCAGGGCCTCGGTTTCGGCCACGGCACCGCCGGAAAGGCCGGTGCCACTGCCTCGCGCCACAAACGGCATCCCTTGCTCATGGCAGAGCCGCACCACAGCAGCCACCTGATCTGTCGTCTCGGGAAGCACCACCAGGCGCGGCTGGTGGCGGGCCAGCGTGAGGCCGTCGCAGTCGTAGGCCAGCAACTCCTGGCGGGCCGACACCACGGCACGGGAAGGCAACAACCGCCTCAGGTGCCGCTCCAGCTCTGGCCAGTTGACGCTCAGGAGACCCGCCGCAAGCCCCCTGAACTTACTGAGGAAGCGAAGAGGCCGGTTTTAGGTCAGGATGGTCGGCGGTTTTCTTCCCTCCGCGGATCCCGCCTTGACCTCGGCTCCTGTTTCGGCTCCTGTGCATCACACCACCCGCTCCCAGGACCTCTTCAGTGCTGCCCAGAAGCTGATGCCGGGTGGCGTGAGCTCGCCGGTGCGGGCTTTCCGCTCTGTGGGCGGCCAGCCGATCGTGTTTGACAGGGTCAAGGGCGCCTACGCCTGGGACGTGGACGGCAACCGCTACATCGACTACATCGGCAGCTGGGGCCCCGCCATCTGCGGCCATGCCCACCCTGAGGTGATCGCCGCCCTTCATGCCGCCCTCGACAAGGGCACCAGCTTCGGCGCCCCCTGCGAGCTGGAGAACACCCTCGCCGCCATGGTGATCGACGCGGTGCCGTCGGTGGAGATGGTGCGCTTCGTGAACAGCGGCACCGAGGCCTGCATGTCGGTGCTGCGGCTGATGCGCGCCTTCACCGGCCGCGAAAAGATCATCAAGTTTGAGGGCTGCTACCACGGCCACGCCGACATGTTCCTGGTGAAGGCCGGCTCCGGTGTGGCCACCCTGGGCCTGCCGGATTCGCCGGGTGTGCCGCGCACCACGGCTGCCAGCACCCTCACGGCCCCCTACAACGACCTCGAAGCGGTCAAGCAGCTGTTCGCCGAGAACCCCGGCGAAATCGCCGGCGTGATCCTCGAGCCCGTGGTGGGCAACGCCGGCTTCATCACCCCCGAGCCCGGCTTCCTGGAGGGCATCCGAGAGCTCACCAAAGACAACGGTGCGCTGCTCGTGTTCGACGAGGTGATGACCGGCTTCCGCATCAGCTACGGCGGCGCCCAGGCGAAGTTTGGGATCACCCCCGATCTCACCACGATGGGCAAGGTGATTGGCGGCGGCCTGCCGGTGGGCGCCTACGGCGGCCGGGCCGACATCATGAGCATGGTGGCCCCGGCCGGCCCGATGTACCAAGCCGGCACCCTGAGTGGCAACCCCCTGGCGATGACCGCCGGCATCAAAACCCTGGAGCTGCTGAAGCAGCCAGGCACCTACGAGCGCCTCGACGCGATCACCAAGCGCCTGATCGGCGGCATCCTCGACGCAGCCCGCAGCGCCGGCCTGCCGATCACAGGCGGCTCGATCAGCGCCATGTTCGGCTTCTTCCTCTGCGAGGGCCCGGTGCACAACTTCGAAGACGCCAAGGCCGCCGATACGACCCGCTTCGGCAAGCTGCATCGCGCCATGCTCGAGCGCGGCGTGTACCTGGCCCCCAGCGCCTTCGAGGCCGGCTTCACCTCCCTGGCCCACTCCGACGAAGACATCGACACCACCATCGCGGCCTTCCGCGAGTGCTTCGCGCTGGTGGCTTGATCAACGCCGAGCATCGTGGAGCATGGCTCCATAGACAACCAAAGCAGCATCAGCACTTAGCAGGGTCAAAGGTTCACTGATCGCCTGCGCCACCAACAGGCGATCAAAGGGATCGCGGTGGTGAAGTGGAAGTTGCTCCAGCGTCAGAATGTGCTCCAGTGCCAATGGGAGCACGTCGAAACCAGAGGCCTCTGCCCAGTGGCTCGCTTCAGCAGCCGATACGGGCATATCGGCCCGAGCCAGCGCGTGCTTGATCGCAATCTCCCAGAGTGAGATGTGGCTCAGCAGCACTCTCTCAGCCTGATCAAAGATCAGCGACCTGCTGACATCGCCAAGCCGAGCATCGTCACTGATGGCCCACAGGAAGGTGTGCGTATCAAGAAGAACGCGCATCAGCCTTGCTCGAACAGATCAGCGATCAGCGGGTTGGCTGCATCAATCGAAGCCGGCGCCACGACCATCCCTTTGGCCAAGCCCAACCGTCGCGGCCGCTGCGAGGACGCCAGGCTGGTGAGCCGGGCCACAGGGCGGCCGTTGCGTGCAATCACAACCTCCGTTTCCAGCCCTCGCTCAATCCCGTCCACAAGGCGGGAGAGCTGCGTTTTGGCTTCCAGCATGTTCACCGTGCGCGTGACACGGACACGTCCCTCCATGGCCGATTCACACCAACTAGACCAGACCAGACTAGACCAGCTGGCTGAGTCTGGACGTGTTGACAGGGCCCACGCCAACGCCCAGCATCCGCACCAATGCCCTGCCGATGACGACCACCCCCCCGCCATCGACGGCTGTTCGCCAAGACAGGCTGCCTACTAGTGCTGGCCCGATCCAGTACCGCCAGCGCGGCGCCCTGCGCTTGGCCGCCGTGCTGGCTGCCGGCATCGGCACCTTGGCTTGGCTGGGCCGCAGCAGTGATCCAGCGGCCAAGCCCCTAAGCGCTGGCCCGCTCACGGTCGGGGCCGCCATCGCTTTCACCGGCAACGCCAACCTCTACGGCCAGGACCAGCGGATGGGGCTGGCGGTGGCCGAGCGCTGGGCCCAGCAGGCTGGAGCCCCTCCGCGGCTGGTGCATCTGCAACTGGAGGACGGCGCCTCCGATGAGCCCAGCGCCATTGCCGCCTTCAACCTGCTGATCCGGCAGGGGGTGATCGCCCTGATCGGGCCAACCCTGTCCCAGCAGGCCTTCGCCGCCGATCCGATCGCCCAGCGCCAGGGGGTACCGGTGGTGGCCCCCTCCAACACCGCCGCGGGGATCCCGGAGATCGGTCCCTTCATCAGCCGCGTGTCGGCCCAGAGCTCGGTGATCGCGCCGCTGTCATTGGACGAGGCCCTGCGCCGCGATCCAGCGATCAAGCGGGTGGCCGTGTTCTACGCCCAGGACGACGCC
>JBIPLV010000127.1:0-5324 GCA_044369475.1 Cyanobium sp. | reverse complement strand
TGAAATGGTCACCGACGGCAAGTTAGTTCCCAGTGTTGACTTTCTCTTCCAGGCTGCCTTTGCTGGCACCGCTGCCACGATCGTGTCCGGCCTCGTGGCCGAACGGATCAAGTTTGGCGAGTTTGTGATCTTCTCGCTCATCCTGGTGGGTGTTCTGTATCCCATCACCGGCTCCTGGCAGTGGAACGTTGGAGAAGGATGGCTCAACCAATTGGGCTTCATCGACTTCGCCGGATCCACTCTTGTTCACAGCTTTGGTGCCTGGGCCGGCCTGACTGGTGCCATCCTGCTTGGTCCCCGGATCGGCAAGTTTGTAGGCGGTAAGCCCCAAGCTATTCCTGGCCACAACCTGGGGATCGCCACCCTCGGCTGCCTAATTCTCTGGCTCGGTTGGTATGGCTTCAACCCCGGCTCCTGGCTCTCCATGGCCCCCGAGGTTCCTTACATCGCCGTGACAACCACCCTTGGGGGTGCTGGCGGTGGCATCGCTGCCACCTTGGTGAGCCAGTTCACTGGTGGCAAGCCCGACCTCACCATGACCATCAATGGCATTCTGGCGGGTCTTGTTGGTGTCACCGCCGGCTGTGATGGATTCTCCATGCCTGCCGCCTGGGTCGTGGGCTTCATCGCTGGCGTGATCGTGGTGTTCTCGGTGGCCTTCATCGACGGCCTCAAGATCGACGATCCTGTGGGCGCTTTCTCGGTTCACGGCACCTGTGGCATCTGGGCCACCCTGGCCGTGGGTCTGTTCAACATGGACAAAGGTTTGTTCACCGGACATGGTTTCAACCAGCTTGGTGTTCAGATTGTTGGTGCGGTCGCCGTCGGCCTGTTTTCAATCGTGACCTCCTGGATTGTTTGGTCCATCATCGGAGCCCTCTTCGGCGGCATTCGTGTCACCGAGAAGGAAGAGATCGAAGGCCTCGACATCGGCGAACACGGCATGGAGGCCTACCCCGACTTCGCCGCTACGGCCAAGTGAGTCGCCCTTCATTGGCGCTTCTCGGTTAACTCCAAGCCTGATCACAGGCTCAACCTTCTGCCCGCGGCCCGCCGCGGGCTTTTTTATTGGCATGCCGCTCGAGAGGGTGGTGGTGCAGCGCAGCGCCATTGACATCGTTGGCCCTGAGCCCGCGCCAATCCCAGCCCCTCACTACACCCACCAGCCACGTGAAAGGTGGCCTCAGAGGACCCAATGGGGCCTGAGCAGGGCCGCTAAGGACTATGACCCTGAGCAGACATCTCTGAACGCACTCCCTACGGTCCGAGGAGTGGGATCAGGCAGGCGAACGCCATGACCGAACTCGGCAAGTGCCCCTTCAGCGGCCATGGCGCAGCAGCAGTGGCGGGCCGAGGTCCTGCGCCGCGTGACTGGTGGCCCCAGCAGCTCAACCTCGGGATCCTGCACCAGCACAGCCCAGCCTCCAATCCACTGGGGGAAGCATTCCACTACGCCGAGGCGTTCAACCTGCTCGACTACGCCGGCCTGAAGCGCGACCTGATCGCGCTGATGACTGACTCCCAGGACTGGTGGCCCGCTGATTGGGGTCACTACGGCGGGCTGTTCATCCGCATGGCCTGGCACAGCGCCGGCACTTACCGCACCGCCGATGGCCGCGGTGGCGGCGGCACCGGCAACCAGCGCTTCGCCCCGCTCAACAGCTGGCCCGACAACGGCAACCTTGACAAGGCCCGCCGGCTGCTGTGGCCGATCAAGCAGACCTACGGCAACCGCATCTCCTGGGCGGATCTGATGATCCTGGCCGGCAACTGTGCCCTCGAATCGATGGGGCTGCGCACGTTTGGCTTCGGCGGCGGCCGCGCCGACATCTGGCAGCCGGAGGAAGACATTTACTGGGGCAACGAGACCACCTGGCTCGGCGATGCGCGCTACAGCGGCGACCGCCAGCTGGAACACCCGCTGGCCGCCGTGCAGATGGGATTGATCTATGTGAACCCTGAGGGCCCCAATGGCGTGCCCGACCCGGTGGCCTCGGGCCGCGACGTGCGCGAGACCTTCGCGCGCATGGCGATGAACGACGCCGAGACCGTGGCGCTCACCGCCGGCGGCCACACCTTCGGCAAGGCCCATGGCGCCGGCAGCGAAGAGCTGATGGGCCCGGCCCCGGAAGGCGCTCCCCTGGAGCAGATGGGTCTGGGTTGGGCCAATCGCCATGGCAGCGGCAAGGGGGCCGATGCCACCACCAGCGGCATCGAGGGCGCCTGGAAACCCAATCCCACCCGCTGGGACATGGGCTATTTCGAGATGCTGTTTGGCTACGAGTGGGAGCTGATCAAGAGCCCCGCCGGCGCCTGGCAGTGGCAGGCCAAAGACTGCCGCGAGGAACACCTGATCCCCGACGCCCACATCCCCGGGCTCAAGCACCCGCCGATGATGACCACGGCGGATCTGTCGCTGCGCTTCGATCCGATCTACGAGCCGATCTCGCGCCACTTCCACCAGCACCCGGAGGCCTTCGCCGATGCCTTCGCCCGCGCCTGGTTCAAGCTCACCCACCGCGACATGGGGCCCAAGGCCCTCTACCTCGGTCCTGAAGTGCCCGCCGAGGAGCTGATCTGGCAGGACCCGATTCCAGCGCTGGATCACCCCCTGGTGGATGAAGCCGCCATCGCCGATCTCAAGGCGCGCGTGCGGGCCTCCGGGCTCAGCACCGCCGAGCTGGTGAGCACCGCCTGGGCCTCGGCCACCAGCTTCCGCGGCTCCGACAAACGCGGCGGAGCCAACGGCGCCCGGCTGCGCCTTGCCCCTCAGAAAGACTGGGCCGTGAACCAACCCGAGCAGCTGCAGCGGGTGCTGGCCGTGCTCGACGGCCTTCAGCAGGCCTACAACGCCTCCCGCAGCGATGGCGTGCGCGTGTCGCTGGCGGATCTGATCGTGCTGGCGGGTGGCGTGGGCGTGGAGCAAGCCGCCGCCGCCGCGGGCATGCCGGTGGAGGTGCCGTTCACGCCCGGGCGGATGGATGCCAGCCAAGAGCAAACGGATGCGGCCTCGTTTGCGGTGATGGAGCCCCAGGCCGATGGCTTCCGCAACTGGCAGAAGGCTCCGATGAGCGTGACCGCCGAGCACCTGCTGGTAGACCGCGCCCAACTGCTGGGCCTGAGCGCCCCGGAGATGACCGTGCTGGTGGGTGGCCTGCGGGTGCTGGGTGCCAACACCGGCGGCAGTCGCCATGGTGTGTTCACTGAGCGGCCGGGGGTGCTGAGCAACGACTTCTTCGCGAACCTGCTCGACATGGCCACCACCTGGACGCCGGTGGATGAGACCGGTGAGCTGTTTGAGGGGCGCGATCGCCGCAGCGGACAGCTGCGCTGGAGCGGCACCCGGGTGGATCTGGTGTTTGGCTCCAACTCCCAGCTGCGGGCCATTGCCGAGGTGTATGCCCAGAGCGATGGCGCCGGCCGCCTGGTGTGCGACTTCGTGGCCGCCTGGGTGAAGGTGATGGAGGCCGATCGCTTTGACCTCCATCACTGAGCACAAGCCAAGCGCAGGGGGAAGCCGGACATCGATCTGCGCCAATGCGCCCATCTCCCTAGCCGCCGCTGCCGGGGGCGGCGCTCTGCTCTTCCGCCAGCTGTTTGATGCCGACACCGGCACCTTCACCTACCTCCTGGTCGACGTACCCAGCAGCGAGGCGGTGCTGATCGATTCAGTGTTCGAGCAACACAACCGCGACCTCTCGCTGATCCAGGAACTGGGCATCACCCTGGTGGCGTCGATCGACACCCACGTCCATGCCGACCACGTCACCGGCAGCTGGCTGATGCACCAGGCCACGGGCAGCGCCATCGGCTTGGCCGCGGCCGCCCGCGCCAACAACGTCACCCTGCCGCTGGCCCATGGCGATCGCATCCGCTTTGGCGGGCGTCACCTGGAGGTGCGCAGCACCCCCGGCCACACCGATGGCTGCATCAGCTTCGTGCTCGACACCCACGCCATGGCCTTCACCGGCGATGCCCTGCTGGTGCGCGGCTGCGGCCGCTGCGACTTCCAGCAGGGCAACGCCCACACCCTGTGGCGCTCCATCACCGAGCAGATCCTGTCGCTGCCGGATGCCTGCCTGCTCTATCCCGCCCACGACTACACCGGCCGCACCGTCACCTCCGTCGCGGAAGAGGAGGCATTCAACGCACGGCTCGGCGGCGCCGCCACCGAGCGGGATTTCGTGGGCCACATGGAGAACATGAAACTGCCCCACCCCCACAAGATCGCCGAGGCCCTGCCCGCCAATTTGCGCTCCGGCAAGCCGCGTGAGCACGCCGCCCCCGAAACCTGGGCACCCCTGCAGCGCAGCTATGCCGGCCTACCGGAACTCAGCCCAGACTGGCTGGCCGATCACAGCGCCAGCGTGACCGTGGTGGACGTGCGCTCCAGCGAGGAGTTCAACGGCCCCGATGGCCGCATCCCAGGCAGCGTGCTGGTGCCGCTGCCCGACCTGCACAACCGCTACCAAGAGCTGCCCGCGGATCGCCCCGTGGTGCTGGTGTGCCATTCCGGCAGCCGCTCAGCCCTGGCCACCCAGCAGCTGCTCAAGGCGGGCCGCCAGCAGGTGGCCAACCTCCGCGGTGGCATCAGCCGCTGGGAAGCCGACGGCTATCCGATTGAACGCCTGGCCAGCCACTGAAGCTTTGTTGCCTGCTCCGCTCCCTCTTCACCCCATCAGCGGTAGCGCCCCATTCGCCATTCTGTTTTCCTGATTCCCCTGGCCCTCTCCGCCATGAGCGACCACTTCGATCTGATCGTGCTCGGCGCCGGCTCCGGTGGCCTGGCCGGCGCCAAGCGGGCCGCCAGCTACGGCGCCCGGGTGGCGATCGTGGAGGGCGATCGGGTGGGCGGCACCTGCGTGATCCGCGGCTGCGTGCCCAAAAAGCTGCTGGCGTATGGCTCGGCCTACCGGCACCTGCTGGCCGATGCTGCCAGCTATGGCTGGGAGCTGGGGGATGTGCGCCTCGACGCCTCCCGTTTGCTCACCAACGTGCGCACCGAGGTGGATCGGCTCAACACCCTGCACATCGGTTTTCTGGAGAAAGCTGGGGTGGAGCTGGTGCAGGGCTGGGGCCGGTTCAGCGGGCCCACCAGCGTGGTGGTGACGGGCGCTGACGGGAATGAGCGCGAGCTCCAGGGCCAGCGCATCCTGATCGCCGTGGGCGGCCAGCCCCAGCGCCCCGAGATCCCCGGCGCCGAGCTGGGATGGCTCAGCGACGATCTGTTTGAGCTGGAGAGCCTGCCCGAGCGGGTGGTGGTGGTGGGCGGCGGCTTCATTGCCTGCGAATTCGCCGGCATCCTCCATGGCCTGGGCGTGCAA
>JBIPLV010000359.1:0-5358 GCA_044369475.1 Cyanobium sp. | reverse complement strand
GTAGGTGGCGCAGCGCAGCAGCGGGTTGCGGCCCAACAACAGCAAGGCAACCAACGCGATGTTGATCGGACTGAAGGCGATACCCAGACCGAGGGCCAAGGTTTGGGTGAGCCAGTGGAACGGAAGCATGGGGCGATTGTGGCGCCTACTCCCGAAAAACGCGTCCCTCCATAGGCTTAAGAACGTGGGTCAGAGCAGCGATGCGACGGTTCGACTGGGACTGTCGAATCCCAGGCGCACCCGATGTCTAACCCCTAATCCAGAAACCTCGTGCTGCCGATCGCATCACCATCGCTGCTGACCACGCTGCTGATCCTGCTGATCAGCCTTGGCGCCACGCGCGTGCTGGGACAGCGGCTTACCCGTTGGGCCATTCCCGCGCTGGTGGTGGAACTGGCGATCGGCTTTGCGCTCGGCAACGTTGTGCTGCCGTTCAAGGCCATTCAACCGCTCAGCGGCATCACCGAACTGGGGGTCCTCACCCTGTTTTTTCAGGTGGGACTTGAAGTTCGCAGCGATCTGGTGTCCTCCAGAGCCCGAACGATCATCCGTCTGGTGGCCCTCAGCTTCTTGACCCCATTGCTGGCCTACTGGCCGCTGGTGAACTGGTTCGCGATGACACCCGCCACAACCCTGCTCTGCCTGGCCTGTCTGTCGGCCACCGGCACCGGGGTCACCCTGCGGCTGCTGGCGCAACGCCAGGCGTTGCGCACCCCCTCGGGACGGCTCTTGGTGGGCGTGTCGGTGCTCGACGACCTGCCAGCAATCACGCTGTTGGCCCTGGCCGTGGCCGCAGGCGGGCGGGCCATCAGCAGCAACACCCTGGGCCCCACCGGCCTGGGTTTTGGGCTGTTGTTCGCACTGCTCAGCTATGCCCTGGTGCGTTGGTGGGTGCGCCGCTGCGGCCAGCGGCCCAGCGGCCCGTTGGCGATCCTGCTGCTGCTGATCGGCCCTGCCTGGGTCGGTGAAATCAGCGGCTTGACAGCGCTGTTGGGGGCCCTCTGGGGCGGCGTGCTGCTGGGCAGGCTCAGCCCACCTGAAGATGCCTTGAACCGGGTACTGGTCGTGCTGTCAGAGGTGTTTCTACCGCTCTATTTCATCAGTGTGGGCATGCGGGTCTCTGCCAGCTCCCTGGTCGACAGCCGGGCCTGGGCCCTGGCGCTGGTGCTGCTGGTGGCGGCCCTGCTGAGCAAGTTGGCCTGCGGCCTGGGGGTCAGCGCCAAGGACAAACGCGATGGGGTCGACCGCTGGCTGGTTGTCTTCGGTCTGATTCCCCGCGGACTGCCAGGTCTGGTGTTTGCCACCACCGCGTTGGGCGCCGGACTGATCAGCCAGCCCCAGTTTTCAGCTTTGGTGGTAATGGTCACAGTCACAACGGTGCTGGGCCTGCTGTTGTTGGAGCAGCGTTTGGTTCAACTGGAGAAAGGTCGTGGAAGGGCAACTGATTCGATTTCATGAGGTTGTGTTAGTAGCCTTGGTGCTGGCCTTGATGGCGGGGGTGGTCACCGGCTAAGCGATCGCATCCAGCAGCAACCCAGAACCTGATCAGGATGTTTAAGGTCTGGTTTTCAGTCACTAATCGTTGGCAGCACGGTCACTGTCCAGCTGGCACGCCCTGCCAGCTGAATCCTGCCTGGGGCAGCTCAAGGCCAGCCGCGATGGTCTGAGCTCTGCTGAAGTGTCGCGGCGATTGGCCGATCTCGGCCCCAACCGTCTCGAGCTCAAGGCAGGTCGCAGCACGCTGCAGATCCTCTGGGATCAATTCAGCAACATCATGCTGATCATGCTGTTGGTGGTGGCAGCGGTTTCGGCTGGAATTGACCTCTACCAGCAGGCCTTCCCCAAGGACGCCATCGCGATCCTGGTGATCGTCATCCTCAATGGTCTGATTGGCTTCGCCCAGGAGAGCAAGGCGCAACAGGCGCTGCTCGCCCTGCGGGACATGGCCCAACCGCTGGTGCAGGCCCGCCGCGATGGCCAGTGGCTGCGCATCGCCAGCGACGAGCTGGTCCCCGGTGACCTGATCCGGCTGGAGGCGGGCGATCGGGTCCCTGCTGATGCCAGGTTGCTTGAGGTTGCCGATCTGGGGGTGCGCGAGGCGGCCCTCACCGGCGAGGCCGAGGCCGTGTTCAAGAAGGCCGATCTTCTGCATGAACCAGGCACCCCGGTGCTGGAGCGCCAGAACTGCATCTTTCAGGGCACCGAGGTGGTGCGTGGACGGGGCCTGGCCGTGGTCCATTCGACCGGTATGGCGACCGAGCTGGGCCAGATCGCCGAGCTGATCAACACCGCCGAAAGCGGCGACACCCCCCTGCAAGAACGGCTCGACGGCCTGGCCAAGGTGCTGGTCACCGGCGCCCTGGCGCTGGTGGGCCTGGTGCTGCTGATCGCCGGCGTGGGCCTGCGCCAGCCGATCCTCAACCTGCTGGAGGTGTCGCTGTCGATGGCGGTGGCGATCGTGCCCGAGGGCCTGCCGGCCGTGATCACCGTCACCCTGGCGATCGGCACCCAGCGCATGGTGCGCCGGGCAGCCCTGATCCGCAAACTCCCCGCCGTCGAGGGACTTGGCTCAGTAACGGTGATCTGCTCCGACAAGACCGGCACCCTCACCCAGAACCGCATGGTGGTGCAGGAGCTGCGGCTGGGCACCACCGCTGTCGCCGTGAGCGGCCAGGGCTACGAGCCCGAGGGCAGCTTCAGCCCGACGGCGCTTGCAGCCCCGGCCGGTGCTGCCGCCGGGGCCCCACCAGGACTGCAGCAGCTGCTGATTCAGGCCGGGGTGTTGTGCAGCGACGCCGAGCACAAGCAGAACGCCGATGGCCGCTGGGAGATCCTCGGCGATCCCACCGAAGGGGCCCTGTCGGTGGTGGCCGCCAAGGTGGGCATCGATGACTTTGAACTGCGCAGTCACTTTCACCGCGACGCCGAGATTCCCTTCAGCTCCGAACGCCAGTGGATGGCGGTGTGGATTGCAGACCCCAGCGGTGCGCTGCAGGCCCCGCTGGGGTCCGCAGCATCAGGCTCCGATCGCCTGATGATCAGCAAGGGCGCCCCCGAAGTGATCGTGGATCATTGCGATCGCTGGGTGGATGGCAGCGGTGTCGTTGCCATGGCCAGCGAGCAGCGCCAGTGGTGGCTAGAGCAGGCCCAGCAGCTGGCGGGCAGTGGCCTGCGGGTGCTGGCCTTTGCCTGTGCCCCCAACCACCCGAGCCCTGACGAGGAGATCGAGGGTCAGATCCTGATCGGCTTGATGGCCCAGCTGGACCCGGCCCGCCCCGAGGTGGCCCAGGCCGTGGCCACCTGCCGCAAAGCCGGTATCCGCCCGGTCATGATCACCGGCGACCATCCCCTGACGGCCCGCGCCATCGCCGAGACCATTGGCCTCGCCAGCATCGATAGCGACGTGGTGCTGGGCCGCCAGCTCGAAAGCTTTGACGACGCCACGCTGCAGCAGGTGGTGGCCCGCTGCAGCGTCTATGCGCGGGTCCCACCCGAGCAGAAGCTGCGCATCGTCAAGGCCCTGCAGGCCAACAAGCAGGTGGTGGCAATGACCGGCGACGGCGTCAACGACGCGCCGGCGCTCAAGCAGGCCCACATCGGCGTGGCCATGGGCATCACCGGCACCGAGGTCAGCAAGGAGGCAGCCGACATGGTGCTGCTCGATGACAACTTCGCCACGATCGTGAGCGCGGTGGAGGAAGGGCGATTGGTGTACGCCAACATCCGCCGCTTCGTGAAATACATCCTCGGCAGCAACGTCGGCGAACTGATCACGATCGCTGCCGCACCCCTGCTGGGCCTGGTCGGCGTGCCGATGAGTCCTCTGCAGATCCTGTGGATGAACCTGGTCACCGACGGACTGCCAGCCCTGGCCCTGGCCCTGGAACCCGGTGAAAAGGGCCTGATGGATCGCCAACCGGCCGAACCGGGCGAGTCGATCTTTGCCGCCGGCACCGGCAGCTACATCCTGCGCACCGGGGTTGTCTTTGGCCTGATCACGATCGTGATGATGGTGTATGCAGCACGCAGGGGTGATCCCTGGCCCACCATGGTGTTCACCACCCTGTGCCTGGCCCAGATGGGCCATGCCCTGTCGTGCCGCACCAACCTGCCGCTGCTGCAGATCAACGCGTTCAGCAATCCAGCGCTGCTGGGCTCCGTGGTTCTCACCACGGTGCTGCAACTGATGCTGCTGTACGTGCAGCCGCTGGCCACGTTCTTCGGGACCAAGCCGCTCGATCTGGACGACCTGCTCGTCTGCATTGGCTTTGCCTTGGTGTTGTTCCTGTTTCTCGAAGGCGAAAAGATCTGGAGGCTCTGGCACCGCCGTGACAATGCCCATGCCTGAGTGCCGGCACATCCTGCTGACCGGCGGAACGTCAGGCATCGGCCTGGAAGCGACCAGCCGGTTGCTGCAGGCCGGCCACCGGCTCAGCGTGCTTTGCCGCAATGGGGCAACGGCCGCCGCTCTGCGGCAACGGCTGAGCGGATCGCTCAGCACCCCGATCTGTGATCTGGCCGATCTGCAGGCCGTGGGACGCTGCGCCCATGGCCTGCTGGAGGCCAACGCAGCGATCGACACCCTGGTGCTGAACGCAGGCCTGCAATACACCGGAGCACCGCAACCGCGCTGGTCGGTGCAGGGGTTTGAGCTCACGCTGGCGGTCAACCATCTGGCCCATCAGGCCCTGCTGCAGCAGGTCATGCCACTGCTGCGCCTGGCTTCCGCCCCGCGGCTGGTGGTGACCGCCTCCGAGGTCCACGACCCCAGCACCCCGGGCGGACGGGTGGGCCCGCCGGCCGGCCTGGGCCAACTGGATGGGCTGCGCCACGGTCCCGGCGCGGTGATGATCGACGGGTGCAGCCGTTTCAGTGCCGACAAGGCCTACAAGGACAGCAAGCTGTGCAATCTGCTGATGGCCCGACACGCAGCGCGGCACGGGTCGATCCCCGTGCTCGCCTGGAGCCCCGGACTGGTGATCCCACGAACCCAGGGTGGCTTCTTTCGCGATAGTCGTCGCCACAATCCGATCGGTCAGGCGGTGTTTGCGTTTGTGGCACGCGACCTGCTCAGGCTCACCGAATCGACTGGGCGGGCGGGCGCGCTGCTGGCGGCCCTGGCCAGCGATCCGGCACACGGCGCGCCTGGATTCCGGTACTGGAGCAACCGGGTGCTGGGCCCAGGCCAACTGCGCTTTGAGCAGCGCCAACCGAGCCCTGACGCGTGCAACGACGACCTCGCCGACACGCTCTGGCAGCTGAGTGCCCAGGCCTGTGGCCTGCAGGGATAGATGGAGACGCGGGTCGATGCGTTGACCGTGTATGCCGGCCGGAGGCTCTGCCTCACCACCCGCCACG
>JBIPLV010000038.1:0-17922 GCA_044369475.1 Cyanobium sp. | reverse complement strand
GCGGGAACCCAGTAGGCAGTTGGCAGCGATTCAGCGGCTTGACCGGCTGATCAACGTCAACTCAGGCTTTGGGCGTCTTGGCGCCGTACTTGGAACGGGACTGGCGGCGATCCTTCACGCCAGCGGTGTCCAAGGTGCCCCGAATGATGTGGTAGCGCACGCCGGGCAGATCCTTGACGCGACCCCCACGGATCAGCACCACGGAGTGCTCCTGGAGATTGTGGCCGATGCCGGGGATGTAGGCCGTCACCTCGAAGCCGGAGGTGAGGCGCACGCGAGCCACCTTGCGAAGGGCCGAGTTCGGCTTCTTCGGAGTGGAGGTGTACACGCGGGTGCAGACACCACGGCGCTCGGGGCACGAGCGCAGGGCAGGCGACTTTGTCTTCCTGGAAAGACTCTGGCGCTCAGTACGGATCAGCTGTTGAATGGTGGGCATCGAGGGCCGGGATCTGGTCGGAGAACATTGGTCGGGCGTCCGACCGATTTCGACAATCCGTCACCTTACTGGGTCGCCTGTCAGCTCGCAGCTCCTCGGCTGAATGCGCTGCCACAGGCGCAGCTCACCACGCCTTCGCCGGGGCGCACCAAAAAGCCGCCTCCGCTGATGTCGCCGCGATAGTCAAGGCTCAAACCCGTGAGCAGGGTTAGCTGCTCCGCCGGGGCGTAAAGGGTGACGCCATCGGCGCGGGCGATCGGCGTTCCCGACAGATGGCCGGGTCGCAGCCGGATGGCCCAACGCTCGCAGCTGCTCTCCACCAGGTCGAGGTGCATCATCCCGGGGGTGCCGGCCACGGCGGCCTGCCGCCCCAATTCAGCCGCGGCGGCGGCGGTCACGCGCAGGCTGTGACCCTTGGGCATGGCGGGCTCGGGAGGTGGTCGGCCCTCCACTTTGGCAGGACTCGCCAGCTCCACAGCTGTTTCATGGCACCAGTCCCACGCCGTTATGCACCGAGCCGGCCACGCCTCTGCCTTTCACCTGCAGCGAGCCTCCCAGCACCAGGCCGGTGGAGCTGCCGCCGTCGAGGTTGAGGGCATGGCGCAGTCCCAGTTGCTGGAGCAGGGCGGCCGTTTCCCCCAGGGAGGGCCCGCTGTCCTGGGTGCCTTCCATGGTGATCAACCACACCTGCCGGTCGTCGCTGGCCAGCACGGTGCGAGGCGCCCCTTGGCTGAGGAAGGAGCTGCTGAAGTTCTCGGCGGCGCCATTGAGCACAATGCGCCCGTCCAGGAGCAGCAAGGGGCCGCCCCCGATCACATGGGGTGCCAGGCCCAGGTCGTTGCTCGGGCGGCTCTCGAGCTGGAGTCGCTCGCCCGGCCCCCAGGGCAGTTCTGCGCCGCCGCGAGCCACCAGTAACAGGTCATCCCCCCGCAGGAGTACGCCGGCGTCCAGCTCGGCGGGGCCGAGCCGCTGCCGCACACTGCCCGCCTGGATCAGCAGGCCCGTTTCCGAGCCGCTCAGGGCCTTGTAGCTCGACCCCCAGTCGGCGGTGTAGCGGCTGATGCCGCGCTGCACATAGCCGCTATTCACCACCACGATCGGCAGCCGCTGGCCGCTCGGGCCCACGATCCATTCGCTCAACTGCAAACGACCGAATTGGGGCAGGCTGCGCTCGCCCCAGGCCGCCACGCCCCGGTTCAGAATGGGTCCGGAGAGCCAGCGGCCGTTGTCCTTCAGGGCACCGAGGGGCAGGCGCCGCACCCGGTTGAAGTAGCCGCCATTGATGGCCACCCAGGCCTGCTGCTGGTTGGCGAGCTGCACCAGCGAACTGAGCCCTTCCATCCCCCCTGGCCTGGACAGGGGCCGGAGCTGCAGGGGCGCAGTGCGGGGATCGATGCGGACCGCATTGATGCGCACCCCCTGGCGAATCAGCCGATCCCACTGCACCTGCTTGCCGAGCAAGGCCTGCAGGCGGGGATCAATCGCAGGGGCAGGGCTGGCTGAGGCGCCGCTGGCCTCAACGGGCCACTCGATCACCACCCGGGCTGGATCCCCCAGGCTGAACACACGGCCCAGCTTGCCCGTGGCGGGCTTGAGGCTCAGACCTGCGCCGGCCTGCTTGCCCAGCAGGCCGAGGCCCTGAAGCTGGACCTCCTGCTCGTTCCGGCTGGTGAGATCGACCCTCAGCCCGCCGGCGTCGCCCTCCAGAACAGCCGGACCACTGAGGTCGAGGACGACGCGTCGGATGCTTCCTGGGGTGGAGCTGCGCACCTTCAGGAGCTGGGGCGTGGCCAGCTCCAGGCTGAGCAGGTTGCCCTCCTGCCGCATGGCCATCCCGAGGGCGCGCAACATCGGGCTCACCTCGATGGCCACCTCGTCGTCGAGGCTGCGCTGGGCGCCGGCAGGCACCTGAAGCCCTCGGCCGAACCACTCCAGTTCGAGGGAGCCGTCGCTGCGGCTGCGGCTGGTCACCCCCAGTTGATTCTCTAGCACCTCCAGCGGAATCCAGAGCTGCGTGGGGCGATCGCCGGATGGCCCAACCCAAAGCCAACGGGCCGTTTGGGTGCGGCCGTTGATGCGGAGCCTGCTGCCCTGCTGCTGCTGCTGGCCTGTTTCGGGGCGGGGGGCACGGTTGGCGTCTGGGAGCCTGGCTGGAGCCGCAGGTGTAGCCGGCGTTGTGGCAGGAGGAGGTGGAGGCGGCGGTGGCACCGCCAGGGGGATGGCCCGGCTGGCTGCGGGCAGCAGCAGAACCAGGAGCCAGGGAGTCAGCGAAGCTGCGGAAGCCATGGCCCACCCAGCCGTCAGCGTCGAACGCTAGCCCTGTTTGCCGGTCGGGCGCCCGAGGCAGGGGGGTGTACATCCCTAGGATCGGACGTTCTGCTGTTGCAGGCACCTCAGGGTGTGCTGCAGCGCTGATCTGTCAGATCAACAGCCGGACCGTTTCGGGTTATGCCTCGTTCCCCTCGCCCCGTTTGGCCCCATTGCGACAGCCCCGCACCGGCGGCGGTCGCGGGCGAAAAGGACGCCTGCGGCGTGGGCTTCCTGGCCAGCCTGAAGGGGGAAGCCAGCCACTGGGTGCTGCAGCAGGCGCTGCGTGGCCTTGACTGCATGGAGCACCGCGGCGGCTGCGGCGGCGATGGCGATTCCGGCGACGGTGCCGGAGTGCTCTGCGGCATCCCCTGGAGCTATCTGGAAGCGGTGTGGCCTGAGGCGGCCGCCGCCAACGCCAGTGCCCGCGGCCTTGGCATGGTGTTCCTGCCGGCTGATGCCGCCAAGCGCGAGCAGGCCAAAGCCTTTTGCTCCGAAGAGGCCGCCAAGCTGGGGCTTCGCAGCCTGGGTTGGCGCGCGGTGCCGCTGAATCCATCGGTGCTGGGCCCCCTGGCCCTGGGCACCGCTCCGGCGATTGAGCAGTGGCTGCTGGCCGCCGATGAAGCCGCCGATGCCCTGGAGGCGGTGCTGTTTCGCCTCCGCCGCCGCTGCGGCGACCGGGCCCGCGAGGCCTGGGGCCCCGGACCCAGCGACCTCTACTTCGCCTCCCTGAGCAGCCGCACGGTTGTGTACAAGGGCATGGTGCGCTCGGAGGTGCTTGCCGCCTTCTATGGCGACCTGCGCGATGCGCGCTTTGCCGTGAGCTATGCGGTGTACCACCGCCGCTTCAGCACCAACACCCTGCCCCGCTGGCCCCTGGCCCAGCCGATGCGGCTGTTGGGCCACAACGGCGAGATCAACACTTTGTTGGGCAACCTCAACTGGGCCCGGGCCTCGGAGGCCAGCCTCGATGCCGTGTGGGGCGAGGCCGCTGGCGACCTCAAGCCAGTGGTGAATGCCGCCTTCAGCGACTCGGCCAACCTCGATGCCACCTTGGAGCTGCTGGTGCGCAGCGGCCGGCCGATCACCGAGAGCCTGCTCACCCTGGTGCCCGAGGCCTTCCGCGACCAGCCCGATCTGGCCAACAAGCCCGAGATCACTGCTTTCTACGAGTATTCCGCCTGCACCCAGGAGCCCTGGGACGGCCCGGCCCTGCTGGTGTTCGCCGATGGCCGCAGCGTTGGCGCCACCTTGGATCGCAATGGCCTGCGCCCGGCCCGCTATTGCATCACCAGCGACGGCTTCGTGGTGATGGGCTCGGAAACCGGCGTGGTGGAGCTCGACGAGAGCCGCATCATCGAAAAGGGCCGCCTGGGCCCTGGCCAGATGCTGGCGGTGGATCTGGAGCAGGGCCGCCTGCTACGCAACTGGGATGTGAAGCGGGAGGTGGCGGCCCGTCACCCCTACGGCGCTTGGCTGGCAGAGCATCGCCGCAGCCTGGCCTCCCAGCCCTGGACGCAGGAGCGCCAGCTGGGCGATCTGGAGCTGCTGCAGCAGCAAACGGCCTTTGGTTTCACCGCCGAAGACTTTGAACTGGTGATCGAGGACATGGCCGGCGCGGCTAAGGAGCCCACCTACTGCATGGGTGATGACATCCCCTTGGCAGTGCTCTCCGATAAGCCGCACCTGCTCTACGACTATTTCAAGCAGCGCTTCGCCCAGGTCACCAACCCGCCGATCGATCCCCTCCGGGAAAAGCTGGTGATGAGCCTGGAGATGCATCTCGGCAAGCGGGGCTCGCCCCTTAAGCCCGAGGCCGCCTCAGCAGCGGTGCTGCACCTGGCCAGCCCGATCCTCAATGAGGCGGAGCTGGCGGCGGTGGCCCAGCAAGGCCTGCCCGCCACCACGCTTTCCACCTTGATGCCGATTGCCTCTGGACCTGGGGGCCTGGCGGCTGCGGTGGAGCGTCTCAAGACGGAGGCCGAGGCGGCCGTGCGTGCTGGCACCCAGATCCTGGTGCTCAGTGATCGCGGCGGCCCCAGCGGCGGGATCACGGCCACCATCACCACCATCCCGCCGCTGCTGGCGGTGGGGGCGGTGCATCACCACCTACTCAACCTGGGGCTGCGGCTGCAGGCCTCCCTGGTGGTGGACACGGCCCAGTGCTGGAGCACCCATCACTTGGCTTGCCTGATCGGCTACGGCGCCAGCGCCGTGTGCCCCTGGCTCACCTGGGAAACCACCCGCCACTGGCTGGCGCACCCCCGCGTGCAGAAGCTGATCGAAACCGGCAAGTTGCCAGCCCTCACCCCCGATCAAGCCCAGGCCAACGTGCGCAAGGCTCTGGAAGACGGCCTACGCAAGATCCTCTCCAAGATCGGCATCTCGCTGCTGGCCAGCTACCACGGCGCCCAGATCTTTGAGGCGATCGGCCTCGGGGCCGACCTGATCGCGTTGGCGTTCAAGGGCACCACCAGTCGGGTGGCGGGCCTCAGCCTGGGCGAGCTGGCCAGCGAAACCCTGAGCTTCCACGCCAAGGCCTTCCCCGAACTCAACCGCACCAAGCTCGAGTTCATGGGCTTTGTGCAATACCGCACCGGCGGCGAGTATCACCTCAACAGCCCGGAGATGGCCAAGGCCCTGCATACGGCGGTCAAGGCGGGCCCTGGCTACGACCACTTCTCCACCTACAAAAAGCTGCTGGAAAACCGGCCGGTCACGGCTCTGCGCGACCTGTTGGAGCTCAAGCCAGCGCCCGCTCACCTGCCGATCGAGCAGGTGGAGAGTGTGGAAAGCATCTGTGCCCGCTTCTGCACCGGTGGTATGAGCCTGGGGGCCCTCTCTCGGGAGGCGCACGAGGTGCTGGCCATCGCCATGAACCGCATCGGCGGCAAGAGCAACAGCGGCGAGGGCGGCGAAGACCCAGCTCGCTTCCACACCCTCAACAATGTGGACGGGGAGGGGCGTTCCGCCACCCTGCCCACCCTCAAGGGCCTGCGCAACGGCGACACGGCCTGCTCGGCCATCAAGCAGATCGCATCGGGCCGTTTCGGTGTGACCCCCGAATACCTGCGCAGTGGCCAGCAGCTGGAGATCAAGGTGGCCCAGGGGGCCAAGCCTGGCGAAGGTGGTCAGCTGCCGGGCCCCAAGGTGGATCCCTACATCGCCTGGTTGCGCAACAGCAAGCCCGGCGTGGCGCTGATCTCGCCACCGCCCCACCACGACATCTATTCAATCGAGGATCTGGCTCAGCTGATCCACGACCTGCATCAGGTGCATCCCGCCGCCAAGGTGAGCGTGAAGCTGGTGGCCGAGATCGGCATCGGCACGATTGCCGCTGGTGTGGCCAAGGCCAATGCTGATGTGATCCAGATCTCCGGCCACGACGGCGGCACCGGTGCCTCACCGCTGAGCTCGATCAAGCACGCCGGCAGCCCCTGGGAGCTGGGCCTCACCGAGGTGCACCGGTCCCTGCTGGAAAACGGCCTGCGCGATCGGGTGCTGCTGCGCGCCGATGGCGGCCTCAAGACAGGCTGGGACGTGATCATCGCCGCCCTGCTGGGCGCCGAGGAATACGGCTTCGGCTCGGTGGCGATGATCGCTGAGGGCTGCATCATGGCCCGCGTCTGCCACACCAACAACTGCCCCGTGGGGGTGGCCACCCAGAAGGAGAACCTGCGCAAGCGCTTCCCCGGCGTGCCCGAGCACGTGGTCAATTTCTTCCTGTTTGTGGCCGAGGAGGTGCGCCAGCTTCTGAGTGTGCTCGGCGTGGCGCGGCTCCAAGACTTGATCGGCCGCACCGAGCTGCTGCAGCCCCGCCCCGTGCAGCTGGCCAAAACCCAGGCCCTCGATCTCTCCTGCCTGATCGATCCGATTGCGGCGGCGGCTGATCGCCGTTGGCTGCAGCACGATGCTGCGGCTCACGGCAATGGACACGTGTTGGAAGATCAGCTGCTGGCCGACCCCGAGGTGCTGGCCGCTATCGAGGGCCACGGCCGCGTGGCCCGCACCCTGGCCATCGTCAACACCGACCGCAGCGTGGGCGCCCGCCTCGCCGGGGAAATCGCCGCCCGCCATGGCAACACCGGTTTCCAAGGCCAGCTCGATCTCACCTATGAGGGCGCCGCGGGCCAGAGCTTCGGGGCCTTCGTGCTCCAGGGCCTGAATGTGCGCCTGGTGGGGGAAGCCAACGATTATGTGGGCAAAGGCCTTAACGGTGGCCGCCTCACCGTGGTACCTCCCGCTGGCGTGCAGGATCCCGGCAGCCAGGTGATCCTGGGCAACACCTGCCTCTACGGAGCTACCGGTGGTGAGCTGTTTGCCCTCGGCCGCGCTGGTGAGCGCTTCGCTGTGCGCAACAGCGGTGCCCGCACCGTGGTGGAAGGCGCCGGCGACCACTGCTGCGAGTACATGACCGGTGGTGTGGTGGTGGTGCTCGGTTCCACAGGCCGCAATGTCGCCGCCGGCATGACCGGCGGTGTGGCCTTCATCCTCGATGAAACCGGTGGCCTGACGGAGCGGGTTAATCCCGAGATCGTGGCGATCGCCGACCTCACCACCCCGGAGCAGGAAGCCCTGCTTAAGCCCCTGCTGGAGGCCCACCTGCAGGCCACCTGCAGCGCCAAGGCCGCGGCGATCCTGGCCGATTGGAGCAGCTGGAAGGCCCGCTTCAAGCTGCTGGTGCCTCCCAGCGAGAAGGCCACCGTGGGCCTGGCGGAGCGGCAGGCGGTGGCGGCTTAGCGCCCTCCCTGCTCAGCGGGGGTACTGCCGCATCAGCCGCTGCACTTCACCGGCGTGGTAGCTGCTGCGGGTGAGCGGTGTGCTCACCACCTGCAGGAAGCCGAGGGCCTCCTCGCCATGGCGGCGGAAGCCGTCGAATTGCTCAGGTGTCACGAACCGATCCACGGGCAGGTGTTTGGGGCCCGGAGAGAGGTACTGGCCGATGGTCACGATGTCCACCTGGTGGCGCCGTAGATCGGCCATCACCGCGAGCACCTCGGCGTCGGTTTCGCCCAGGCCGGTCATTAGGCCGGATTTGGTGTAGGTGCGCGGCCAGCCTTCACGCACCCGTTGCAGGAGCTCCAGCGAGCGCGCGTAGAGGCCCTGGGGCCGCGCTTTCTTGTAAAGCCGTGGCACGGTTTCGATGTTGTGGTTGAGCACCTCCGGGGCGCCCTCCATCACGGCCGCCAGCGCGTCCCAGTTGCCGCAGAAATCGGGGATCAGCAGCTCGATCGTGGTCAACGGTGAACGGGCGCGCACGTGTTCAATGCAGGCCACAAACTGGCATGCGCCGCCATCGGCCAGGTCGTCGCGGTTCACCGAGGTGATCACCACATGTTTGAGCCCCAGCCGGGCCACCGCTTCCCCCAGTCGATCGGGCTCGCTGGGATCGAGCTCCCGCACGCTCTTGTCGAAGTCGATGTCGCAGTAGGGGCAGGCGCGGGTGCAGCCGGGCCCCATGATCAGAAAGGTGGCGGTGCCGCCGGCAAAGCACTCACCGATGTTGGGGCAGCTGGCCTCCTGGCAGACCGTGTTGAGATTCAGATCCAGGAGCAGGTCGGCCACTTCGCCGATCCGTTCCCGCTGGGGGGCCTTGACGCGCAGCCAGTCGGGTTTGAGCACGGCGCAGGGCAGGCCGGTGGGGCCGAAGGAAGGGCTGGACGTGACTTTAGAAAGCCACCGGGATCAGGGGGATGGGGGCGGAGGCCATCCCCTAAAGTCGCTCCATCGGGATGTAGCGCAGCTTGGTAGCGCACTTCGTTCGGGACGAAGGGGCCGCAGGTTCGAATCCTGTCATCCCGATTTTTTCTTTCATGGTTTCGGCTCAGCTGAGCTCGGCCCCGGGGTAGCCGCGGGGGGTCACCATTCGGCCGTCGCGGGCATAGCTGCTGCTGTTGCCTACGAGCACCAGGGTGAGCATGTCCACCTGCTCCACCGGCAAGTCCCCCAGGGAGTGCAGGTTGACCTGCTCCTCTGCGCGCCCTAGTTGCCTGGCGAGGGCGACCGGGGTGGAGGCGGGCCGTCCCTCCAGCAATAGCTCGCGGGCCCGGGCGAGTTGCCAGTCGCGCCCAAGGGAGCGCGGGTTGTAGAGCGCTACCACGAAATCCCCCGTGGCGGCAGCCTGCAGCCGGCGCTCGATCACGGCCCAGGGCGTGAGCCGATCGCTGAGGCTGATCGTGCAGAAGTCGTGCATCAACGGGGCACCGGCCCTCGCGGCGGCCAGCTGCAGCGCCGAGATGCCTGGATGGACGGCGAAGCTGGGGCGTCCATCCGCTGGTTGGGCCAGCCACAACTCCAGGGCCAGGCCGGCCATGGCGTAGATGCCGCTATCGCCCGACGACACCAGGGCTACGTTCAGCCCCTGGCTCGCCAGCTCCAGGGCCAGGGCGCAGCGGGCCCGTTCTTCGGTGAGTTGGCCATCACAGCGCAGTTGATCCGGTCGCCGTAGCGGCTCGAGCAGGTCGAGGTAGAGGCCGTAGCCCACCCAGACGGTGGCGTCAGCCAGGGCGCGTCGGGCATCGCCGGTGAGCAGGTCCAGGCTCCCAGGGCCGCTGCCCACCAGATGCAGCTGGCCCCGCTGGGGGGCCCATTGGCTTTCAGCCAGAGCAATCGCCAGGGTGGCGGCCCCCTGCTCAGCGCCGCTGGTGCGTTCGATGCGTTTGGCCTGAAGCAGCTGCGCCCCAGGGCCCGCAGCCAGCAGGGCGGCGGCCTCCGCCACGCTGGCGGTGCCCATCTCCTTGGCCACGGCCGGCGAGGGATTGGGCACCGGCACGTTGGCCAGGCTCGCCGCTGCAAACCAGCGAACAGGCCATTGCCGCTCGGTGGCCAGGGCCAGCAGGGCCGTCTCATCGGCCTTGCGGTCGATGCTGGCCAGCCCGGCCACGGCTTCAGGGGCCAGCTGCAGCTCTGCCAGGGTTTGATCCACCAGGCGCTTCAGCAGGCTCAGGCTGGTGTTGCGTTCGCAGCCCAGGCCCAGCCACAGGCTGGGCGGGTGCCAGCGGCAGCCCTCACCCATCTGGATGTCCACCACCATGTCGCGATGGGCCGTTTCGAGGCTGGAGCCCGTATGCAGGCCAGCAGCGGCTGGCAGTTCGAGCCAGCGGCGGCTGCCGTGGCGGGCCTCCACCGCGATCGGCCCACTCTCCCTGGCGGCCGTGTGCATCAGTGCGCTCCAATCGCCAGTCCCCCGGCGCCAGCCCCAGGCGGTGCCGAAGCTGTCCAGGCTCAATCGTGCCGCGGCGGTGGTGGCGCCGGTGAGCACCGCCTGGCCACCGAAGCTGGCGGCGATCCGTTGGCTGAGCCGATCAGCGCCGGCGGCATGGCCGCCGAGCAGGGGAATGGCGAAGCGGCCCTCGGCATCCACCACCACCACGGCCGGATCGCTGTCTTTGCCCGTGAGCAGGGGGGCGATCAGGCGGGTCACCAGCCCGCAGGCCCCGACAATCACAAAGGCAGCGGCCGATGGCCATTGGTCCACCAGGCAGTCCCGCGGGGTCGGCTGGTCGTCTGGGCCGACCCGGCCATCAACCAGGCCCGCCTGGGCCAGCCGGTCCAGCAGGAGCGTGCTGGACCCACTGAAGCCCAGGGCCCAGATCAGACGGCGCGGCGCCTCATCGGTGTTGAGCCCCCCGTCAACGTTGTGCGTCGCGTTGCAGCTGGAATGGGAAGTCACGCGCCCAGCTTCTGACGCAACCCGGACAGGGGCCCCTGGGGCTTGGGCTTGAGAAGGGAGCCGTCGGCGTTCACTTGATTGCGCGCTGAGCCTTCCAGACTGGTGGATGGCGCGATTCGCTGGGAACTGGCCGGCACCAGGGGCCTGGGTGCGAGCTCGCCTTCAGGACTGGCCTCCGCGCCTGTGGGCTCTGCGGTGGGTTCGGCTTCTGGTCGGGCCTCGGGCTCCGGCTCCGCTGGTTGAGGCACCTCGAGTTGAGGCACCTCGAGTAGGGGCACCTCGAGTAGGGGCGCTGCTGCCGTCTCCGTCTCCGCCTTCGTCTCGGGTTCAGGCTCGGCTGCCTGGGGCTCCGCTACCGGCTCTGGCTGGGGTTCGGGTTCGGGAGTTGGTTCGGGCGCAGCCTCAAGTGCGGGCTCAGGTTCGGCTGCAGCTTGGGGTTCCGCTGGGGGTGGGGGCGCGTTGCCCAGCAGTTGGGCCAGCGCGTCGTCGCTGAGTCGGCCCCGCTGCCAGATCGGCCCGGGGCCGGCAGCATCCAAAACCACTTCAGATACCACCGTGTTGAACGGAGGGTTGAGGGGCTCGCCTCGCCCATCCACCAGCTCCAGCAGCACGCTGTTGCTGCCGGTTTGCCATCCCTTGAGCCAGAGGGGCGCGTTTTGATCCACCAAAAAGCTGTCGCCGTTCACGGTCACCCGCAGTCGCCAGCTGCCGTCGTTGTCCCGCAGGCCCTGGAGGGGGGCATCCAGCAGCAGCCAGTCGAGCAGCACCGGTTGCTGGCCCGTCAGGTCCCCCGGACTCACTGGGATCAACTGGGGGCTTCCTGCTTCAGGAATCGCCAGGGGATTGGCGGCCACCCGGTGGACCCGGATCTGGTCCCATGCCCCTGGGCTTTTCACCGCTTCGCCCCAGGGCCGGGCCGCATAGGCGGTGATGCGGTGGCTGCCAGGGGTAAGGGCAGGCAGGTCGATCTGGAGGCTGGCAGGGCTGGCGGTCGCGGTAGGGCGGGACAGGCGTACGGGCACCTGGTCATCAACTTGAACCACCACATGGGGCCCCAACCCCAGGACGCCGGCATCGACCAGGGGCCAATCGCGCACCTGCAAGCGCATGGACACGGGGCCGTTGGCCAGGTTGGCGCCATCCTGCGGCGCCAGGATCGTCACCTGGGGGTTGTGCTCGCTCAGCGCTGACTGGAGCTGCTGCACGGCGATGGGCGGGGCTACTTCCTGCAAGCGGCCACTGGGGCCCTGGGGGCTCAGTGGTGCAGCTGGTGCCACGCGCAAACGGGAGCTGGGAAGCCGGTTGCAACCCGCGGGCAGCAGGAGCAGCAGCAGCAGCAGGCCGGTCATCAGGGGCTGCCACCAGCGGATGGGCCGCCCGGGGGAGGGCGGTCGGACTTGGTGCTCCCCTCTTGGATGGGGACGAGCTGGATGGGTTGCGCTGCCTGCGCCCACGCTGGGTTGCTCAGCTGTTTCTGCGGGCATTCTGCTGGACACCTGGGTCATCTTGGAAATCCAGAGACTGTTCTAGATGGATTTTTGGGAGTTAAGTAATAACGAAAAAGCTAAAAGAAGGTCAATGTCGATGATTCTTTCTGTTCTGTAAAGCCCAGTGCTGGCCTGGGAAGCGCTGGGATTGAACCTTTGTAACTGCGACCCAGAACCCTTCGGAAACGGCCCCTATACTTCCGCCAGCGGTCCCCTATTTGGGGCCCCAAGCTCCAGTTGTGGCAAGCGGTTTCGCGTTTTCGTGATCCCTCTTCCTGGCTGGTGCCCATGACTGCCCGGAGGCTTCGGTCGCCGGCTGTTCATGGGGCCCAACGGCAGCCCTTCGGGTCTGCTGCAGGGGTGGACCCACCACCTCGACCCCGTCCCTCGAGGAACGTCTCGATGACCATCAGCCCACCAGAGCGTGGGGAAAAGGCGAAGGCCATGGTCGACCGGAACCCCGTTCCGGCCACCTTCGAACTGTTCGGCAAGCCCGGCCATTTCGATCGCAGCCTTGCCAAGGGTCCCAAAACCACCACCTGGGTTTGGAACCTCCACGCCAATGCTCACGATTTCGACAGCCACACGAGTGACCTCGAAGAGGTCTCTCGCAAGATCTTTTCGGCTCACTTCGGCCATTTGGCCGTCATCTTCATCTGGCTGAGCGGCGCCTTCTACCACGGAGCGCGTTTCTCCAACTACACCGGTTGGTTGACCGACCCCCTGCACGTCAAGCCTTCGGCGCAGGTGGTTTGGCCGATCTTTGGCCAGGAAATTCTCAATGGCGATATGGGTGCCGGCTTCCACGGCATTCAGATCACCTCCGGTCTCTTCCATGTGTGGAGGGCCTGGGGCATCACCAACGAAACCCAGCTGCTGGCCCTGGCCATCGGCGCTTTGGTGATGGCCGGCCTGATGCTCAATGCAGGCGTCTTCCACTACCACAAGGCAGCCCCCAAGCTTGAGTGGTTCCAGAACGTTGAGTCGATGCTCAACCACCATCTGGCCGGTCTGCTTGGTCTCGGCTCCCTGTCCTGGACAGGACACCTCCTGCATGTGTCCCTGCCCACCAATGCGCTGATGGAGGCCATCGATGCCGGCAAGCCGCTGGCACTCAATGGCAAGACCATCGCCACCTATGCCGACATCCCCCTGCCCCACGAGTTCCTGAATCAGGACGTGATTGCCCAGCTGTTCCCCGGTTTCGGGGCGGGCGTCTCAGCCTTTTTCACGGGCAACTGGGCGGCCTACAGCGATTTCCTCACCTTTAAAGGTGGTCTGAATCCTGTGACGGGCAGCCTGTGGATGACCGACATCGCCCATCACCACCTGGCGATCGCGGTGCTGTTCATCGTGGCTGGCCACATGTACCGCACCAACTGGGGCATCGGCCACAGCATCAAGGAGATCCTCGAGGGCCAAAAGGGTGATCCCCTGCTGTTCCCCGCTCCCAATGGTCATGACGGACTCTTCGAGTTCATGACCACCAGCTGGCATGCCCAGCTGGCTGTGAACCTGGCCCTGCTGGGGTCGCTGACCATCATCGTGGCTCAGCACATGTATGCGATGCCGCCGTATCCCTACATCGGCATCGACTACCCCACCCAGCTGTCGATCTTCACCCACCACACCTGGATTGGTGGCTTCTTGATCGTGGGTGCTGGCGCCCACGCCGCCATCGCGATGATTCGCGATTACGACCCTGCCAAGCACGTTGACAACGTGCTCGACCGGGTGTTGAAGGCCCGTGATGCCCTGATCAGCCACCTCAATTGGGTGTGCATCTGGCTGGGCTTCCATAGCTTCGGCCTCTACATCCACAACGACACCATGCGTGCCTTGGGTCGTCCCCAGGACATGTTCAGCGATTCCGCCATTGCCCTGAAGCCTGTCTTCGCGCAGTGGATCCAGGGTCTTCACGCCGCCGCTGCCGGTAGCACCGCTCCCAACGCCCTGGCGGGGGTGAGCGAAGTGTTCAACGGCACTGTGGTGGCCGTGGGTGGCAAGGTGGCCGCCGGTCCGATCCCCCTGGGAACGGCCGACTTCATGGTCCACCACATCCATGCCTTCACGATCCACGTGACGGTGCTGATCCTGCTGAAGGGTGTGCTGTATGCGCGCAGCTCCCGCCTCGTCCCCGACAAGGCGAATCTGGGCTTCCGCTTCCCCTGCGACGGCCCCGGCCGTGGCGGCACCTGCCAAGTGTCGGCTTGGGACCACGTGTTCCTCGGCCTGTTCTGGATGTACAACTCCCTGTCGATCGTCATCTTCCACTTCTCCTGGAAGATGCAGAGCGACGTGTGGGGCACCGTCAACGCTGACGGCAGCGTCCAGCACATCACCAATGGCAACTTCGCCCAAAGCGCCATCACCATCAATGGTTGGCTGCGGGACTTCCTCTGGGCCCAGGCCGCACAGGTGATCAACAGCTACGGCTCGAGCTCCAGTGCTTACGGTCTGATGTTCCTCGGAGCCCACTTCATCTGGGCCTTCAGCCTGATGTTCCTGTTCAGTGGCCGCGGCTACTGGCAAGAACTGATCGAGTCCATTGTCTGGGCTCACAACAAGCTGAGGGTTGCACCCGCCATCCAGCCGCGGGCGCTGTCCATCACCCAGGGTCGTGCCGTCGGTGTCGCTCACTATTTGTTGGGCGGTATCGCAACAACCTGGGCATTTTTCCTGGCCCGCATCGTCGCGGTCGGCTGACCTTTCCTGACCTTTCCCAATGGCAACGAAATTTCCTTCGTTCAGCCAGGGTCTGGCACAGGACCCGACAACCCGCCGTATTTGGTACGGCATTGCCACGGCTCACGATTTCGAGAGCCACGACGGCATGACCGAGGAGCGGCTTTACCAAAAGCTGTTCTCTACCCACTTCGGTCACCTGGCCATCATTGGCCTCTGGGTTTCGGGCAACCTGTTCCATATCGCCTGGCAGGGCAACTTTGAGCAGTGGGTCGCCGATCCGCTGCATGTCCGTCCCATCGCGCACGCGATCTGGGATCCCCACTTTGGCCAAGGCGCGATTGCTGCCTTCACCCAGGCGGGCGCCTCCTCTCCGGTGAACATTGCGTATTCGGGTCTGTACCACTGGTGGTACACGATCGGCATGCGCACCAACGCCGAGCTCTACCAGGGTTCCATCTTCATGATGATCCTGTCGGCCTGGGCTTTGTTTGCTGGCTGGCTCCACCTGCAGCCCAAGTTCCGGCCTTCCTTGGCCTGGTTCAAGAACGCTGAATCCCGGCTCAACCACCACCTGGCGGTGCTGTTCGGTTTCAGCTCCATCGCCTGGACCGGTCACCTGGTTCATGTGGCCATTCCTGAGGCTCGTGGTCAGCACGTGGGTTGGGACAACTTCCTCTCCGTGCTGCCGCACCCCGCTGGTCTGGCTCCGTTCTTCACCGGCAACTGGGGTGTCTATGCCCAAAACCCCGACACTGTTTATCAACAGTTCGGCACGGCTGAAGGTTCTGGCACCGCGATCCTCACCTTCCTCGGCGGGTTCCACCCCCAGACGGAAGCTCTGTGGCTCACGGACATCGCCCACCACCACCTGGCCATCGGTTGCATCTTTGTGATCGCCGGCCACATGTACCGGACCAACTTCGGTATCGGTCACTCGATCCGCGAGATCCTCGAAGCCCACAACCCGCCCAAGGGCACCCCTGGTGACCTCGGCGCCGGCCACAAGGGTCTCTACGACACGATCAACAACTCGCTGCACTTCCAGCTCGGTCTGGCTCTGGCAGCTCTGGGTGTGGTCACCAGCCTGGTGGCCCAGCACATGTATGCGATGCCGTCCTACGCGTTCATCGCCAAGGACTACACAACGCAAGCTGCGCTGTACACCCACCACCAGTACATCGCCATCTTCCTGATGTGCGGTGCGTTTGCCCACGGTGCGATCTTCTTCATCCGCGATTACGACCCGGAAGCCAACAAGGACAACGTGTTGGCTCGGATGCTCGAGCACAAGGAAGCCCTGATCAGCCACTTGAGCTGGGTCTCCCTGTTCCTCGGCTTCCACACCCTGGGTCTCTACGTCCACAACGACGTGGTCGTGGCCTTCGGGACGCCCGAGAAGCAGATCCTGGTGGAGCCCGTCTTTGCCCAGTTCGTCCAAGCCGCTTCCGGCAAGGCGATGTATGGCATGGATGTGCTGCTCTCCAACTCCGCTAGCGCGGCCAGCACTGCCAGTGCCGTGTATCTGCCCGGCTGGATTGATGCCATCAATGGCGGCAACGACCTGTTCCTGCAGATCGGTCCTGGCGACTTCCTGGTGCACCACGCCATTGCGCTGGGTCTGCACACCACCACCCTGATCCTGGTGAAGGGTGCCCTGGATGCCCGGGGTTCCAAGCTGATGCCCGATAAAAAGGACTTCGGCTACTCCTTCCCCTGCGACGGCCCCGGCCGTGGCGGCACCTGCGACATCAGCGCCTGGGATGCCTTCTACCTGAGCGTCTTCTGGGCCCTGAACACCGTCGGCTGGGTCACCTTCTACTGGCACTGGAAGCACCTCGCCATTTGGCAGGGCAACGTGGCCCAGTTCAACGAATCCAGCACCTATCTGATGGGCTGGTTCCGCGACTACCTGTGGCTCAATTCCTCCCAGCTGATCAACGGCTACAACCCGTTTGGCAGCAACAACCTGGCCGTCTGGTCCTGGATGTTCCTGTTCGGTCACCTGGTGTGGGCCACCGGCTTCATGTTCCTGATCTCCTGGCGCGGTTACTGGCAGGAACTGATCGAGACCATCGTCTGGGCGCATCAGCGCACCCCGCTCGCCAACCTGGTGGGCTGGCGCGATAAGCCCGTCGCTCTCTCGATCGTGCAGGCTCGCGTGGTGGGCTTGGCCCACTTCACGATCGGCTACATCCTCACGTACGCCGCCTTCCTGATTGCCTCCACCTCGGGCAAGTTCGGCTGATCCTTCAGCCCTTGCCTTCTCCTTGAGGGACGATTCAACCCCGGCGCAAGCCGGGGTTTTTTATGGGCTTTGATTCGGTTGCTTCAAACCGCGCACGATCCACGGCTCAGCGGTTGTTGGTCGATCTGTAGTTCTGCTCCACGTAGGCCTGGTCTTCGCAGCGCAGCTCATTGCCGTCGGTCTGGGCGCGTTCTCCTTGTAGGCAGGTCACGGTGGCGCGGTGGCCTGCGCTCCAGCCTTGCTTCAGGGCTGCTTGCTCGATCCGTTGCTGCGCCAGCTTGGCTGCTTCTGCCTGTTGATCCGCCTGGGGCTGGCCCGCTGCATTAGGGGACGGCGGCGTTGGTTGGGCTGGAAACGGGGGGCCACCTTTCTGGCAGGCAGCGAGCAGGACGCCGCTGCCCAGTAGCGCCAGGCTGAACTGCAGCAGCCTGTGTTGGCGATCGCGGGTTGGCATGGAGCGGGTTGGCGTAAAAGCGTCTGGCATCGAACCATCGAGCATCGGGTCTGCCCCAATGTTGGCGCTGATCGCTTCAGTGCACCCACGCATGAAAAAAGCCCCGCCAAAGCGGGGCTGGGATTTGATGGTGTGACTGGTTTGGAGGCTCGGGCTCAGCCGACGCTCCAGACGCCGCCGGCGATGTTCACCAGCGGAGCCACAATGGCCGTGCCGGCGAGAAACCAGGCAAAGGCGGCGCCGCCGCAACCGCCCAGCCAGAAGCCGCTGGCAAATTCAGCCCAGCCTGCTTTGGTGAACAGGTCGGCTGGAGGGTTGTCGATGGTGGCGTCAGCGGGCTGGATGTTGGGTCCGTTGCCGGCAGTGCCGTAGATCGACAGGCACACCGTGAGGATCGAGACCAGGCCGATGGTGGCCAGCAGGCCCGCCGTGCTGGCGTACTCGGTGAGACGCAGCGGTCCGCAGATCGTGAACGGGCCGTACAAGAAGAAGCCGTGGGCCATGCCCACTTCCAGTCCGCGTCGGTTGGGGGAGAGCGACGGACGATAGGCCGGCAGGGCGTTCAGGAAGGCCCGGCTGAAATAGCTGCTGTTAACGGGGGTGGCCAGATTGCCGACGCAGGGGTCGGCCACG
>JBIPLV010000126.1:0-5457 GCA_044369475.1 Cyanobium sp. | reverse complement strand
CGATGTGTGCCCCCACCGGCTCGTGCCCCTCAGCGAAGGCCGGCTCAATGACCGGGGCGAGTTGGAGTGCCCTTATCACGGCTGGAGCTTCAACGGTGAGGGCCGTTGCACCGCCATCCCCCAGGCGGAGCCCGAGGCGGCCACCACCGCCTGCGCCAGCAACCGCAGTGCCTGCCATTCCTACGCCACCGCCAGCGGCCAGGGACTGCTGTTTGTGTTCGCCGGCGATCCGGAGCAGGCTGCAGCGGCCCCCCTGCCGCTCGTGCCGGTGCTGGAGGAGCCCGGCTGGCTGGTGCAGGACACCTTCCGCGACCTGCCGATGGATGCCCTCACCCTGCTGGAGAACGTGCTCGATGTGAGCCACGTGCCCTTCACCCATCACCGCACCGTGGGCCGACGCCAGAACGCCGCGCCGGTGGCCGCCCAGCTCACCAGCTCCGGGCACGAGGGGTTCACCCTGAGCTGGCCGGAGGGGCCGCGGCGGGGCAAGCTCGGCAGCCAGTTCACCACCTTCGTGGCCCCTGGCCTGATGTGGCACGACCTCACCGCCAAGGGGTTCGCCCGCTTCATGACCGTCGTGTACGCGACGCCGATCCGGGCCGGGGAATGCCGCCTGTTTGCCCGCTTTCCCTTCCAATTCCGCTCGGCGTTGCCGCGGCTGCTGCTGCGGGCCCGGCCGGTGTGGCTGCAGCACCTCGGCAACCACACGGTGCTCGAAGACGACCAGGTGTTTCTGCACGGGCAGGAGCGGGTGCTGGCCGCGCGGGGCGGCAGTGGCGCCTTGGCCCAGGCCTGCTTTCTGCCCACCAGCGCCGACGTTTATGTGCAGGCGTTGCACAACTGGGTGACCACCATCGCCGGACCGCCTAGTCCCGGCGGCGCCCTGCCCGAGCGGTGGGGTCGGGCGGCCTTGATGGACCGCTACGACAGCCACACCCGCCATTGCCGGGCCTGCTCCGGTGCCCTGCGGGGTGTGCGCCGCTGGCGGCCGCTGGTGCTGGTGGCCCTTGGGCTCGAGCTGGTGCTGGCGGCCTGGCTGCCGGGGGCCGCAGCCCGTGTGGCCCTGCTGGTGGCCCTGGGCCTCACGGCGCTGCTGCTGCGTCAGCTCAACCGCTGGGAGCGCCTGCTGCACCGCGGCGACGGCCATCCGCCCCGCAATGCCCTGGATCGGCGGGACGCCTGATCAGCCCCGGCCCTGATGCAACGGCTGCTCCTGGCAGTGGAGTTGCCAGGCCCGCAGCAGGTCGACCCGGGTGATCCGGTAGCCCAGCCGGCGGCCAGCGAGCACCAACTCTTGCTGGGAGCGGCAATGCCGCAGCGCCCGCTGCACCGGGGCGTCGGCTTCGGCGTCGTCCACCAACCGTTCCAGTTCGCTCCAGCTCATCGCGAGATCGTCCGGGCCTCTCACCATGCCCAGCGCAGCGTCAGTGTGCAAGGTTCCCTCGGCCACCAACCGCGGAAGGATCAGGGCTGCTGATCGGCGCCTTCAGACGATTGGCAAACCGGGCTAGCGGCCTTAGTTAGGAGGGAGTGGTGGCCCCGGGCTTGGGTGATGGTGAATAAACCCACAGAGCAACCTGGGGATCACTCCGGGGACCAACCCGATGATCGCGCCGATGACGGCCTCGAGCCGGAACCACCGCCGCCGATCACGCCCCATGCCACGCCGGTGCTGGATGAGCAGGGTCAGCTCACCTACGTCGGTGATGACGGGCGCCGCTATGTGGTGGGCTTGCCGCCGGAGGCCGATGAGGAGAGCGTGGAGCGCGTGATGGCCACCCTGGCTGCTGGCGGCGACCTGTTTCAGCAGATCGAGGGCCTGTGTCATCGCTGGATCTCTGCCGTGACGGGCCCCGACCTCGACTCCCGGGCGGCTCTGGTGCTGCTGATCACCACCTTGGAAACGGCTCTGGAAGACGCCTATGGGGAGGCTTAGAGCGCGCGGCGGATGGTCGCCTCGCTCACGTCACTGCGGATCTCCACGCTGCCGATTGCGGTGGGCAACACGAAGCGCACCTGGCCGTCTCGCACTTTTTTGTCGCCCTGGAGGCAGCTGAGCACGGCTTCGGGGTCCAGTTCCGGCCAGCGGTGGGGCAGGCCGGCCGCTGCGATCAGGGCCAGCTGGCGTTGCTGCTCGGCAGCGCTCCAAAGCCCCATGGCCACGGCGATCTCACCGGCGGTGGCCATGCCGATGGCCACCGCTTCGCCATGCAGCCAGGTGCCATAGCCGCACAGGGTTTCCACCACGTGGCCCAGGGTGTGGCCGTAGTTGAGGATCGCCCGCAGTCCGCCCTCCTGCTCATCCGCGGCAACGACGCGGGCCTTGGCGGCGGCCGAACGCTCCAGCAGGGTTTGCAGCAGCGCGGGCCCCACGGCCGTCATGGAGCTGATGCTGCCGGCCGCCTCCATCTCGCCAAATAGCGCGGCGTCGCCGATCACGCCGTACTTGATCACCTCGGCCATGCCCGCTCGGAATTCCCGCTCCGGCAAGGTGGTGAGGGTGGTGGGGTCGATCAGCACCAGCCGCGGCTGGTGGAAGGCACCGATCAGGTTCTTGCCACCCAGATGGTTGACGCCCGTTTTGCCGCCGATGGCCGCATCGACCATCGCCAGCAGCGTGGTGGGCACCTGCACCACGGCGATGCCACGCAGCCAGGTGGCGGCGGCAAAGCCCGCCATGTCGCCCACCACTCCGCCGCCGAGGGCCACGATCAAGGAGCCGCGCTCCAGCTTGCGGGCGAAGGCGGCGTCGTGAATTTGGGCCACGGTGGCGGGGGTTTTCTGGTCTTCACCGGCATCGATCACCAGGGTGCTGGCCTCGAAGCCGGTGGCCTGGAGGCTGGCCAGGGCGGTGGCGCCGTAGTGCTCCTGCACCACGGGGTTGGTCACCATCAGCACCTTGGTGCCTTCTTTCATGCCGCGGGCGCGGATCTGCTCGCCCAGGCTGGCCAAGGTGCCGGTGCCGATCACCACCGGATAGGGGTTGGCGCTGAGCGCCACCTCGATGGTGCGCAGCGGGCAGGCGGCTGGGGTCGCAGTCATCGGCAGGGGAGGGCGTCGCTTGAGGCTAAAGCCGTCCCTGGAACAGCTCTGCAGCAGCGGGTTCCACAATGGAGCGACCTGGTGTCGTTCATGGCTCTCTCCACCCCCCGCACGGCCACGGCCTGGGGTTTTCTGCTTCCGGCTCTGGTGCTGATCGGGCTGTCGGTGCTGATCCCGGCGGCGATGGCCCTGGTGATGAGCGTCAGCCAGGCTGGCTTGGATGTGAGTGAGCCGCTGCGCTTTGTGGGCCTGGCCAACGTGCGGCGGCTGCTGGCCGATCCAATGTTTTTCCGGGTCACCGGCACCACCTTTCTCTACCTGGTGGGGGTCGTTCCCCCGATCGTGATCGGCGCCCTGGCCCTGGCGGTGCTGGTCAACCGCCAGCTGCCGGGGATTCATTGGTTCCGCGGCGCCTTCTACACGCCGGTGTTGGTGTCGATCGTGGTGGCGGCGATCGCCTTCCGCTGGATCTACGCCGAAAACGGGCTGGTGAACGGTTGGTTGAGCACGCTGTTGGGCGCGTCCTTTCAACCCATCGGTTTCCTCACCTCGCCGCTGCTGGCGCTGCCTTCGGTGATGCTCGTCACCCTGTGGAAGGGCCTGGGGTACTACATGGTGATCTTTTTGGCCGGCCTGCAGGGCATCTCCCCCGATCTCTACGAAGCGGCGGCGCTCGATGGCAGCGAGGGCCTGCGCAAGCACCTCGACATCACCCTTCCCTTGCTGCGCCCCTACATCACCCTGGTGGCGGTGATTTCAGCCATTGCCGCCACCAAGGTGTTTGAGGAGGTCTACCTGATGACCCAAGGCGGACCGGCCGACTCCACGCGCACACTGGTTTATTACGTCTACGACCAGGCCTTCGCGGAGCTGGAGATCAGCTACGCCTGCACGATCGGTCTGG
Source organism: Cyanobium sp. (assembly GCA_044369475.1). Taxonomy (GTDB): domain Bacteria; phylum Cyanobacteriota; class Cyanobacteriia; order PCC-6307; family Cyanobiaceae; genus Cyanobium_A. Next base: position 1,511 of record JBIPLV010000126.1, on the reverse strand, counting down.
CGTTGTTTCTGATCGTGCTCCTGCTCAGCCTGGTGCGGTATCTGTTCGCCGGCGACCGTGGATTGAGCTGACCCCCCTGGCGCCGTAACCTGATGGATTGCCATCGAGAAGGGGCGATTCCCGACTCTGCCAACCCCTATGGCTGAGCCAACAGCCTCGCCCTTGATGCCCTCCATTGGCGTGGTGGGTGGCGGCCAGCTGGCCTTGATGCTGGCGTCCGCGGCCCAACAGCTGCAGGTTCCCCTGCATGTGCAAACCCCGGGGGCCCATGACCCGGCCACAGCGCTCGCCACCACTGTGGTGCTGGCCGAGCTCGACGATGTCGCCGCCACCCGCGAGCTGGCCCGTCGCTGCTGCGCCATCACCTTCGAAAACGAGTGGGTCGACCTGCCGGCCCTGGCGCCGCTCAGTTTTGACGGCATCTGTTTCCTGCCCAGCCTGGAAGCGCTCTCGCCATTGGTGAGCAAGCGCAGCCAACGTCAGTTGCTGCAGCAGTTGGGTTTGCCGGCTCCCCGGTGGTGTGATCTGCCCTCCGATGGGGTGCTGCCGGCAGGCTTCTCCTATCCCCTGATGGCCAAGGCCTCCACCGGCGGCTACGACGGCAAGGGCACCGCCGTGCTTCAGGGGCCAGAGGATCTCCAGGCACTGCTGGTCCGTATTCCCGCGAGCGACTGGATCCTCGAAGAGCTGGTGTCCTTTGAGCTGGAGCTTTCCCAGCTCGCCTGCCGCGACCGGGCCGGCAATCTGCAGTGCTACCCGCTCGTGCAGACCCACCAGCATCAGCAGGTGTGTGACTGGGTGCTGGCACCGGCGTCCGTGCCCCATGCGGTGCAGGCCTACGCCCGCAACATCGCCGCCTCCCTGCTCACCGCCATCAACTACGTGGGGGTGCTGTCGATTGAGTTCTTCTACGGACCGGGCGGACTCCAGGTCAATGAGATTGCCCCACGCACCCACAACTCCGGCCACTTCACGATCGAAGCGGCTCACACCAGTCAGTTTGCGCAGCAGGTGCGCATCGTTGCTGACCTGCCGATGGGACCCGTGGAGTTGCAGGTGCCCGGAGCCCTGATGGTGAATCTGCTCGGGTTTGAGAGCTCCGACGCCGACTACCAAAGCCAACGCGACGCCCTCGCGGCCTTGCCCCTGGCCACGGTGCATTGGTATGGCAAGCAGGGTTCCAGCCCTGGGCGCAAGCTGGGCCATGTCACCTTGTTGCTGGAAGGCACTACCCCCGGGGAGCGGGAAGAGCAAGCCCAGCAGCTGCTGGAGCAGGTGCGCGGGATCTGGCCCCTACCGCCTGCGGCGGCACCGATGGCCCTGGCTCCGTCGTCCGCCGAATCGGGCTGAATCGGCGCAAATCGGCCTAGAATGCCAAAGGACTGCCGTGTTGGTCACTGCCTTTTACAGTTTTCTGATCTGACTCCCTTTTCGACATGGGGGGTCTGCAGCGGAAGCAACGTAAGCCGGCCTCGTAGCCGGAAACGGCGCCCCGTCCTTGACCCCCCTTC
>JBIPLV010000125.1:0-5481 GCA_044369475.1 Cyanobium sp. | reverse complement strand
TTGCTGGCTTGCTGATCCCTGCAGCGCGTACAGCGGCATGCACCGATCGCTGGATCACCGATGGATCCAGATGGTGACGTCCCTGCTCATTGGTGTCGCGATTGCGCCAGCGCGTGACCTGTGGGAAGACCCATTGCCAGATCCACTCACGCGAGGCTGAGGTGTATTTCCGCTCCAGTGCGCCAGGTAGGGGTACCTGCCCCCAGCCGGCGGCTTAGCGTGGGAAGCCCCGGATCTATTGCTCAAAGGTTCGGACTGTTTGACGACATTCGAGTACGCGGCCGCCTACGGAGTTGACACCTGGCATTTGGACCGTGGGCCGTGCGTTGTGGCGATAACTGGTCACCAAGTCGGGTGGTTCGGTGTCCATTGCACTTCTTTTGACTCCAGAGGATTTCCCTTGGTGCCTTAGAACGGCTCGCAGCAATGGTTTTGACTGCGGTTTTGGCTGCGGTGCCGGTGCTTCGCACGTGATCAAGGCATCAGGGGGGGTGGTCCTTCCAGAGTGGCTGCAATTGATCCACTCTCACCTCAAGCCTGACCCCATGCAACCCATTGGCCGACGTCATTCACCGACGATCAAGCTTCTTGCCAGCGGCTGTGGTTTGCTGCTGACCAGTGGTTGGGTCCTGCTACCGACCGATGCTGGGGCGCAGCAAACCAGTGTGCAAGACGAGTGCTATCGCAACACTGAGCAGTACATCCCTGCTTACATCACTCCTGATGGTCGCTACCAGAACGGCTTTGTTCGAACAAGCCGGATCGCTGTGCCCTGCGGTGCTGGTTTTGGCCGTTATGGGGCAAGCGTGGATGCAGGCTATCCCCAGGCAACACCCCGCTGTGATCGCAACGCCACCATCTTCAACGGCTTGCTTGGAGGCGCAATCGCAGCGGCTTATTCAAAGCCCGATTCCTATAGCTGGTCCGTACCCCTTGGATTGGCCCTAGGGGTGAGTTCATCGAGGATTGGATGCCGATGAGTGAGTAATCACCGCTGGCATCGTGCCCACACCCTTCAAACCAACAACAAACCAAGCTAAACCAATGAAAACCACCGTAACCCTGGCACTGGCTATTGCCGCCATGGCTCCCGCTCATGCACAGCAGCATCAGTACTACAACCCCAGCTACTATTCCTCTCCAAGCAGCGCTCCTGTGGTTGTCCCACCTACCGTGATCACCACCAGCGCACCTACACCGATCGAACACAACTCCTCGAAGAAGTCGTGTAAGGAGAGCATGGTCGACCTATTCCTTTTCAACGTGCGGCGCACAACCGGTGATTGCACCCCCTAAGGCTGAGGCGGCAGCCTCTGCCGCCCTTTCTACCGATTCCATTAATGAATTCCAGATGATTCTTAAATCCTTCACCGCCATCGCTGGTTTGTTCGCTGGAGCCATGCTCGCTGCTCCCCATGCTGTGAAAGCAGGTGTTGAAAACGACCACGCCCGCCGTAGCTGGATCCGCACATTGATCAGTGAGCTTCGCACCTCCAACCAGTACGACAGCATCAAATACAACCCGCTGACCGTTGCACTCTTTGGTGTTGCCGACATTGCTTGCGGCAACCGCAACGCAACCCGTGAGTTACTGGGTGTGGTCTTTGCTGCACCCGATGCGAACTTCGCCATGCAGCGCTTCGATAAGCGCTATTGCAGCGTCCAGTAGCACACCACAATCGCTGCATGAAGCTCTTTTTGCGCCTGCTGTTAACCCTGGGAGCATTGGCCGGTGCAGCCTCCATCGCGCTGGTGCTCTGGTTCCTTTGGCTACTGGCGACCTCCCCATCTGAACCCGATGGCTTCGGCCAAGACCATCAGGAGCAATGGGCAGTGGCGTCCTGTTGGAGGGAGATTCGCGATGGAACCTTCCGCAGCACTGACGAGTGCAGCGAGTACGCCCAGGCCCATCTCGACTTCTTCACAGACCAGCTGGCGGCGGATGCGGCCACCACCACTTGCAACCTCAGCCGATTCCATCTGGCTTATGCCCGCAGGAGCAGCCCCGATGCCAAGGTTCTGCTGGCGCAGCTGAAGGAGGAGGTTCGCTCTGATTGCTCCCATCCCGGTGTGTCCCGATGAAACGTCTGATCCCCCGCCTGTTGATCGTCTACGGAGCCTCGTTGTCAGTGATGATCGCTTTGACGCTCATCCCGGTGTACGCCGCACTGATCAACGCCGTCTAGCAGCGCGATCCGCAGGTCGAGCTGCGCCATCGCATCAACGTCTTCGCTGAGGACATTTGGTTCCTGCTGACCAACCTGATCGCGATCAGCGGCATCGCGATGGCAGGCCGCCGGCCTGCAGCTGGGCGCCATGCCCGCTCTGCGACAACCGCCTGTTCCTGACTGTTCGCGCCTATGTAGTTGACACCGGGCACTCAGAAGGCCTCTGAATCCTGCAAAGGGCTCATCAACGCGTCGTTGTTCGCACGGCGGTTCAAGGGTTCTGCGTCCAGGGCTCTTACCTTCAATGCAGGAGTTCGCTCCGTTCATCCCGAGCACCGGCGCCAATCCTCCAGGGGATTGCCGGTCACCAACCTGCCGTCTGTTCCTGCTGGGCAAGGTGGTCAATCCTGGAACCCCGAGGGGTTGATGAGCAGGAACGCCATCCCGAATCGTCATGTCTTTCGGTGTTCGCCGCAGCAGCCATCTCTCGCGTCATCTCGCCGCCCTGCGGCACCAGCGTGACCTCAGGCCCGCTCAGCTGGCTGCTCGCCTTGGCGCCAGCAACCTCTCCAAGGTGGGCAGCCTGATCCGCGCTTTCGAACTGGGAGAGCCGATCAGCGATCACTGGCTCCAGAGGCTGATCGCTGAGCTGCAGCCCGATCCAGCGGAGCTTCGCCGCTGCCTCGAGCTGGATCAGGCCGAGGCCCTGGAGCAACTCGAGCGTGAGCGCGTTGTCTGGGAGGCCTGGGCGGATGAACCGATCGAACCCTTTCTCACCATCCGCTACATGCCGGCTGTGTACGGCGTCAGAGAGGTCCCCCTAGCGTTCTGCACCCCCCGTGAGAGCGCAGAAGAGCGCGCGTGGGCCCGGGAACGCGCAGAAGACTGGGCGGCCGCTGAGCTCAGGCGCTTCCGTGCCAAAGGGTTCCTGAGCTGGAACCGTCGCGAGCGCACCTGGTTCGATCAGTACGGCGTTAATCCCGATCGGCGCCAGGTCACCTTCGAGAGCCGAGGCACGGGTGCCTGGATGCAAGTGAGCGGATCGCAGCAGAAGGTCCTGCTGGGATCTGATGGTGTTTTCAGGCCGCTGCCGCAGGCACCGGACCGAATGGCGTGCTACTGCAGATAGGTGTAGATCAAGTCAGCCGGTGAGGCGTCAGCACTTGAATAACTGACAAACATAGTTGCAGCCACCGCCACGTCATCTGCACCTTGCGACAGATACCACTCTCCAGCAGATGACTCTTCGTGAAGTCATGCAGACTCTGTACCAATCTGATGGAAAATGGTGGAGCAAAAGAGCTATTGCCAGACATGATCAGAAAAGCGTTTTATGCACTGATCCTTGTCCAAGGGCTTTCATTCTCCGTTTATTTCGGCTACTGGTCTGTCAAGGACTACATCGCTCTTGAGCAGGCTGTTGCCCTGAAAAGGCCCCACGAAGAACTCCGTCATCGCATCAATGTGGGATTTGAGGGGGTCTGGTTCCTGCTCTCTGAGTTTCTGGTGCTCTATTCAGCAGAAGCCCTATGGCGTTCTGGCCGCAACAGCAAAGAATCAGCGGAAAAGCAGTGATCTGATGTCTGAGAGATAAATCGCCTGCCACTTTCGAGAAACATCAGCCTGCGAATTTCCAGTGACGAGAGGGTCTGGCGATGATCGAAGCATGCCACAGCAAGGGCAAGTTGGCTGATCAATGGCCAGAGCAAGCGAAACACCAAGCGATCCAGCGCTGAGATCAGCTGACTTTGAAAAAAGTCTGCATGAAACAGCAGATGATCTTTTTCATCCTGGCAGATCTGCTCCAGGGCCCCACGAAAGCCACCTGGTTCCAGATGGGTTGCAATCAACTGATAGAAGCTGAGGCCGACAACCTCAGCGGCCATCAACACCAAGAGCTTGAAGCGGATGCCCATCAACCTCCGCAGAGCGGTGAACAGCACGTCCGTCCAGGCTGCAGAAAGTCGGGGTGCGGCCAGAGCATCCACAAGCTCCGCAAGCATGCGGCCATGACGGGCTTCTTCCGCCACGAACAGGCCCAGCGCATCGCAGTAGGCCCTGGTGATGCCAGGGCCGCGATAGCTCTGTATCTGCATGGCGATTCGACCCTCACCCGCTTCCCCCACCTGAAAGATGGCCAGGGAACGCCCCAGACAGCGGGCCTGAACTGCGGTGAGTCTTGGAGCTTCAATCTCTGGCAGGGGTCGCGCCACACGGGCGCGAAACCGCTCTCGCCACATCGGCCAGGATTGCTGCATCTGGCTCATAGCTTGGGAACCGAGGCTGGGTGGCGAAGCCTGGACAGCATCTGCCAGAGCCCCCTGGTGTAAGGGGAGAGCCAATGTTCGGGATTCTTCCACTTGAACACGAACAGCCGATTACCACTGCGTTGGAAAGCTTCGCGGTGGCAACGCAGGCCGCGCTCGTCGACCTCTGAGCCATCGTGATACACCGCGATCGCCGTATCCCTGCGCCCGGCCACCCCAAGACGGTATGCGGCGTTGACGGTGGAGCGACAGGCGTTGCGGTACAGCTGGATATCGACATGGTCGCAGTGCCGGGCTGCTCGCCAGCTGTACTGGCCTGGCTGGAAGGAGCACCACAACTGACGGCCGCCCAATTGCGACCGGAGGTTGGCCAGCGAAACCGGCGGTTTGGCAAAGAAGTGGTCATCCACCTGCAGTGCCTTGTATCCAGCCACCTGCCCCACCCGCGCCAGGTTGGCGACGTTCGGGCGCTGAATCCAGGCCACTGGCATGAGCTTGGTCCGGTTGGCACGCCAGGCGATCCAGCGCAACAGCGGATCCGGCAGGCTATCGGCATGCACCATCACCACCGCAGCTCCCTTCTGCTTCATTTCTTCGAGTTCCGCGTCCAGCCGGAACAGCCCCATAAACAACAGGGCGTTGTATTGATCCAGCCAGTAGCCATCGGCGGCCACTGCGACACCTGGCAGCAGAACGGTGAATGCGGCCCCTACGGCAGCGATCCCTTTGCGAATTAGCGCCATGGGTAACTCTCCAGCACGCGGTGCAGCGCGGCCAGCATGGTGGCGAGGTCCACGGGAGTGACGGATTGCCGCTTCTCGGGGGGAGAAGGATGGCCCATCCAGTTGCCGAAAACCCTCACCTGGTGCAAGCAGCTCAAGAGCCAGGGGCTCAGATCGCTGTGCTGCAGGGCCTGCAGCCCTCGATAGAGCCCTGCTTTGCTCCAGCCCAGGCGATGGCGCACCATGCGTTCCACCAGTCGGCGACTGTGCATCCCCAAGGCTACGGGGGTGACTTGATCACTAGCCAGCAGGTGGCTGAGTTCG
>JBIPLV010000037.1:0-18253 GCA_044369475.1 Cyanobium sp. | reverse complement strand
CATCAGCTGCAGCAGGCCGGTTTGGCGGAGGTAGCAGCTCTTGCCGCTGGCGTTGGGTCCGGTGAGGATGATCAGGTCGGGGCCGGCATCGCCCAGCACCACGCTGTTGGGTGTGAAGGGCTCCTCCACCAGCAGCTGCTCCACCACCGGGTGGCGGCCGGCTTCGATCTGCAGCAGGCGGGCCTCGGGGCCGGTGGGGTCGGTGAGCTCGGGGCAGCAGTAGCCGCCGGTGGCGGCCACCTCGGCCAGGGAGGCGATCGCATCGAGCTCGGCCACCAGCCGGGCCGCGTGGCGAATGGCGGCGGCCTGCTCGCCCACCTGGGCCCGCAGGGCGCAGAACAGTTCGTATTCGCGCTGGGCGGCGCGGGCCTTGAGCTGCTGGATGGCGCCTTCGCGTTGGCGCAGGGCCGGGGTGACGAAGCGCTCCTCGTTGGCCAGGGTTTGGCGGCGGATCCAGTGCTCCGGCACCGCTGCCGCCTTGGCCTTAGACACCGCTAGGAAGTAGCCGAAGGTGCGGTGGTATTGGAGTTTGAGGCTGCTGAGGCCGCTGAGCCGGCGCTCCTCGGCCTCCTGCTGGGCCAGCCAGGCGTCCTGGTCGTCGAGCTGGTTGCGCAACTCGTCGAGGGCCGGGTCGACGCCGTCGTGGATCAGGCCGCCCTCGGTGAGCGACAGCGGTGGCGCATCGAGCAGGGTGTGGCGCAGCTCGGCGGCGAGGGCGTCGAGCACGGGCCAGGGGCGGGCCAGGGCCTGCAGGGGGGCGCTGGTGGCGTTAGCGAGCTGGGCGGCCAGCTGGGGCAATCGCTCGAGGCCATCGGCCAGGGCCACCAGATCCCGGGCTGAGGCGCTGCCGGCACCGGCGCGGCCGGCCAGGCGCTCCAGGTCGCCCATCGGGCGCAGCAGCCGGCGGATCGCCAGCCGCAGGGAGCGCTGGGCCACCAGCTCGCTGACGCCTCCCTGGCGCTCCAGGATCGCCGCCCGCTCCACCAGCGGCGCCTGCACCCAGCGGCGCAAGCAGCGGCCGCCCATGGCGGTGTGGCTGCGATCCAGCGCCCAGAGCAGGGACCCCTGGAGCTGGCCGCCCAGCTGGGTTTTGGTGAGCTCCAGGTTGCGGCGGGTGGCGGCATCGAGCACCAGCTGGTCGCCGGCGTGCCAGGTGGTGGGGGGATCGAGGGGGACGAGGCCTTCTTGGAGGGTGCTGTCGAGGTAGGCCACCAGGCCGCCGGCCGCCCGCAGGGCCAGGGGCAGCTCCCCCAGCCCCAGGCCAGCGAGGCTGGCCAGGCCGAAGCGCTGCTTGAGGGTGGCGGACGCTTCCGTGGCCTCAAAGGGGGTGCGGGGCAGGGGCGTCAGCCGCAAGGCCTCGGGGCACCAGGTGGGGCCGGTGCTGGCGGTGTCGAAGCTGGCGGCGGGCCAGAGCACCTCGGCGGCCTCCACCTGCAGCAGCTCCTGGTGCAAGCCGGCACTGCCGGCCCGCTCGGTGACCCGGAACTCGCCGGTGCTCACATCGGCCACCGCCAGGCCCCAGCGGGCGGCGGAGCTGTCCAGCACCACGGCGCAGAGCCAGTTGTTGCGGCGGGCCGCCAGCAGGCCCTCTTCCAGCACCGTGCCGGGGGTGAGCACCCGGGTGATGCCGCGCTTGAGCAGTTCGCCCTTGGCGGGGGCTTTGCTGGCGGCGGTTTCCAGTTGGTCGCAGAGGGCGACGCTGAGGCCGCGGCGCACCAGCTCGCCGCAGTAGCGCTCGGCAGCATGGTGGGGGATGCCCGCCATCGGCACCCGGCCGATGCTTTTGCCGCCCTCCTTGCCGGTGAGGGTGAGCTCCAGCAGGCGCGAGAGGGTGATGGCGTCTTCGAAGAAGCACTCGAAGAAGTCGCCGAGGCGGTAGAGCAGCACCCGGTCGGAATGGGCCGCCTTGAGCTCCACGTAGTGGCGCAGCATCGGCGTGAGCTGCTCAGGATCCACCAGGCTGTGGTGGTGCCAGGCGGGCAGGTCGGAGTCGGGCTCTCCGGAGTCGGGCTCCGTGGGGGAGTCGGGGCTGGCGGCCGGCGCGGCTTCCGGCGTGGCCTTGCGCTGGCGGGTGCGGGGCCGCGTCGCGCCGGTGAGGGCGGGGGCCGTGGGCTCCTCGGGCAGGCCCAGGGCGGCGGCGAGCGAAAGCTGCTGGTCGGCTTCCGCGGCCACGGCGACGGGGTTGCTCAGGGGGAGCTGATGGTAGGTGCGCTGGCCCGATCAGCTCTGCCGGACTATTCAGCTTTTTTTGGGAATGAACTCCACGTCGGGAATTCCCTCGAAGTCGGCGTCCTGGGTGAGCAAGGTGGCCTGGTGGGCCCAGGCGGTGGCCAGCATCACGCTGTCAGCGGGCGGCAGCTTCCATTGCAGACCCAGTTGGGCTGCCTGCAGAGCCAGCGCGGCATCCAGGGCAATTTCTGTGCCCTGACGCATCAGGGCGATCGCCTGAATGGCTGGCCCCTCGCCGTGGCCACGCAGCATCCAGCGATACACCTCCAACACACTCAGGCTTGGCACCACCAGGCCCTTCGGCTGCTCGATGGCCGGGGCGAAGCAGCTGGCATTCGGGCCATCGGTGAAATATTCGATCCAGCCTGATGAATCCACCAGCCAGAGGGTTTCAGCCATGGCCAAGCTCGCGATCCAGGTCGCGGTCGAAGCTGTTCGGTCCGGCCACGAAGCCGCGCAGTGAGCCAGGCGCTGCCACGGGCACCAGCTCGATTCGGCCTGGTAGCGGCACCACCTGGAGCTTCTGCCCCGCCTTCAGGCCCATCTGCTCGCGCACGCCGCGGGGGATGACCACCTGAAACTTCGGCGACACCGTGGTGACATCCATGGCCTATCGATCACGCTTGCGTACAACGTAGTCCTGATCGATCTTCTTGGGGGCTGGCATCGAGTTGTGAAGCAACGGTGCTGGAGGCCTGGGCCTGCGTGTGAGAATCCCCCAACTGACCGGCACAGCGCCGCTGCTGATCCATGCAGATCCTCAACACCCTCACCGTTCTGGCCCTGGTGGTGCTGTCGTTCGCCCTGATCGTGGCGGTGCCGGTGCTCTACGCCAGCAGTGAGGATTCGGGCCGCTCCAACCGCCTGATCCTGCTGGGCGGCATCGCTTGGGTGGCTCTGGTGCTGCTCAACTGGGGCGTGAGTTTCTTTGTCGTCTGAGCAGGGTGGTCTAAGGACGTTCAGTCCGCCTGCGTAGCCTGAAGGCATTCGCATCCCCATCCAGTGGCCAGCTTCGAGGGCACGTTCACCGGTGCCAGTGGTCTCCGCATCGCCATTGTGGTGGCGCGGTTCAACGATCTGGTAACCGGCAAGCTGTTGAGCGGCTGTCTGGATTGCCTGACCCGGCACGGGATTGATACCGCAGCCACCAGCTCCCAGCTCGACATCGCCTGGGTGCCCGGCAGCTTCGAGATCCCCTTGGTGGCCCAGCGCCTGGCGGCCAGCGGTCGCTACCAGGTGGTGATCACCCTGGGGGCCGTGATCCGCGGCGACACCCCCCACTTCGACGTGGTGGTGGCCGAGGTGAGCAAGGGTGTGGCGGCCGTGAGCCGCGCCACCGGCGTGCCGGTGATCTTCGGCGTGCTCACCACCGACACGCTGCAGCAAGCCCTGGAGCGGGCCGGCATCAAGAGCAACCTGGGCTGGAACTACGGCCTGCAGGCGCTGGAGATGGGCAGCTTGATGGCGGCGCTGCCGGGTTGAAGCCGTGTGCTGGCTCCGGTTGCCCGTGCTTGGGGTGTTGCCGTTTTTTGCTGTCCAAATTCTGTACAGCCTGTACAGAACTTGGACGCTGTTGGGCCCGCGCGGCCGGTATGAAGGTGCTGCTTCCCGCTCGCTGTTCTTAGCCTGAGCTCATACCTGCTCTCCACCATGGCTGCCTCGGATGTGCGTTGGCTGCAGCGGCTGGACAATTACGGACGGGCGCTGGCCACATTGCAACGAGCACTCCAGACGGCACAGGAGCGAGCACTGAGCGAACTCGAGGAGCAGGGCCTGATTCAGGCATTTGAGTTCACCCATGAACTCAGCTGGTTGCTGCTCAAGGACTACCTGGTGGATCAGGGGGTCAGTGGCATCAGTGGCTCTCGCGATGCCGTTCGGGAGGCGGTGGTGCGGGAGCTGCTGCCCGCCGGCAGCGAGGACACGTGGATGGCGATGATCCGCAGCCGCAATCTCACCAGTCACACGTACAACCCCGAGTTGGCCCACGAGATCGCGGCCCTGATCGTGGACTGCTACGCGCCTGCACTGCTGGAGCTGGAGGGGCTGTTGCTGGAGCGCGCTCAACGGCGATGACCGAACCCAACGCCCTGGCCCGTCCCACCATTGCCGGACTCCCAGAGGATGCCACGGCCCAGATCCTGGCGCTTCTGGCTGGGCGGCCTGCTATTCAACGGGTGGTGTTGTACGGCTCCAGGGCCCTGGGGCGGCAGCATTCCGGTTCCGACGTCGACCTCTGCCTGGAGGCTCCGGAGATGGGGCTGGCTGAGCTGCTGGTGCTGGGTGCTCAGCTCGACGATCTGCTTCTGCCCTGGCGCATCGATCTGCAGTTGCGTCACCTGATCCGCCATCGGGGATTGCTGGAGCACATCGACCAAGCTGGAATCACGATTCAAGCTTTGAGCTGATCGACGTCAATCGTCCGTGGGCTGTTGTTCTCCAGCTCCTGCGGGATTTTGTACAAGCTGTACAGCTTTCGGCACAGCGGCTCGCGATGTTGGGCTTGAGGCTTGTTTCATCAGCAGCACCTGAGGCTCCGCCGAGCGGAAGCCCAGCTGCTCGTAGAAGCCGGCGCTGTTGGTGGTCATCAGATAAATGCGCTCGACGCCGCTCAGGGCCGGGGCGGCCACTAGGGCCTCCACCACCCGGCGGCCGAGACCCTGGCCGTGCAGATCTCCCGCCACCACCACATCCCAGAGCACGGCGCGATAGATCCCATCGCTGCTGGCCCGACCGAAGCCCACCAGGCGCTTGCCCTGCCACAGGCTCACCACCACGGTGCTGCCGGCGAGCAGCCGGCGCAGATCCGCAACGCTGCGCCCCTGGGCCCAGAAGGCGTGCTTGTTGAACAGGCGCCGCAGCTTCCACAGGCCCCGGGTGGGCCGTAGGCCGGGGCCGAGGCCGAACCAGCGCAGGCCTGGGGCGCCCGGGGCATGGATCAGGAGCCGCAGTGCTGCCATGGCAACATCTTCCCAGCGGAGTGTGCTCCATGAGCCGCAAGGGCATCATCCTGGCCGGCGGCACGGGCACCCGGTTGCATCCGATCACCCAGGCGGTGAGCAAGCAGTTGCTGCCGGTGTACGACAAGCCAATGATCTATTACCCGCTCAGCACCTTGATGCTGGCGGGGATTCGGGAGGTGCTGATCATCAGCACGCCGCAGGACCAGCCTTCTTTTCAGCGGCTGTTGGGCGATGGCTCGGCCTGGGGCATGACGATCGCCTACGCCGTGCAGCCCAGCCCCGATGGCCTGGCCCAGGCGTTTCTGATCGGCGCTGAGTTTCTCAATGGGGCACCAGCAGCCCTGGTGCTGGGCGACAATCTCTTTCACGGCCACGACCTGATTCCCCAGCTGCAGGCGAGCAACGGCGGCGGCGCGGGCGCCACGGTGTTTGCCTATCCGGTGCGGGATCCGGAGCGCTACGGCGTGGTGGAGTTTGCGCCGGATGGGCGGGTGCTGAGCCTGGAGGAAAAACCCAGCAAGCCCAAGTCGCGCTATGCAGTGACCGGCCTCTACTTCTATGACAGCTCGGTGGTGGAGCGGGCCCGCCAGATTCAGCCCTCTGCTCGCGGCGAGCTGGAGATCACGGATCTCAACCGGATGTATCTCGAGGACGGATTGCTGCAGGTGGAGCTGATGGGCCGGGGCATGGCCTGGCTCGATACCGGCACCTGCGATTCGCTGCACGAGGCCGGCAGTTACATCCGCACCTTGGAGCACCGTCAGGGGTTGAAGGTGGGCTGCCCTGAGGAGGTGGCCTGGCGACTGGGCTGGATCAGCGCCGACCAGCTCGCCGCTCTGGCCGCCCCGCTGCGCAAGAGCGGCTATGGCGACTATCTGCTGCAACTGGTTGAGAGCCCCCATGCAGGCTGAATGCCTCACCACGGCGTCCGGCGTCACCCTCGAGGGGCCCCTGCTGCTCACCCCACGGGTGTTTGGCGATCCGCGGGGCTTCTTCTTTGAAAGCTGGAACCAGCAGGCCTTCAACGCCGCCGCAGGCGTTACCGCCTTCGTGCAGGACAACCATTCGCGCTCTAGCCGCGGTGTGTTGCGTGGCTTGCACTACCAGCTGCCGCCGCACCCCCAGGGAAAGCTGGTGCGCTGCGTGCTGGGCGAGATTTTTGATGTGGCGGTGGACATCCGCCGCCGTTCGCCCACCTTTGGCCAGTGGGTGGGGGCGGTGCTCAGCGCCGAGAACCACCAGCAGCTGTGGGTGCCAGCGGGCTTCGCCCACGGCTTCCTCACCCTGAGCGAGCAAGCCGAAGTGCTCTACAAAACCACCGATGTCTGGAGCCGCGAGTGCGAGCGGGCCATCCGCTGGGACGACCCTGAGCTGGCTATCGCCTGGCCCCTTGAGGCCTTAGCGGGTCGGCTGCCGCAGCTCTCCGAGAAGGATGCCGCGGCGCCGTTGCTGGGGGAGCTGGCCAACGGTGACCTGTTCAGCTGGAACGAGCCAGCCATGTCTGGAAGTCGGCTGGGCTGAGGATCAACAGCGGAATCACCGACTCCTGAAGGCCCAGCAAGTCGGCATCGCCACTCACCAGCACAGGGGTGGCTGCAGCCAGAGCCAGATCAAGGAAGACCTGATCATGGGGATCTCGCACACGGTGGGGGCTTGTGGGGATCGGACCCGTCCAGCTTGTACACCACGGCAGCAGATCTTCCAGTAGGCGCTCTCGATCTGCTGGTTTCAGTTTGAATTTGGGATAGGCCAACACCCGCAACAGCTCTCGCACCGTGGGTTCAGCCACAACAGGAATCAACGCGCCGCGCTGCCAGCAAGGCCGCAACCAACTGAGCCGGCCATTGGCGAACAACAGCGCTGATAGCAACACGTTGGTGTCGAGCACTGCTCGGATCGGATCACGTCTCACGCCTGCCGGGCCCAGTTCACGGCATCGGTCACATCGGCTTCGCTGATCCCGAGCTCCGCCAGACGGGCACGCACCGCTGTGGCTCCACCGGGGTGGAGCGGCGTGAGCACGATGCGGCCGTTGTCGTAGGTGACGTCGTAGTAGTCGGCCAGACCCGCTTGTTCGACCACCGTTTTGGGCAAGGTGAGCTGGTTTTTGCTGGTGCGCTTGGCAACAACCATGGCTCTGCCCTGTGAAGGAATCCTTACTCTAGGAGCTTCCTTGTTGCTGCTTGCCTGTTCCGCCCACAATGGCTGCGATGTTGCCCCTGCCCCAGCCATGAAGGTGCTGCTCACCGGCGCCACCGGCCAGCTGGGCCAGGCGCTGATTGCTACGAAGCCCCCGGGGGTGGAGTTGATCGCCACCAGCCGCAGTGGCGGTGCCGGGCTGCTGGCCTTGGATCTCGCCACCCCTGAGGCCTGCCGTGCTGCGGTGCAGGAGCACTGCCCGGATTGGGTGCTGAATGCTGGTGCCTACACGGCCGTGGATCGGGCCGAGAGTGAGCCAGCACTGGCCCAGGCCGTGAATGCCGATGCTCCGGCTGCGTTTGCTGAAGCCCTTGCCGCGACAGGCGGCCGGCTCTTGCAGGTGAGCACCGACTTCGTGTTCAACGGCGCCCAGGGCAGCCCTTACCGGCCCGAGCAAGCCGTGGATCCCCTGGGGGTGTATGGCGCCAGCAAGGCGGCGGGTGAGGCGGCGGCGTTGCAGTTGCCCGGGGCTCGGGTGCTTCGCACCGGCTGGGTGCATGGCCCGGTGGGCCACAACTTCTGCCTCACAATGCTGCGCTTGCACCGGGAGCGCCAGCAGCTCGGCGTGGTGGCCGACCAGGTGGGTTGCCCCACCAGCACCGCCACCCTGTCGGCGGCCTGCTGGCGGGCGATCGGCGTGGGCCTGGAGCCTGCTGCTGAAGCTGCGCTGCCACGGATCCTGCACTGGAGCGATGCTGGCGTGGCCAGCTGGTACGACTTCGCCGTGGCGATCGGCGAGCTGGGGGTGGTGGCTGGCCTGCTGGAGCGTGCCGCCCGCGTGTTGCCGATCAGCACCGCCGACTATCCCACCCCGGCCCGACGCCCCAGTTACTCCTTGCTCGACTGCACGACCAGCCTGGCGGCCCTGGGGATAGAGCCGTTGCATTGGCGGGCGGCGTTGGCGCAGGTGCTGTCTGATGCCTCTCCTACCCTGAGCCCATCAAGGCAAGCTGCGTGACCACCCCCTTGCTAGCCAGTGGCGTTCAGCGGGTGCTGGTGACCGGCGGTGCCGGCTTCATTGGCGGGGCGCTGGTGCGGCGGTTGCTGCGGGACACCGGGGCCACGGTGTTCAACCTTGACAAGCTCGGCTACGCCAGCGATCTCACCAGCATCGGTGATCACCCCCGGCACCAGCTGCTG
Source organism: Cyanobium sp. (assembly GCA_044369475.1). Lineage (GTDB taxonomy): Bacteria > Cyanobacteriota > Cyanobacteriia > PCC-6307 > Cyanobiaceae > Cyanobium_A. The sequence goes on along the minus strand of JBIPLV010000037.1, from coordinate 9,722 downwards.
CGGGTGGATCTGGCCCATGCCGAGGCCACGGCGGCCGCGGTGCGGCAGGCCGATCCGGATCTGGTGTTCCATCTGGCGGCCGAGAGCCATGTGGATCGCTCGATCAGCGGACCGGGGGCCTTCATCGAGAGCAATGTGCAGGGCACCTTCCACCTGCTGCAGGCGGTGCGGGCCCACTGGGAGCAGCTGCCTCAGGAGCGGCAGGAACGCTTCCGCTTGCACCACATCAGCACCGATGAGGTGTTCGGCTCCCTGGGGCCCACCGGACGCTTTTCAGAGACCACCCCCTACGACCCCCGCAGCCCCTATTCAGCCAGCAAGGCCGCCAGCGACCATCTGGTGCGGGCCTGGCACCACACCTACGGCCTGCCGGTGGTGCTCACCAACTGCTCCAACAACTACGGCCCCTGGCAGTTTCCGGAGAAGCTGATCCCGGTGGTGATCCTTAAAGCGGTGGCCGGGGAGCCGATTCCGCTCTACGGCGATGGCCTAAACGTGCGGGACTGGCTCTACGTGGAAGACCATGTTGAGGCTCTGCTACTCGCGGCCACACGCGGACGTTTGGGCGAGAGCTATTGCATCGGCGGCGCCGGGGATCACGGCAGCCCCAGCGAGCGCAGCAACACTGAGGTGGTGCAGGCGATCTGCGCCCTCTTGGATGGCCTGCGCCCCGATGGCGCCCCCCACAGCCGCTTGATCACGCCGGTGGCCGACCGCCCCGGCCATGACCGGCGCTATGCGATTGATGCCAGCAAAATTACCCGGGAGTTGGGTTGGAGGCCACAGCACAGCTTTGAGCAAGGCCTGGAGGCCACCGTGCGCTGGACGCTGGCGCATGCGCGTGAACGCATCGCCTTGCTGCGTTGAACGTTTCGGGTTAGACGTTGTCTCGAACCCACTCCGGCACCAGCTGCGCCAGCACCGCCAACGCCGCCTCGGCGTCTTGCTGGCACACGGAGGATTGCAGCGCCTCGATTTGGGGCCAGAGCTGCTGGGGCGGGATGGCGCGCTCGCTGGCGCGGTAGATCAGCGGGTGCGTGGTGGGTTCGCTTTTGGCATCGATTAGCAGCTCTTCGTAGAGCTTTTCACCGGGGCGCAGGCCGGTGCACACGATCTCAATGTCGCCCTGGGGGTGCTGGGCATCCCGCAGCGAGAGGCCGCTGAGGCGCACCATTTGTTGGGCTAGATCGAGGATGGGCATGGGCTCGCCCATGTCGAGCAGAAACAGATCACCACCGCGGGCGAGCACGGCGGCCTGGAGCACCAGCTGGGCGGCCTCCGGAATGGTCATGAAATAGCGAATGATCTCGGGGTGGGTGAGGGTGATCGGCCCGCCCTTGGCGATCTGCTGGCGGAACAGGGGCACCACCGAACCGGAAGAACCGAGCACGTTGCCGAAGCGCACCATGGCGAAACGGGTGGCGCTGGGCTCCTGGGCCAGGGCCTGGATCACCAGTTCGGCCGCACGCTTGGAGGCTCCCATCACGTTGGTAGGCCGCACCGCCTTGTCGGTGGAGATCAATGTGAAGCTGGCCACCCCGCAGCGGGCGGCGGCACGGGCCAGCATCAGGGTGCCCAGCACGTTGTTGGCCACCCCGGCCAGGGGATTGGCCTGCACCAGCGGCACGTGCTTGTAGGCGGCGGCGTGGAACAGCACCTCAACCCCCTGCTCCCGCAGCATGCGTTCTACGAGCGGGCCATCGGCGGCACTGCCCAGCACCGGCACCAGCTCGATCGCGGCTGGCAGGCTGCGGCGCAGCTCCTGATCGATGGCGTAGAGGCTCGGTTCGCTGCGCTCGAGCAGCACCAGCCGCTGGGGAGCAAGGGCCAGGATCTGGCGGCAGAGCTCACTGCCGATGGAGCCGCCAGCGCCACTCACGCACACCACGGCGCCGCGGATGCCGGGCCCCAGCAGCTGGGGATCGGGGGGCACGCTGTCGCGCCCCAGGAGCTCTTCGATCGGGATGGGCCTCAGGGCATCAATCGTGGCGTGGCCGCTGGTGATCTCCTCCACCGAGGGCACCTGCAGCACCGGGATGCCCAGCTCCTGGAGCTGCTCCACGATTTCGCGGCGACGCCGGCAACTCACCGATGGAATGGCCAGCAACACCTGATCCACCTCGTTGCGCAGGCTGTTCAGGTGGCTAGGGGGATGAATCGCAATGCCGTTGATGCTGCGGCGCCAGAGCTGGGGAGCATCGTCGAGAAAGGCGCTGATGCTGTGTCCGCCGGCGAGGCGCAAGGAGGCGGCTAACTGGGCACCGGCGGCACCGGCTCCATAGATGGCGACGCGCACCCGGTTCTGGCCGATGCCGTCTTGCAACTTCAGCAAGGCATCGCGCAGGGCAAAGCGCACCGTGCCGGTGAGGCCGGTGAGCAACAGCCAGAGCAGGAACCAGCTGCTGCGCGGGGGCAACGGAACTTGCAGCATCACCCCGGCCATGGCCAGCAGGAGCACCAGGAGCCCGTTGCGCCCAGCCAAGCGGTAAAGAGCTCCGCTGCCCACATAGCGGGTGAGCCCTTTGTATTGACCGGTGAGGGCATACAGCGGCAAGGCGATCAGCAAGGCCGCAGGGAACATCCAGAGACTGGCCTGCAGAAAGGGGCTCCAGGGATCAGCCAGCCGCAACCTGAAGCTCAGCCACACCGACAGGGGAATGAGCAGCACATCGGCGGCGATCAGCAGGAAGCGCCGCCGCAAGGGCGAGAGCCGCAGGGCTCGACGGCTGAGCTGGTTGGCGAGCGAGGGATGGGGCATCAATCCGGCAGCACCGGGTGGGGGGCCTGGGCGCCCGCCATGGCGACGGCGAAGGGAACGGCAGTGCGTTGATCGAGCCAGACTCCCACCAGCAGCTCCACGCCAGCAACAGCCATCGTCTCTTCCCAGCCAGCCCAGAGCAGGGTGATGGCTGACGCGGTGGTGGCGGCAACGTAGAGGCCTGCCACGCGGGCGTGGGACCAGCCGGCCTGATGCAGGCGCTGGAACAGGTGCAGGCGGTGGGCCTGGAACACAGGCTGGCCGGCCAGCAGGCGGCGGGGCACGCACAGGCCGGCATCCGCCAGCAGGGGGGTGGCCAGCAACAGCAGCCCTAGGGCGTCCGGCCAGTTGGGGGCTAGCAGCACTACGCCGGCAAACACCGCACCCAGAAAGGTGCTGCCCACATCGCCCATGAACACCTGGGCCGGGCTCCAATTCCAGAGCAGGAAACCAAGCAAGGCTCCCACCAGCGCCCAGAGAGGCCAAGCCGCCTCCAAGCGCCAGCAGGCGGCAGCGAGGGTGATGGCCATGCAGCCAGCTACCAAGCCATCCAGCCCGTCCATGAAGTTGGTGAAGTTGATTACGGCTGTGACGGCGACCAGCACCATCGGCAGAGCGAGCCAGGGCAGCGGCAAGGGGCTGATCAGGATCAGCCCCAGTGCCGTGGCCAGCTGCATGCCATAGCGCCAGCTGGCGGGCAGGTTGTGGTGGTCGTCGAGAAAGCCCACCACGGCCAGCGGTAGGGCAATCAGGGGCAAGGTGATCAATCGCAGGGCCCCTGGCGCCGTGTGGAGCCCGGCCCAGTTGGACTGCACCAGCGCCAGAGCACTGGCGGCTCCAGCCACCAGCACAAAGACCACGCCGCCGCCCCGGGGGGTGGGCTGGCGGTGGGAGCTGCGGGCATTGGGCTGATCCAGGAGTTGGCGGCGCAACCAGGGGAGCAGGGTGCGGAGCAAGAGCCAGCTGCAGACCGCTGCAGTGGCCACTGCAGGCATAGAAACTGACGGGACGACAACCATCAGCAGCTCAATCCATCGCTACTTGAACGGAAGAGTGCCACCTCCTGTTGAATGCCTTGCTTGAAGGCCATGGGGGCATAGCCAAACGTGGCGGCGGCTTTGCTGTGAGGGAAGGCCTTGTTTTCGTTGAGCCGCAGGATTTGTTCGGCTTTGATTGGCAGGTCGATGCCCAATCGCTCGGTGACTTTGAGGAATGCAACCACAGGTTCGGCAGGGATGTGAAGCCGCTGGACATGCCGGCCCAAGGACTGGGCCGTGAGGTCCACGACATCGTTGTAGGTGAGGGGTTTGGCGCCAGAGATATTGAACTGGCGGCCGATGGTTGCGGGCGTTTCGAGAGCCTGCACCACGGCCCAGGCCACATCGGCAACATGCACGGGTTGCTGCAGGGAGCGCCCATCGCCAAACACAGGGAGCAGCGGCCAGCGACTGAGCCATCGCACCAGCCGGATCATGTTGCGATCCCCCGGTGTGCCATAGATCATCGTGGGGCGCACGATCGTGGTGTCGAGGGGGCTAGCGGTGATGGCCGCCTCAGCGGCCTGGCGGATGGTTTTGGAGCTGGCGGGGAGCTGGGTGAAGATTGCCGTGGTGCTCACAAACACCGCCCGCCGAATTCCTGCGTCCTGGCAGGCTTCAAGAACCGAGGGAGCCTCGCCAAAGCCAATCGAGGCCACGTTAAGCAGAGCCCGGCAGCCCACCAGCTGAGCAGCAAGTTGGGCCGGATCGTTGAGATCGGCAAAGCGCACGGAGATCTGCCGGGCTTCCATCCAGGTTGCATTGCTGCCAGGACGTAACAGGGCAATGAAGGGCAGGCGCCGCCGCTGCAATTCGCAGCAGACAAAGCGGCCCGTGAAGCCATTGGCACCTGAAACAGCAATGGTCATCGGGCGATCACCCCACGCAGCAGTGCGTTGAGTTCCGCGTTGATGCGCTGACGGGAATAGGTGGTGTGGGCCAATTGGATGGCACGCTCTGCCATCGCCTGCCGTTCCGATCGGGGCGTTGCGGCAAGCTGAAGAATCGCCTGGGCCAGAGCTTCAGGGTTGCCCGGCTCCGCCGTGACACCCAAGCGCTTTTCATCCACTTCGGCGTTGATGGCACCGGCCACTGTGGTGATCACAGGTCTACCGATGGCGTAGGCGTCGTAGAGCTTGTTTGGGGACACCCCATAGCGGAACAGGGGCACAGCTCGCAGAGAGAGCAGGATGGCATCGGCCTCCGCCATCAGATCAGGGATCTCAGCCTTGGGTATGGGATTGTCAAACGATACGGATGTCAGACCTTTTGCCTTTTGGATCAGGGCTTGCTTTTCTGGACCATCACCGACAAAGCGAAAACGGACCGATGCCTGCTGTTGCTCCAGTAGTTGGGCTGCTGCAATCACATTGTCCAGTGCATTGGCATCGCCATGGGCACCGGCGTAGAGGACGGTGAATGTGGGCCGCTTGGGTGGAAGGGGGCGCGGTGAGAACAGCTCCAGATCCGGCCCATTGGGGAGCCAGTTGGTGTGGTGTGCTCCGCGCTCGCGCACATAGCGTTCAGCACCGTTGGCCAGCACCACCACGGTGCGGGCCTGGCGGTAGAGCTGGCGCTCCATCCAGGCGAGCAGCCGCACCATCGGGCTATCTGGCCGTTTGCCTCCCTGATCGATCAGCACTTGGGGCCAGAGGTCACGCACCTCGAGCACAAATGGAATCCCGCTGAGGCGTGCAATCCACAGGCAGGTGAAGGCCGCGGGCAGCTGGGGAGAGCTGGCCAGGATCACATCGGGTGCGTGGCCTGTGAGCCGGCCGAGCAGGGCCGCAGGCAGCAATCGCACGGCGAGATGGATGCAGAAACTCAGCATGTTGAGCTGGCGCTGCCAATTGTTGTGGCGGTAGGGCGACACCCAGAGCCAGGTCCAGAGGATGCCTGCCGGCTGCTCGCTCGACCACAGCCGCGGGAATCTCAGGCGCCGGTAGCGGCGCTGGGTGAGGTTGAAATCCGAAGCGAACACCTCCACCTGCCAGCCGTAGCCCACCAGGCCTGCAGCCATCTCGTATTGCCGGGTGTGGCCCGGCAGGGCTGGTGTGTTGGCAAACTGATTGATCAGCCAGAGGCGGGGCATATCTGCGCAATCGGGAGATGGGGAAGCGCGATGGGCAGCACGCTTTGCAGCTGATGCTCGCCTGGCGGCAGGGCACCGCTGAGGCAGTAGCTCTGGCGAGGCAAGCGCTGGCCAAAGCCCTCGGCAAACCAGCTGCTGTGCCAGTTCGCCTGCAGCGGCTCGGCGGTGGGCGCCGAGAAGGCCAAGGCTTCCAGCAGCTGCTTCCCGATCGGCTCCTGACAGATCGGCGGCGCCAGGTGCCACCAAAGACGAAAGAAGAGTGGAATTTTCGTGATCACCGTGTCTTGCAGCTTGAGGGTGACCTGCTGTGGAGCGGGGTCTAGGAGGTCAACGCGGCGGTGATGGCTGGCGCCCAGGTGATCAAAACCATCGTGGCTTCCTTCCACAAAACAACCGCCATCCGTGAGTGGTCCGCAGCGCCGCTGCCGTGGTTTGGCTTTGCGACCGGCCCGAAAACTTCCCCACACCTCCACGGGCTCGATCCAGCGAATGCCACCGAGTGCATCGGATACACCGAGCTGCAAGACGTTGTGGGCCGCGCCTGAGCGTTCGTAGGCCCGTTCGGGGCCGTTGTCGTAGGTGCTTGTTCCGGCTTCGCTGAAGAGCCAATGTCCGTGGTGGCTGAGCTCAACGCTCAGCTGATCGGAGTGTCCATGGGCTGGCAGGTGCTTCGGACAGGGCACACCGCATTTGAAAACCAGCTCCCAGCCATGCCCCGGCCGTAGCAGGGTCCAGCCGGTCTCGGGGAGATCGGTCACGACAGCTGCCGCCTGAAGGGGGGGGGTGATGGAGGTTCCGGTTGGGGGAACCGGATCCACTGCCGCTGCTTGGAGCAAACGGCAACGGAGCCCCCCCTGTGGTGCTGAATTCATTGGGCAGGCAGCTCTGCGCTCCAGGACGGCCTGGGCGAAGGCCGTCACCTCATCCAGGAGCGGGGCTGCATCCGATGCACTGTCGTTGAAGCGAGGTGCGTGGCCGCCCTCTAGCCGGATCGCCACGGCCCACGCCGCCATGGCTTCAATGCCATTGTGCAACCAAGCGGGGCGTTCGCCGCTCACGATGGCCAGAGAGCAGGCAAGCTCAGCCAGGCGATCCAGCATCAACAGGTGGTAGCTGGCGCTGCGCTCCTCATGGCCGCCATCTCCCAACACCTGGCTGGTGAGTTCTTGTTCTAGGAGCCGCAGAGCGCGGCGATGCATGGCAGTGGCTTTGGGGCCTGCGAACTGAAGGCCTCCGACCGCGAGAGCCGTGAGATTTTCAAGCCAATGGTTTCCGCCATGGCAATGCTCAGGATGGGCCTGCAGCCATCTGAGCTGTAGCCAGAGCGACCGCAACCGCGCCGGGGTGGCGAGGGTTGGGCAGCTGCGAAACAGCCAGATCCAGTTGCGGGTGCGCAGAGAGAGGGTGTAGCTGTGCCAGCCATCACCGCGGCCAGGTGGGTTGGCCGCAATCCATTGATCAAGAAGGGGCTCAAGCGCCCAAGCATCAATGGGCCATTGGCCACTGGAGAGAGCGTGATCCAGCCATTCGCGAGCCCAGTCGAAATAGTGGAGATGAAATTGCCAGAGACGGGGCCAACTGGGATTGTTCCACTGAATCGGGCAGTTCAGAGCACGCGTCTGATTCAGAAAGCAGAACTGAATCGAAGAAGGAGGTTTTGTTCTTGAAGATGGTGCCAAAAGCTCTCCACAGGTCAGGTCGCTTACAACAAATAGCCATGTGGGAGTGGGCGTGTTGCATCCAGCCCAGGCAGTGACGAGCGGAACTGATAGTTGCCGATCTAGGTACTGTCGTAGTTCGTAGCGCAGTCGACGCTGGAGCTTTCTGGGCCCGATATCGGCGATGGTGCATAATAATCGTCGTGGCGAAGAAACGTTGATGGCCAATTTTATTCCTCCTCAGTAATCCCGCAAAGGTCAAACACCTCCCGACCCCCTAGATCGAGTCCTTTAAAGGGGGTGTGGGCCACTAGGAACACTAAAAGATCGGCGGCGGCGAGGACGTGATCAAGCAGGTTGATCTTGATGGTGGGGTGGTCGTGAAGATTCGGCTCACAGGCCAGCACCTCAAGACCTCCCACCAGCAGTTCGGTGGTGATGTGGAGGGCTGGGGATTCGCGCAGGTCGTCCACATTGGGCTTGAATGCGAGCCCCATGCAGCCAATCCGGGCTGGACGGCCGAGCCGATCAGCTAGAGCGGCTGCGCGGGCTTGTACCTGCTCGATCACCCAGCGGCTCTTTCCATCGTTCACGCGCCGGGCTGATTGGATCAATGGCGTGCGATCGGGCGCGGCGGCGGCGATGAACCAGGGATCAACGGCGATGCAGTGGCCACCCACGCCACAGCCGGGTTGAAGCACATTCACGCGCGGGTGGTGATTTGCTAGGTGGATCAATTCACGCACGTTGATGCCGAGTTGGTCACACACCAGTGAAAGCTCATTGGCGAACGCGATGTTGACATCGCGGAAGCTATTTTCAGTGAGCTTCACCAGTTCAGCCGTTCTAGCCGAGGTGGTGAGTAGCTCGCCCTGGCAAAAGCTGGCGTAAAATGTCTTTCCGGCTTCTGAAGCGGCGGGCGTGAGGCCGCCGATGATGCGATCGTTGCTGATTAGCTCTTGAAGGATTCGGCCCGGCAGCACGCGCTCGGGACAGTAAGCGATGTGAAGTTGATCAATGCTGAGCCCCGAGGTTTCGCTAAGGACTGCGGCGACTTTCTCAGTAGTACCCACGGGCGATGTGGATTCTAGTAGTACCAAATTGCCAGGACGGAGTACCGGTGAAATGGCACGGGCGGCGGCGAGGACATAGTCGATGTTAGGTTGGGGGATGCTGTTAGCACCGGAGCGGAAGGGGGTAGGCACGGCGATCAGAAAAACATCCGCCGGGGCTGGCTTGGCTTGGGCCTTCAGGGCCCCGGAGGCCACGGCATCGGCAACGACCTGATCCAGATCCGGCTCTACGATGTGGATCAGCCCCTGATTAACGGTGTCAACCACCTTGGCATTCACATCCACACCGATCACTCGATGATTTGCGCGGGCTAGCACGGCAGCAGTGGGCAGGCCTATGTAGCCGAGTCCAATGATGCAGCAGGTCGAAACCAAGTGGTTGTGTTCAGACATTAATGATTTCTCCAATGGAAAGAGAAGCTCGGCAATAAAATCAGATTTCCGCACAGCGATGATAAGCCATGTCTAAATAGCCATTTTCAATGTTTTGACCCATTGCAGGATCGGTTTTTGCTTGATAAAAAGGTTTTAATCATTAACTTACAATTTCTTATTTAGTTGTAAATATCTTGAAGAAGTGGAGGATATAATGCCGCACGCAAGAAGAAAGTAAGAAGCATAGTTATAGGCTGGAATAGGAGGAAAATACCAGAAGAAACTCAACGCGGAGCAGATAACAGCAAGAACCCAAGAGTATTGTTTTTGAATAAGTAGATAAATGATAATGCACCAACCAGCAAAAGAGCTTAAAAGGGAAAGTAAGGGACGCTTGTCAATATAGCCGACAGAAAAGACTTGTCCTAAATTGATTAAAGCATTTTTAAGGGCAAACCCAGGATGAATCATTAATATTCGGAAATACTCTTCTCTGATAGTCTTGTTATAACTTTTCATCAACGCAGGTTGTCCCCAGTTGCCGGTAATTGGATTAGTCGATATTTTGATGCTCGTCTTATCAAAAAAGTATTGATAGCCCTCGTCGTCTGAAAGATTTGCTATGCCTATAGTATTTGCATACCCTCCAAAGCCGATGTACATAGTGTGCCAAGGGGGCAAACGTGGATTTACAGAAGCAAACAGAATTAGTCCAGCACTAAATACTGA
>JBIPLV010000036.1:0-18301 GCA_044369475.1 Cyanobium sp. | reverse complement strand
CGCTGCTGCTGCAGGCCCATCCCGGCTTGCGCGTGGTGGGGCTGGACCAGGACCCAAGCGCCCGTGCCGCCGCCGCCGAGCGCCTCGCCCCGTTTGGCGATCGCGCCACGATCGTGGCCACCAACTTTGCCGATTACGTGCCCGCCGAGCCGGCTGTGGCCGTGCTGGCCGACCTGGGAGTGAGCAGTCCCCAGCTGGATGTGGCGGCGCGGGGCTTCAGTTTCCGGCTGGCCGGCCCGCTCGACATGCGCATGAACCCCGAGGCGGGCGAGACCGCCGGCGCGTTGATGGATCGCCTCGAGGAGGCGGAGCTGGCCGATCTGATCTATGGCTATGGGGAAGAGCGGTTGTCGCGCCGCATTGCTCGGCGCATCAAAGAGCAGGGCCCCTGGGGGGATCCGGAACGCCCGCGCGACACCGCTGAGCTGGCCTATCTGGTGGCTGGCTGTTACCCACCCCAGCAGCGTCGGGGCCGCATCCACCCGGCCACGCGCACGTTTCAGGCCCTGCGCATCGCTGTGAACGACGAGCTGGGCGTGTTGGAGCGGTTCTTGCAAAGCGCCCCCGACTGGTTGGTGCCGGGCGGCTTGCTGGCGATCATCAGCTTCCACTCGCTCGAAGATCGCCGCGTGAAAACGGCCTTTTTGGCCGATGAGCGGCTGGAACGGGTCACGCGCAAGGCGCTTCAGGCCAGCCTGCAGGAAGCGGAGGCCAACCCGCGCAGTCGAAGCGCCCGGCTGAGGATCGCCCGGCGCCACGCAACCTGAACCAACTCAGTGCAGCAGGCCCGTGCGGTCTTCGGTGCCGAACAGCTGGCGGTAGGCGGCGGTGGAGATGCACAGGACCACAGGCACCACCACCAGCAGGCCGCCGTAGCTGAACAGGCCGCCGATGGCATGGATCACCCCTTCGATGATGCCCAGCCACAGCACCATCCACCAGCTGGGGTTCACCACATTGACGCCCGACCCAAGGGTGTTGGTGGCCTTGGAGGTGCCCAGCAGTGACACCTGGATCAGGAATTTCTGGGTGACCATCAGCCACACATAGAAGATCGCCACAACGATCATCGGGATCACGGCGAGGGCTTCGTTGAGCTTGCCCAGGCCGGCACCGATCAGGGCAGCGATGGCGCCGGCCACGGCCACCACGATCGCCAGCAGGATCGCCGAGCCCAGCAGGCGGGCGCTGGCGGGACGGTCCCAGCGGGTGAAGTCGGCGAAGCAGGGCTTGCGGCCCTCCAGGCTCAGCCAGGCGCCACGGGTGAGGCCCACCACGGTCCAGAGGGCCACGATCACGTAGCCGATCACGCCGGCGATCAGGGCGATCCAGCCGCCAACGGGGTGGACGACCATCAGCTCTTCCACTTTGACCAGACGGGCGGCGCCGACGGCGGTGAGGGCCACGAACGGCAGCAGGATCAGGCCCGCCAGGGCCTGAAACAGCAGGAAGGCCCAGGGGGCCCGGCAAAAGGCACCCCAGCCGTCTTCGACGGCCTGGAGGACATGCAGGCGGCTGTTGCCGGAGGGGGTGATGGCCATGGTCAAGGGCAGATGGCCCGGACAGTAGCGATGGCCACAGCAGGGCGCATCCGCTTTGTGAAGCTTTGAAGGCAGCGTGGCGAGTCAGCGCAGCTCTCGTACCGCCGCTGCCACCACGTCGATCGCCAGGGTGATGTCGGCCGCGCTGGTTCCCCGGCCCAATCCGAAGCGAATCGAGGCTGCCGCTTCCTGGCGCGAGCGCCCCAGTGCCGCCAGCACATGTGAGGGGGAGCCCTGGCTGCAGGCTGAGCCGCTGCTCACGGCGATTTGCCCGCGCAGCAACTGGTGCAGCCGCGCGCCGTCGACGCCCTGCACCGTCACGTTGAGGTTGTGGGGTAGCCGGGGTGCCAGAGCACCGTTGCACGCCACTCCGCCCAGGGAGAGCAGCCCCTCCCAGAGCCGATCGCGCAGCGCTCCGAGTCGTGCGGCTCGCTCCTCCCGGTCGGCTTCTGCCCCCGTCAGCGCCTCCCCCAGCCCCACGATCAGCGGCACCGGCAGGGTGCCGGCCCGGCGCCCATCCTGCTGACCGCCGCCGTGCAGTTGGGGGGGCAGCCGCAACCCCGGCCGCACCAGCAGCGCCCCTACGCCCTTGGGGCCGTAACACTTGTGGCCGCTCAGGCTGAGCAGGTCGATGCCGAGGGCGTCGGTGGCCAGGGAGATGTGGCCGGCGGCCTGGGCTGCGTCCACATGCAGCAACACCCCCCGCTGCCGGCAGAGGGCGGCGATGGCGGCCAGGGGGTGGAGCACGCCGATCTCGTTGTTGGCGGCCATCACGCTGAGCAGCAGCACGTTGTCGCCCAGGGCCGCTTCGAGCTGGGCGAGATCCACCAGGCCACCGGGGCCCACTGGCAGCAGCTGCACTGGAAAGCCATGGCGTGCCAGGTAGGCGAGCGGATCCAGCACGGCCCGGTGCTCGCTCACCAGGCTCAGCAGTCGCCGGCGGGGGTTGCTCTGTTCCAGGGCCGCCTCGCACACCCCCTTGAGGGCCAGGTTGTTGGCTTCGGTGGCGCCACTGGTGAAGATCACCGCCTCCGGGGCGGCCCCCAGGGCGCGGGCCAGCTGGCCGCGGGCCCTCTCCATGGCGGCAGCGGCCTCCAGGGCCGGGCGGTAGAGCCGGCTGTCGGGGTTGGCGCAGTGCTCGCTCCACCAGGGCGCCATCGCCGCCACCACCCCCGGATCGCAGGGCGTGGTGGCGTGGTGGTCGAGGTAGGCGAGCATGGAGGTGCTTCTAGAGCTCCATGGTGCCAACCAGAACCCTCGCCCTGGTGGCCCTGGCCGCTTTGCTGGCACCGCCTGCCTGGGCGGAGGGCGGTGGGGTGCGGCCTCAGGACGCCCGGCCGCCGGGGCTTGTTCTGCTGCAGGAGCGCCCCGGCCTGGGCGGCAAGCAGGCGTTCGGCATCTACGGCGTCGTCGCCGATCCCAGCAGCCCCGGCCTGTGGCGCATCAAGTTTTGGGACGAGCAGCCCAACGACGTCAAGGTGCGCAGCGAAACGATCCGCTGCAGCCCGGCCGCACCGATGCGGGTTACCAGCAATGGCGCCTACCTCTTCCTACGCCAACTCAACCCCGGCGGCCCGATCACCCCAGCCAACCGCATCGACCACTTGGTGTGGTGGGCCACCTGCTTCCCCGAGCAGGCCGGCAAGGATCCCGCTGGCCTGGCTGTTCTGGCCCGTCAGCTCGGCTACAGCGGCACCCTGCGGGAATCCGAGCAGATCGTGCCTGGACGCCCCCGCTGAGCGCCTGCAGACTGGCCGCCATGAATCCTGAATCCGATCCCACCCAGGCCGCCGCGGCTCCTGAGACCCCGGCCACGCCCGTGCGCCTGCTGCTGGTCGACGACGAGCCCGGTCTGCGCACGGCCGTGAAGGCCTACCTCGAGGACGAGGGCTTCGCGGTGACCACCGCCAACGACGGCGAGGAAGGCTGGACCGTCGCCCAGGAAATGCTGCCCGATGTGATCCTCAGCGACGTGATGATGCCGCGCTGCGACGGCTATGGCCTGCTCAAGAAGCTGCGGGCCGATGAGCGTCTGGGCGGCACGCCGGTGATCTTTCTCACCGCCAAGGGCATGACCGCCGACCGCATCGCTGGCTTCCAGGCCGGCTGCGACGACTACATCCCCAAGCCCTTTGACCCCGATGAGCTGGTGGCGCGGGTCCACAACGTGGTGAACCGCCAGCAGCGCCTGCTGGCTGAGGCCGCCCGCTTCGCCGATGCCGACATCGGCCAGCTCTCCAGGCAGATCACTGAGATTCGCTCGTTGCTCGCCAGCGGCGGGGCCAAGAAGCCGGCCGTCTCGTCGGAGCATGTGTTCACACCGCGGGAGGGCAGCGTGCTGCAGCTGGTGGCGGAGGGAATGATGAACAAGGAGATCGCCCGGCGCCTGGAAACCTCGATTCGCAACGTCGAGAAGTACGTCAGCCGCCTGTTCATCAAGACCGGCACCGCCAGCCGTACCGAGCTGGTGCGCTATGCCCTCGAGCACGGTCTTGTGGATTGAGACGCCTTGAGCGGTGAGCTGCCAGCGGCGTTCAACCGGGGCCACGCCTACCGCGACCGCGTGACTCCGCGTGACCGGGGCCAGCTGCTGAGCGCGTTCTACACAGCTCGCTACCCCCATTCCAGTGCGGCGGTGTGGCAACAACGGCTCGCCGCCGGTGAGATCTGCAGGAATGGCCAGGCGCTCCAGGCCGATGTCGCCCTCGCAGCCGGTGATGCGCTGATCTGGCATCGGCCCCCCTGGCAGGAGGCGGCCGTGCCGGTGTTGCCAGGTCCCCTGTTCGACGACGGCGACCTGCTGGTGTTCGACAAGCCCAGTGGCCTGCCGGTGCTGCCGGCTGGTGGCTTCCTGGAGCACACCCTGCTGGCCCAGCTGCAGGCTCGCTGGCCCGACGCCCGGCCCGTGCACCGCCTGGGACGCTTCACCTCTGGGCTGCTGATCTGCGCCCGCCGCAGCGCCACCCGCGCCTGGCTCAGCGCTCAGCTGCGGGAGAGCACGGCACACCACCTCTGCCGCAAGACCTACCGGGCCCTGCTCCAGCCCCCTGCACCCGACTCGCCACTGCTGGCGTTGGAGCCCGGCGAGCCGCTCAGCCTCACCACGCCGATTGGTCGCGGTGCCCATGGGCGCCTCGGCACCATCTGGGCTGCCTCCCCCGCGGACCCCACTGCCTTGCAGGCCTCCAGCGTGCTGCGCCTGTTGGAGCGGGGTGATCGGGCCTGGTTGGTGGAGATCACGATCGCCACGGGGCGTCCCCACCAGATCCGCATTCATACCGCCGCCGCCGGGGCCCCGTTGCTTGGTGATCCGCTCTACGCCCCGGGTGGGTTGGCCTTGGATCAGGCCTTGCCGGGGGATGGTGGCTACAGCCTGCATGCCCACCGGCTGCGGTTGGCTTGCCGCGATGGCGGTCTGCTGACGCTGGAGGCTCCGTTGCCTGAGGTCCTGCGTGGTGCTGCCGATGGTTGAGCGCCTGATCGGGCGGCCCGGGTTGCGGCTGCGGCACTGGCCAGCCTGGCTGCCCGAGGGCCGGGCGGCCGAGCTCTTCGCAGCGCTGCAGGACGAGGTGCCCTGGAAGCAGGAGGCAATCACGCTCTACGGCCGCCGTCACCTGCTGCCGCGGCTCACCTGCTGGATGGCAGATCCTGGCTGCGGTTACCGCTACAGCGGCCTGGCCAACGTGATCGAGCCCTGGTCGCCTGCCGCCACCGAACTGCGCCAGGCTCTGCAGGAGCTGACGGGTTGGCGCTTCAACTCCCTGCTGCTCAATCGCTATCGCGATGGCCGCGACGCCATGGGTTGGCACGCCGATGACGAACCCGAGCTCGATGCCGCAGCGCCGATCGCCTCCCTCAGCCTGGGGGCCCCCCGCGACTTTCGCCTGCGGCCCCGCCCCAGTCCGCGCCTGGCTCGGGATCTGGCGGCTGCTGTCCAGGCCTCCAACGGTCAACAGCCCGATGGGTTTGGTGACTGCACCCCGTTCAACCTGCCGTTGCACGACGGCGATCTACTGCTGATGGAGCCCCCGACCCAGCTGTGGTGGCAGCATGCCCTGCCCCGGCGGCTGCGGCTTCAGCAGGAGCGGCTCAACCTCACTTTTCGGATGGTGCGCTGAAGGCCCTGTGCCTGGCTCAGCCGCCCTGACGCTCAAAGGCGATCAGCCGGGAAAAGTAGAAGGGAGCCTTGTTGAGACTGCGGCGCACTGGCCGGAAGCCGGCCTCCTCGGCCGCTTTGACAATGCCCGCTTCACGCAAGGTGTAGGCGCGGGTGGTTTTGCTGGGCCCCGGAAACAGTTGGCCAATGCCCTTGAGCAGGGCCAGCAGCGGTGTGTAGGGGGCAAAGCTGACGATCAGGTGCTGCTCCGCCATGCCCGCCAGGTGGCGCACCATCGCCTCGGCCGGCTGCTGGGGGTAGTGGATGAACACGTCCAGACAGATCACCGTGTCGTAGCGACCCTCGAGGCTTTCCAGATCAGAGGCCAGGAAGCTGATCTGGCCGGGCTTGATGCCCAGCTCACCAGCGCGGCGTTCGGCTTCGTGCACCATCGCCCCGGAGAGGTCGGAAGCGGCGATCGAGCTAGCCCCCAGTTGGGCCAGGGGCAGGGTCAGGCTGCCCACGCCGCAGCCGGCGTCACAGAAGCTGCGCTGCTCGAGGTTGCCCTGTTCCTGCAGCCAGGCCAGCACGTTGTCGACGGTCTTCTGGTGGCCAATGCGGATGTTGCGCTGCACCCGGTTGACGTCGTCGCTGTCGCTGTAGATGCGATTCCAGCGGTCGAAGCCGGTGGTTTCGAAATAGCCCTTCACCTCGAGTTTTTCAGCCTGGTTGGCTTCCAGCAGTGGCTCGGGGGACATGGAACTTCCGGTCGTGGCGCGGATCCTAGGCAGTGGCCTCCGGGCCAGGTCGCCGCCAGCTCAGGCCCTCAGGTCCGTTGTGCCAGCGCAGGGTCTCGACCAGAGGTGTGCCCAGCAGCAGCTCGGGCAGGCTGCGGTCATCTCCCAGCACCCGCCGGGGCACCACGGTGGCGGCGGCGATGGCCCGGGCCGGGTCGCCCGTCCATTGCGCCAGGCGGCGCACCCCCTCCAGCAGCGGCAGGGTGACCCCGGCCAGGGTGCCGTCCGCGAGCCGGCAGCTGCCGTCCTGCACGATCAGCAGCCGTTCATCCCAGCGGTGCTGGCCCTCCCCTAGTCCGTAGGGAGCCAGGGCATCGCTCACCAGCACCACCTGCTCTGGGGCCAGCCGCTGCAGCAGCACCGCCATGGTGGGGGCCACATGCACCCCATCAGCGATCAGGCCAATCGCCACCTCGCCCCGCAGGGCGGCCGCCGCCACCGGCCCCGGTGCCCGGTGGTGCATGCCAGGCATGGCATTGAAGGCGTGGGTGAGCAGCGTCACACCGTGCTCAAAGGCTTCTTCGGCCTGAGTTTCGCTGGCGGCGCTGTGGCCCAGGCTCACCACGATGCCCCGTTCGCGTAGGGCGGCGATCACCTCTGCGGATCCGTCGAGCTCCGGGGCGAGGGTCACCAAATCGATGTCGTCATCGAAGCCCTCGATGCGCTCCAGCAGGGCCGCCAAGCTTGGGGCGGCCAGGTGCTGGGCAGGATGGGCGCCTCGCCGCGATGGCTCCAGGAAGGGGCCTTCCAGATGGGCCCCCAGCAGCTGGCAGCGGCCCGGACGATGGCTTGCCCGCGCTTCGGCCAGCACGGTGAGGGCCTGGCGCAGCGACTCGACGCTGCAGGTCACCAGGGTGGGGCAGATCGCTTCGACGCCATCGCGCCAGAGCAGCTCCAGCAGCCGCTCCAGCTGGGGCAAATCGGCGTTGGTCAGCTCCGGGAAGGCCAGCCCCAGGCCGCCGTTGATCTGCAGGTCCACGCCGGCCGGGCTGAGCCAGTCGCCGCCCCAGTCGTCACCGGTGGCCTGGCTGCCATCCGGCAGGGGCTCCACCAGCGCGATCAGGTTGTCGTCGTCAAGGCCGATGCGCCAGCGCTGCTGGGCGCCGTGGCTGCAGCGCCGGGCCTGGGGCAGGCGAACGTTGCTGAGCCGGTGCATGGGTAAAGCAGCGCAGGTGTGGCGTCTGGGCGGCCAGACGGGACAATGCCATTCTCTGCCTGCTCCTGCGTGGCTGCGCTTCCTTCCCCTGGATCCTCTGCGCCGGATCCCGCCCCCCGCGTGGCGGTGGTGATGGGCAGCGATTCCGACCTGCCCACCATGCAGCCCGCGGTGGACCTGCTGGAGCGCTTCGGGGTGGTGGTGGAGGTGCGGGTGCTCTCGGCCCACCGCACGCCGCTCGAGATGGCGGATTTTGCCCAGCAGGCCGCTGGCCGCGGCCTGAACGTGATCATTGCCGGCGCGGGTGGGGCCGCCCACCTGCCGGGGATGGTGGCCGCGCTCACCACCCTGCCGGTGATTGGCGTGCCGGTGCAGAGCCGGGCGCTCTCGGGGGTGGACTCGCTCCACTCGATCGTGCAGATGCCGGCTGGCATCCCCGTGGCCACGGTGGCCATCGGCAATGGCGTCAACGCCGGTCTGTTGGCCGTGCAGATCCTGGCCGTTGCGGATCCTGCTTTGGCGGCCGCCATCGCCGCCTACCGCACCGAGCTGCACGATCAGGTGACGGCCAAAGACCGCCGCTTGGTGGAGCTCGGCAGCCGCGCCTACCTGGAGCAGATGGGCTGATGCTCGAGCGCCTTGTTCTGCCCCCCTGGTTGAAAGCCGGCCTGGCCCTTCCCCTGCTGGTGCTCAACCTCTGGGTGCTGCGCCAGCTGCTGCTACCCCTCGCCCCCTTCCCAGCGCTGTTCGTGGGGGCCGCCCTGATCGCCTTCTTGCTCGATTTACCCAGCCGCTGGCTGATGGGCCGCGGCTTGCCGCGCTGGCTGGCCTATGCCTTGGTGGTGGGTCTCAGTTTCGGCCTGCTCGCTTTGGCCGCCGTGTGGCTCGTGCCACGGCTGATTGAGCAGCTGGGTGAGCTGATCACAACCTTGCCCGGCTGGTTGGCCCAGGGCGAAACGCTGTTGCAGCAGTTGCAGGCCTGGGCCGGTACCCGGGGACTGCCCAGTGATTTCGGTGACCTCAGCAGTGAATTGCTCACCCGCACCAGCCAGCTGGCCCGCCAGGTCAGTCAGCAGCTGCTCGGGTTGCTTGGCGCCACCGTGGGACTCACGGTGAACACCGTGATCGTGCTGGTGTTGGCGGTGTTTTTGCTCTTGGGCGGGGAGGGCATCAGTGCTGGCCTCGCCCAGTGGCTGCCGCCGCGGGTGCGGGAGCTCGTGGTGTCCACCCTTAATCGCACCTTCCGGGGATACTTCGCCGGCCAGGTGGTGCTGGCGTTGATCCTCAGCGCCGCGCAGATCGTGGTGTTCACGCTGCTGGGCATTCCCTATGGCGTGCTGTTTGCCGTGGCGATCGGCTTCACCACCCTGGTGCCCTATGCCAGCGCCCGGACAATCGTGGTGGTCAGCCTGTTGTTGGCCCTTGACGATCCCCGCACCGGCCTGGAGGTGCTGGCGGCGGCCATCAGTGTGGGCCAGGTGGTTGATCAGGTGATCCAGCCCCGGCTGATGGGAAGGATCGTTGGCCTGCAGCCGGCCTGGCTGCTGATCAGCCTGCCGGTGGGGGCACGGCTGGGCAGCCTGCTGGGCCTGGGGGATCTGCTTGGCTTGCTGCTGGCGGTGCCGGTGGCGAGCTGTGCCAAGACCTTCCTCGATGCCTGGGGCGAGCAGCTGCGGGCCGGGGAGGCGCTCAGCCCGCCGGGGGGATCACGCCCTGGCCGGCCAAGTAGCTGATCACCTGCTCCACCGACTCCTCCAGGTTCTGGTTGCCGGTGTCCACCCGCAGCTCGGGGTGTTCGGGCGCCTCGTAGGGGCTGGAGATGCCGGTGAACTCCTTGATTTCGCCAGCCCGCGCTTTGGCATAAAGCCCCTTGGTGTCGCGCTGCTCGCACACGTCCAGGTCGGCGGCGCAGTGGATCTCAATGAAATCGCCGGCATCCACCAGGGCGCGGGCCTTGTCGCGGTCGGCCTTGAACGGCGACACAAAGGCCGTCAGCACCACCACGCCCGCATCGAGGAACAGCTTGCTCACTTCGCCGATGCGTCGGATGTTTTCCTCGCGGGCGGCGTCGGAGAAGCCCAGGTCCTTGCAGAGGCCGTGGCGGATGTTGTCGCCATCCAGCACGTAACAGGAGAGGCCACGCTCAAACAGGGCGGAGTTGACGGCATTGGCCAGGGTGCTCTTGCCGGAGCCGCTGAGGCCGGTGAACCAGAGAATGGCGCTGCGGTGGCCCCGTTGCTGGGCCCGGCCTGCCCGGTCCACCGAGGTGTGGTGCCAGGCGATGTTGGTGGAAGCCCCCTGGTTGGTGAGTTCGCCGTAGGTGGGGCTGGAGGTCATGGCGGCTCGGGCAGGGCAAGTCGGGAAAGTATCTCCTGTGGCCCGGTGCTTCTCAGCGGTGGGAGGCCCACAGCAGGCGCCAGGACTCCAACACCATCACGCTGGCCCAGGCCACGATGCAGACCCCCACCCCAGCCGCGGCAATGTCCTTCGTGGCGCCGATCTGGGCGGATGCCTCCGGCTGCACGTAATCGCACAGCTCCTCAATGGCCGTGTTCAGCAGCTCGCCGGCCAGAACCAGTGCCGTGGCCACGATCAAGAGGCCGAAATCCACCCAGGCGCGCTGGGTGAAGGCCACCGCCAGCAGGGCCAGCGACACCAGCAGGGTGTACGCCACCGCTTTGTCGCGTAGGGCGAGTCGCAGGCCCTGCCAGGCCACCCGGCACTTGCGCAGGGGCTCGAAGGGCCTGGGGGTGGTGGTGGGCACGGCGTCAGCCCCCCGCCTGTTTGGGACGGTAGCCGGCTGTCTCCAGGGCGGCCAGGGCCGGGGCCACCTGGTCGCCCTGCAGTTCAATCACCCCGTCCTTCACCGTGCCGCCGGTGCCGGCGGCGGCCTTGAGCTGCTTGAGGAGGGTCTTGAGCTCGGCCTCGGGGGCCTCCAGGCCGGTGATGGCCGTTACCAGTTTTCCGCCCTTGCCTGCCTTGGTGCGCTGCACCCGCACCCGCTGCTGGGCCTTGGCCGTGGGCCCGCCAGCGGCACTGCTGGCCGCCGCGCGTTGCAGGCTCTCCGGCCTGCTGAATTCCTGCCAGCCGCCCTTGGCCATGGCTGCTTCTTACGCTGCACTGATCTTGCCCCGCCGCCGGTGACCAGCACCGTTCCCCCTCTGCACGCCGCCGGCAGCCCTGATCCGGCCTCCCTGGCCCTGGATGTTCGTCCCAACGGCCTGGGCCGCTACGGCCAGTTTGGCGGCCAGTACGTGCCCGAAACCCTGATCCCTGCGCTGGCGGAGTTGGAGCAGGCGGCCGCCGAGGCCTGGAAGGATCCTGCCTTCACCGACCGGCTCAACCATCTGCTGCGCACCTACGTGGGGCGCCCCAATCCTCTCTATGAAGCCGAGCGGCTCAGCGAGCACTACCGCCGCGCCGAGGGCGGTCCGCGCATCTGGCTCAAACGCGAAGACCTCAACCACACCGGTGCCCACAAGATCAACAACGCCCTGGGCCAGGCGCTGCTGGCTCTGCGCATGGGCAAGCAGCGGATCATTGCCGAAACCGGCGCCGGCCAGCATGGCGTAGCCACCGCAACCGTGTGCGCCCGTTTTGGCTTGGAGTGCGTGGTGTACATGGGCGCCGAGGACATGCGTCGCCAGGCCCTGAACGTGTTCCGCATGCGGCTATTGGGGGCCAGGGTGCAACCTGTGACCGCCGGCACCGCCACCCTCAAGGACGCCACCAGTGAGGCCATCCGCGACTGGGTAACCAACGTGGAGACCACCCACTACATCCTGGGCTCCGTGGCTGGGCCCCACCCCTTCCCGATGTTGGTGCGCGATTTCCACGCCGTCATCGGCGAGGAAACCAAGCGCCAGTGCCATGAGGCTTTCGGCCGCAACCCCGACGTGCTGGTGGCCTGTGTGGGCGGTGGCTCCAATGCCATGGGCCTCTTCCACCCCTTCGTGCCCGACACGGCCGTGCGCCTGGTGGGGGTGGAGGCCGCCGGCGATGGCGTGGCCACCGGCCGCCATGCCGCCACGATCACCGAGGGCCGCGTGGGCGTGCTGCACGGCGCCATGAGCCTGCTGTTGCAGGACGAGGAGGGCCAGGTGCAGGAGGCCCACTCGATCAGCGCCGGCTTGGATTACCCCGGCGTGGGCCCCGAGCACAGCTACCTGAAAACCATCGGTCGGGCCGAGTACGGCGCCGTGACTGACGCCGAGGCCCTCGAGGCTCTTCAGCTTCTGTGTCGCCTGGAGGGCATCATCCCGGCCCTGGAAACGGCCCATGCCTTTGCCTGGCTGGAGAAGCTCTGCCCCACCCTCGCGCCCGGCACCGAGGTGGTGCTCAACCTCTCAGGCCGCGGCGACAAGGACGTGAACACTGTGGCCGAGAAGCTCGGTGATCAGATGGGCTTCTAGAGCTCAGTCTGGTCAACCCAGCAGCCGCTCCAGCACCTGGGCCACCGAGCGCACGGCGGCTCCAGCTGTGGCGTAGGCCATGCGCATCGGCCCCACCAGGGCTACCTGGCCAATGCCGCCGTCGCCGCTGTGGTAGTTGGCCTGCACCACGGCGCACTGGTGCAGGGCCCGGTGGGGATGTTCGGCGCCGATCCAGATCCCCGGCTGGGGCAGGAGCTGTTGGGGAGCGTCCTCCACCAGCTCCACCAGGGGGCGCAGGCTCAAGGTCTGGCTGAATTCTGGTTGGGCCAGCAGGCCCGCCAGGCCCGTGGTGACGGCCCCCTCCCCCTCAAGATGCTGTGATTCCCCATGGCTGGTCAGGGCCTGGCGCAGCACGGCGCCAGTGCTGCGCAGGTGGGACGGCAATGTGCCCCAGTCGATCGCGCCGTCCTGGAGCTGGGCGCTGACCCAGCGCTCCAGGGGCGCCAGTTCGGCTTCGGCCTGGGCGGGCAGCCGCAGGTTGAGGCTGCTGGCCTTCGCACCTCCCTCCACGAGAAACACCAGCAGTCGCTCGCCACTGGCCACAAGCCGCAGCGCCTGCAGCTGGGGTTGGTGGCGTTGGGGGCGGGTGATCAGGCTGAGCAGGCCGGTGAGATCGGCTAGGCGCCGGCTCAGGTGCAGCAACAGATCGTCGAGGGCCGCCCATTGCAGGCTCAGCCCGGTGAGCTCGCGCTCGAGCTGCAGGGCGGCTGCGCCTGGCGCAGGCAGCAGCTGGTCGACATAGGTGCGGTAGCCCTGCTGGCTGGGGATCCGGCCGGCGGAGGTGTGGGGCTGGGTGAGGAGGCCGCGTTGCTCCAGGGCCCCCATCGCCGAGCGCACTGTGGCCGGACTGGCCTGCATCCCAAAGCGCCGCACCAGGGTTTGGCTGCCCACCGGCTCCATGGTGTCCACGTAGTGCCGCACGGCCAGTTGGAGCACCTCCTGCTGCCGCAGAGGCAAGGGGCGGGACGTCGGAGACTGCAAGCCAACGCTGCAGGGGTGCGGCGATCGTAGGCAGATCCTGCCGGCCTCAGTCGTGGGAGTCAGTAGCGGGGCACGCCGGGATCCACCTCGATGCTCCAGGCGTCGATGCCGCCCTGAACATTCCACACCGCGCCGTAGCCGTGCTCCTGGATCAACCAGCAGCCCAGGTGCCAACTGCGCACGCCCGCATGGCAGATCACTGCCACAGGGCGGTCGCGGTCGAGCAGCTGGTGAAGGTTGTCGATCCAGTCGGCGGAGCGGCTCAGGGGGAGGTGCACCACGGGGTGGGCCAGCTGGGCCAACTCCAGTTCGGTGTCTTCGCGTACATCCACCAGTTGGATCAGCTCTCCTTGCTCCAGTCGGGCCTGCAGCTCGCGTGCCCGGATGGTCTGCGGCATGCCGGCCTGGGGGCGGTCTGGATGGTGCATCGCGGGCACGGGGGTTGGGTTGGGGTCAAGATGGGCCCATCCTGCGTGGGGCGCATGAAGGCCCGCCCGTTTTTGGCGGTCGTGCTGGCGGTGGCGTTGCTGTTGCTGAGCCTGGCGGCCGGCGGCTTGTGGCTGGTGCTGCAGCGCTCCCCGTTGCAGTTGCAGCATCAGGCCCTGGCGCCGCCGCAGGCGGCGCGTTTCGTGCCCCGGCAGGCCGCTCTGAGCCTTTACCTGCTCACCGATGGGGAACAGCCTGTGGCCTATGCCCGGGCGGTGGCTCCCACCCGGGAGCGGCGGGCTGCGGTGGCAGCGGTGGCAGGCTTGCGGGACGGCGCCTTCGCGGCGGCGGGCTTGGATTACTCCAGCGAGCTGGCTCCCTGGCTGGGCCGAGAATTGGGCGTGGCCCTGTTGGCTTCAGAGGCTGGTGCCGTCCCCGATGGTTGGTTGCTGTCGCTGCGCAGCCGCGATGCCGATGGGGCGCGCCGCTTCCTGCAGCGCTTCTGGCAAACCCGCAGCCTGGCTGGCACCGATCTCCAGATCAGCAGCTACCGCGGCATGGGGCTGATTAGTGGCCGCGGCGCCTTGGTGGGCACCACACCGGTGCCGATCGCCACCGCGCTGATCAACGACGACCTGGTGCTGATCGCCTCCGGCCGCGGCGTGCTGGAGCAGGCGCTTGATGTGTCCCAGATCGACGAACTCAACCAGGCCGCCAGCCCCCGCTTCCGCCAGGCCGTGCAGCGCCTGGGCCAGGGTGCGGCCCTGCTCACGGCCCGCCCAGAGGCCCTGGGCCCCTGGCTCGGTCTGCCGGCCTCGTTCACGGCGCCCGGGTCCGTGCAGGAGCTGGTGGCCAGCCTGCGCCCCGACGGCCGCTCCCTGGTGCTGGATGGTTGGCTCCAGTTTAGTCCGGATGGTGAGCCCCAGGCTCTTCTGCCCGCCCCGACTCCAGGCGATGCCACCGGGGCTGCCCTGCTTGACGCCCTGCAGGCCCCGTCCGACAGCCTGGCGCTTGTGGAACAGCCCGCGGCCTGGCCCGCGCTCTGGCAACCGCTGCTGGCGGCGGTGCTGCAGGTGCCCGAGGGGTCATTGCCGGCGCAGGTGGCGGCTGCCGATGCCGGCTCGTTGCTGTGGAGCCAGAGCCGCCAGGGCTGGTTGCTCGGCACCGCCGCCGACCAACCCGATCCCGCCGCGCTCGATCGGTCCCTGGCCGCTGAGGGCTTGATTGCTGCCCCCCTGCCCGTTGAGGGCGACGCCAGCGTTCGGGTCTGGACCCGTTTGGAGGCCCCCCAGAGTGGTCGTCGTGCGGTGCGGGTCGAGCCAGACCAGCTTCAGGCCAGTCTGGCCGGGGCCCGTTCCGGCCAGGGGCGCCTGGCCTGGTGGGGGCAGACCCTGGCGGTGCTTCAGGAGCAGCGCGACTCCCGCCAGCCTCCCCGGTTGCGGCTGGAGCAAGTGGCTGCCCTCGAGCTGCCCCAGGCGCCGCTGCAATGGGCCATGGGCAGTGAGCTGGCCCGGTCTCTGTTGCAGCGCTGGAGCACTTGGCAGCTGCTCTCTGGCTTGGCGGGCCATCCCCTGGCTCCGGGGGTGCAGGGGCTCAGCCTCGGCCTCGCCGCGGCCCCAGATGCGCCCCCAGACGGGGGCGCCGATGTGCACCTCAAGGCGCGGCTCGGTTTTGGCTGAGCGCGAACTGCTGCTTTGGCGCCATGGCCTGGCCGAGGAGCACCACCCCGACCGACCTGATGGAGACAGGGCCCTCACGCCCGAGGGGATCCGCCGCACCGCGGCGGTGGCGGAGCAGCTCCATCGGCTGCAGCTCGACTGTGATCAGCTCCTGAGCAGTCCCCTGCGGCGGGCGGTGCAGACCGCGGAGCTGGGGGTGGGTGCTGGCTTGGCCGCCGGTTTCGAGGTAGAGGCCAGCCTGGCCCCGGGAGGCGATCCGCTGCTGCTGCTGCAGGCGGGCCCTTGGCGGCGGTTGGGCCTGGTGGGCCATGAGCCCGATCTGGGCCGCCTGGCCTCCAGCCTGCTGGGGGCGCCAGCGGGCACGATCACCCTCCGCAAGGCCGGCATCGTGTTGATTCGCCTGGGGGCGGCTGGTGCCCGCCTGGAGGCCCTGATCGGCCCTCGGTTGCTGCGGCTACGGCAGCCATCGCGCCGGTCGCCGTAGGTTCGCCCCATCGATCGCGTCGCGCATGGCAGCAAGCGGAGCACCGGCCCCGAGCCCTTTTCGCCCTGGGTTGGAAGGGGTGCCGGCCACCCAGTCATCGATCTGCGACATCGACGGCCAGAAAGGGGTGCTCACGTACCGCGGCTACCCGGTTGATCAACTGGCCGCCCGCAGCACCTTTCTGGAGACGGCCAATCTGTTGATCTGGGGGGAGCTGCCCACGGCGGATCAGCTGCGGGAGTTTGAGCACGAAGTGCAGATGCACCGGCGGGTGAGCTTCCGCATCCGCGACATGATGAAGAGCTTCCCCTCCCAGGGGCACCCGATGGATGCGCTGCAGGCCAGCGCCGCCTCCCTGGGGCTCTTCTATTCCCGCCGCGCCCTCGACAATCCCGAATACATCTGTTCGGCGGTGGTGCGCCTGCTGGCCAAGATCCCCACGATGGTGGCGGCCTTCCAGCTGATCCGCAAAGGCCAGGATCCGATCCAGCCTCGCGACGACCTGGCCTATGCGGCCAATTTCCTGTACATGCTCACGGAGCGGGAGCCCGATCCCCTGGCCGCCCGCATTTTTGATGCCTGCCTGATCCTGCACGCCGAGCACAGCCTCAACGCCAGCACCTTCAGCGCCCGGGTGACGGCCAGCACCCTCACAGACCCCTACGCAGTGGTGGCGTCTGCGGTGGGCACCCTGGCGGGCCCCCTGCATGGCGGTGCCAACGAAGACGTGCTGGAGATGCTGGCGAGCATCGGCACGGAAGATCAGGTGGAGCCCTGGCTCGATCGGGCGATCGCCAGCAAGCAGAAGATCATGGGCTTCGGCCACCGGGAGTACAAAGTTAAAGATCCCAGGGCTGTGATCCTGCAGAAACTGGCCGAGGAGCTGTTCGATCGCTTCGGCCACGACCCGATGTACGACCTGGCCCGCAAGCTCGAGGAGGCCACCGCTGCGCGCCTGGGCCCCAAGGGCATTTTCCCCAACGTCGACTTCTATTCAGGCCTGGTGTATCGCAAGCTCGGCATCCCGGAAGACCTGTTCACGCCGATTTTCGCCATTGCCCGCACGGCTGGTTGGCTGGCCCATTGGAAGGAGCAGCTGGGTGCTAACCGCATCTATCGACCCTCTCAGATCTATACCGGTGCGGCCGGGCGAGACTGGCAGCCGATTGGCTCCCGCTAAGTTGCCTCCATCTGAGCTGCCGTCATGGTGACCAACACGGCTCCAGGCCTGGATCTGGAAGCCAGCTTTGAGCAGGCCCTGGAAGGGCTCGGGCTGAGCCCCGGAGCGGCCCATCTGCTGTGGCTGCCTCTGCCGATGGTGCTGGTGCTGGTGGCCGCCGTGGTGGGCGTTCTGGTGAACGTGTGGCTGGAGCGCAAGATCTCCGCCGCCGTGCAGCAGCGCATCGGCCCGGAATATGCAGGTGCCCTCGGCGTGCTCCAGCCGATCGCTGACGGCATGAAGCTCGTCTTCAAGGAGGACATCATCCCCGCCAAGGCCGATGGCCTGCTGTTCACGCTGGGGCCGGTGCTGGTGCTGATCCCGGTGATCCTCAGCTGGCTGGTGGTGCCCTTTGGCCAGCACCTGCTGATCAGCAACGTGGGGATCGGCGTTTTCCTGTGGATCTCGCTCAGCAGCATTCAGCCGATCGGCCTGCTGATGAGCGGCTACGCCTCCAACAACAAGTACTCCCTTTTGGGGGGCCTGCGAGCCGCCGCCCAGTCGATCAGCTACGAGATCCCCCTGGCCCTGGCGGTGCTGGCGGTGGTGATGATGAGCAACTCGCTCAGCACTGTCGACATCGTTGACCAGCAGACCGGTGCCGGCATCCTCAGCTGGAACATCTGGCGCCAGCCGGTGGGTTTCGTGATCTTCTGGATCTGCGCCCTAGCCGAATGCGAGCGCCTTCCGTTCGACCTGCCGGAGGCCGAAGAGGAGCTGGTAGCCGGCTACCAAACCGAGTACTCCGGCATGAAGTTCGCCCTTTTTTATCTGGGCAGCTACATCAACCTGGTGCTCTCGGCCCTGCTGGTGTCGGTGCTCTATCTGGGCGGCTGGGGCTTCCCGATTCCGGTGGAGTGGCTGGCCGGGTGGCTTGGCCAGCCGATCGATGCACCGTTGGTGCAGCTGATCACTGGCTCGGTCGGGATCGTCATGACCGTGCTCAAGGCCTACCTGCTGGTGTTTCTGGCGATCCTGCTGCGCTGGACCACACCGCGGGTGCGGATCGACCAGCTGCTCGATCTGGGCTGGAAGTTTCTGCTCCCGATTGCCCTGGTCAACCTGCTGATCACCGCGGCCCTGAAGCTCGCCTTCCCGATGGCCTTCGGCGGTTGACCCCCTGTCTCGGCAGGCCTCTGGCCCAGACCCACTCCAGACCAGCCATCATGGGCTGACACTCTCCGACTGCATTCCCCCTCAGAGCCAGCTCCATGTTTGGGTTCCTCAAGAAAGTCGGCGATTACACCCGCGATGCGGTGGGTGCGGCCCAGTACATGACCCAGGGTCTGGCGGTGACCTTCGACCACCTGCGGCGCCGGCCGGTCACCGTCCAGTACCCCTACGAGAAGCTGATCCCCTCGGAGCGGTACCGCGGCCGGATCCACTACGAATTCGACAAGTGCATCGCATGCGAGGTGTGTGTGCGGGTGTGCCCGATCAACCTGCCGGTGGTGGATTGGGTGATGAACAAGGCCACCAAGAAGAAGGA
>JBIPLV010000124.1:0-5526 GCA_044369475.1 Cyanobium sp. | reverse complement strand
CGCTCCAAGCAAGCATTGAGGAGGGCCGCCGCCTCAAACCGGGAGATGGCGCGGCCCCCTTTGAAACTGCCGTTGGGATAGCCGGCCACGCAGCCGTAGCGCTCGATCACATTGGAAAGCGCCTGGTAAGCCCAGTCGGTGGGCTTGACATCGGCGAACTGGCTGATGCTGGTGACCTGCTCATCGGCCAGGGCGTAGTGGTTGACGCCAGAAAGGTTGAGGTCGGCGGCATTGGCTGCAACCGGGGCAGCCAGGGGCGTGAGCAGGGCGACGACGGAGAGGTTGAGGCGTTGGCGAAGCATGGACAAGGTCAACGACACAGGAAAGGGGGCGGGAGCATGCAGCAGGAAGCCAGCACTCACCCAGTAATTCGGGAATGATAATGGTTCTCGCAAATGGCGTTTGCCGGCTGGGCCACTTGCTCTGCTGAACGCATCGCTGGGTCGATCCAAGATCTGGGTCTGGCCGGGTCTCCTGATGGGCTGGCTGGTCAGTCCTGGTCCTGGCGGCCTTGGCAGTCGGAGCAGAGGCCGAAGAACTCCAGGGTGTGGAAGAGCAGCTGGAACCCCCCGATCTGTTCGGGGCTTAGGTGGGCATCGTGGATCGGGCAGGCGGTTAGCGGCTGGGTGCGGCCGCAGTCGACGCAGGTGAGATGGTGTTCGTCGCGCTCGGTTGGGGCAAAAAGGGCTTCACCGCTGGGGAGGTGGCGGCAGCGCACCAGGCCTTGCTGTTGCAGTTGGCGGAGGTGGCGGTAGACGGTGGCCAGGCCGGTGCCGTGACGCATGGCTCTCAAGCGTTGGTGCAGTTCCTGGGCGCTGAGCTCGCCGTCCGTCTGCTGGAGCAGCTGGAGCAGGGGCTGCTGCCTGGGAAAAGAAGTCGCGGAAGCCATTGGGGTCGATCCGGGCGGCTGCCTTTGCTAGAACGACAACCATTCTCACTCTTGGGCCCGACCCAGCCTGGCCATGGCCTTCTCCAGCCCCGTTCCCGCCGCCGAGCGCCTGCCAGTGACCGTGCTCACCGGTTACCTCGGTGCCGGCAAGACCACCCTGCTCAACCGGATCCTCACCCACGAGCACGGCCTCAAGGTGGCGGTGATCGTCAACGAGTTTGGCGAGGTGGGCATCGACAACCAGCTGGTGGTTGATACCGATGAGGAGATCTTCGAGATGAACAACGGCTGCATCTGCTGCACCGTGCGCGGCGATCTGATTCGGATCATCGGCAACCTGATGAAGCGGCGTGATCGCTTCGATCACCTGGTAATCGAAACCACCGGCCTGGCCGATCCAGCCCCGGTGATTCAAACGTTCTTTGTGGATGAAGACCTGCGCGATGAGCTGCGGCTCGATGCGGTGGTCACTCTGGTGGATCTCAAGCACGTTGAGCTGCACTGGGACACGGAGGAGGTGCAAGAGCAGCTGGCCTTTGCCGATGTGCTGGTGCTCAACAAGGCCGATCTGGTGAGTGACAGCGAGCGCGCCGCGATCGAGCGGCGGGTGCGCGCCATTAACCCAGTGGCTCGCCTGCTCACCAGCCACAACGCTGATGTACCGATGCAGGAGCTGTTGGGCGTTCAGGCCTTCGAGCTGGAGCGGGCCCTGAGCCTCGATCCGGGCTTTTTGGTGGATGAGCACGCCCATGAGCATGACGATGCCGTGGGTTCTGTGGCCCTAGTGGAGGAGCGGCCCATGGATATGGAGAAATTGGGTAGCTGGATCTCGGAGCTGGTGAGCAGCCGCGGGCCGGATCTGTTCCGCATGAAGGGCATCATCCAGCTGGCTGGCAAGGATGAGCGCTATGTGCTCCAGTCGGTGCACATGCTGGTTGATGGGGATTTCGATCGCCCCTGGAAAGCCGGTGAGCGGCGCCAAAGCGAATTTGTAATCATCGGCCGCGATCTCGATGCTGAGGCCCTGCGAGCCAGCTTCCTGGCGTGTGTGGCCTGAGCAGGCGATGGCTCAGACAACCCTGGTAAGCGAACGGCTCTGCGGTGATCTTCAGCAGCCGATCTCGGCGATGGCCTGGTCGGTTGATGGTGAGTTTCTAGCCATCACCAGCACCGGTGGTGAATTGCTGCTGCTCGATTTCCGCGCCGGCTGTGAGGAGCTGCTGCGGGGCGTCCATGACAGCAGCCTTGACGTGGTGGGTTTCAGCGACGATGGCCAGTTCCTGATGGCCGCAGGTCAGGCCGGCGAGCTGCTGCTCTGGGAGCTGGGTGGCACCGGGGTGCGGCCGCTGGCCATGGATCCCATCCCCCTGGGCAGCGGCTGGATCGATGCGGCGGCCTGGCAGCCGGATGGCTTACTGCTGGCAGTGGCGGCCGGACGCGAGCTGCGGCTCTGGGATGGAGCAAACCGCCAATGGCGTGAGCCACCGCTGCCGTTGCCCGGCACGATCCAAACCCTGGCCTGGAGCGCCGATGGGGTACAGCTAGCGGCCAGCTGCCACGGTGAAGTGGTGCTGTGGCAGCCGTGTCTGAGCTCACCTGCGGATCCGCCGCTGCGCCATGCCATCGCCTCGGCCGGTTTGGCCCTGGCTTTTTCAGGGCCGGGGAACCATCTGGCCTGCGGGATGCTGGATCGCTCCTTGCTGGTGTGGCCCCAGGGCTGCCACGGTCAGCCCTGGCAGTTCAGCGGTTTCCCCGCCAAGGTGCGCCAGCTGGCCTGGAGCGATCAGCCCGGCCGTCTAGCACCACTGCTGGCCAGTGCCGCTGCTGAGGCGGTGATCCTGTGGACTCAGGTGAGGCAGGGTGCCAAGGCCTGGCAACCCGAACCGTTGCTGTGGCATGAAAAACGCGTCAATGCGCTGGCCTTTGCGCCCGGGAGCACCCTGCTGGCCAGTGCTTCAAGTGACGGCAGCGTGGCGCTCTGGGATGGCAGAGGGCGGATGCTTCAGCCGCTTGAGGGGCAGGGCTGCGGCTTCAATGCCATGGCCTGGCGACCGGACGGCCGCCACTTGGCAGCGGGTGATGCCCAGGGGCGTTGGTGGCTGTGGCCGGTGGAGGTTCCACCGCGCGAACGGCAGAGCCAGCGCGCAGGGGCAGGCTTCAGGCTCAAGCCTTAGAATGAGAACCGTTCTCAGCGCATGGCTTCAGATGTGTCCTCCCGCCGGGTTCCAGGATCTGTTGAAGAGGGCCGGGGTGGTGATCGGGGCCCTGCTGTTGGCCGCCTGCGGCGCACCCCGCCAGAGCGCCCCTGATGCCACAGCTGACAAGGCTTTCAAAGTGGTCACCACCTTCCTGCCTATCACCCTGTTCACTCGCGCCGTGGCTGGCGACTGCGCCACGGTGACCCCCCTCATCCCTGCCAGCACAGGGCCCCACGATTTTCAGGCCAAGCCTGGAGACCTGACCTCCCTGCGCCAGGCCCGGGTGCTGGTGAAGAACGGCCTGGAGATGGAGGGGTTCCTCGACAAGCTCGTGGCCTCCGCAGGCAATCCCCAGCTGAAGGTGATTGATTCCAGCCGCGGCGTCGCCACCCTGGAAACGGACCACCATGACGACGGCCATGGCGATGATCAGAGCCATGGACATGGCCATGATCACGGCGCTGTGAATCCCCACATCTGGCTGGATCCCTTGCGGGCGGTGCAGCAGGTGGAGACGATCCGCGACGGTCTTATGAAGGCCGACCCCAGTTGCGCTGAGGGTTACAAGCGCAATGCAGCGGCATACACCGCCGAGCTGAAGCAGCTGAACAGCGAGATCGCCAGCCAACTCCAGCCCTATCGGGGCAAAACGTTTGTGGCTTTTCACGACTTCGCCCCCTACTTCGCCCAGCGCTATGGGCTCAAAGCTGATTACCTGGTGGATGTGCCCGAGCTCAATCCAGCACCGGCTGATCTGCAGCGGGTGGCGGCCGAGGTGAAGACCAGCCAGCTCAAGGCCCTGCTGAGCGAACCCCAGGAAGGCAACCGCTCCTTTAATGCCCTGGCTAAGGATCTAGGGGTGAAGGTGGTGGTGTTCGATCCGATGGAGACGGCCACGGAGGATGCCTCGCGCGATCCCTCGACCTACCTGAAGCTGATGCGACGCAACGTGGCTGATCTGCGGCAGGCCTTCGGCCAATGACAGACAACGCCCCAGTGCTGTCGGTTGAAGGCCTGAGCGTTCGCCGTGGCGAGCAGCTGGCTGTGGAGCAGGTGAGCTTTCAGCTCGCCCGCGAAACCGACACGGCTCTGGTGGGTCCCAACGGTGCCGGCAAAAGCAGCCTGGTAGCTGCTTTGTTGGGTCTGCTGCCCAGGGCGGCAGGGTCCGTTCGGATCCTTGGCCATGCGCTCGGTCCGGCGGGCGAATTGCCCCGTGCGGTGCGTGCCCAGATCGCCTACTTGCCCCAGAGCCTGGCGTTGCAGGGGCGCTTCCCCCTCACGGTGGGCGAATTCGTGGGCTTCGGTTTTGACTCCCCAGGGCTCAGCCTGGCCTGGCTGGGCAACAGGCGCCGAACCGAGGCCGTAGTCCGTGCCCTGGAGCGCACCGGCTGCCAGTACCTGGCGGAACGCCGGCTCAGCGAGCTCTCCGGTGGTCAGCTCAAGCGAGTGTTGCTGGCCTTCTGTGTGGTGCGGTCCCGCCAGTTGCTGGTGCTCGATGAGGCACAGGCGGGCCTGGATGCCCCCAGCAGTGAGCAGTTCCAGCAACTTCTGCTGGAGCTGCGCCGCCAGGAAGGCTGGACCGTGCTGCAGGTGTCGCACGATCTGGAGATGGTGCGCCGCAGCTGTGATCAGGTGCTGTGCCTGAACCGCCGCCTGCGCTGCAGTGGTGCCCCCGACCATGCGCTCAGTCCAGCGCGGCTGGCCGAGCTCTATGGCCCCAATGTGGTGCCTTACCGCCATAACCATGCCGGTGTTGGTGGCCATGGCTGATTCGTCATCTGTGCTGGTGGTGCTGAGCCAACCGTTTATGCAGCGGGCTTTGCTGGGCGGTCTGCTCACCGGTGCCCTGGGCGGTCTGCTGGGCAGTTTCGCGGTGCTGCGCCAGCTTTCGTTCTTCAGCGATGCCCTCGGTCATTCCGCCCTGCTGGGCATCAGCCTGGGAATCCTGCTGGGGGTCAATCCCACCCTGGTGCTGATCCCTTTCGCGGTGGTGTTCGCCCTGCTGGTGAACCAGCTGGTGGCCCGCAGCGGCCTACCGGCAGACGCCCTGCTGAACATCGTGTATTCCACCTCCCTGGCCTTTGCGGTGGTGGCCCTGAGCTTGGTGGAGACCTACCGCGGCGGCATTCAGCAGCTGCTGTTCGGCGACATCCTCGGCATCAGCTGGAGTGATCTGGCGGTGATCAGCGTCCTCTTGATCGCTGCGGTGAGTTATCTCGCCCTGAGCCTGCGGGCCCAGGTGCTGCTAACCCTCAACAGCGATCTCGCCGGAGCCTTCGGGGTGGGGGCCAACCGTCACCGCCTGATTTTCATCGTGCTGCTGGCGGTAGTGGTGGCGGTGTCAATCAAAGCGGTGGGGGTGCTGTTAATCAGCGCCTTTGTGGTGATTCCGGCCTGCGGGGGGCGGCTCGTGAGCCGCCACTTCCCGCTCTATGCCCT
>JBIPLV010000377.1:0-5545 GCA_044369475.1 Cyanobium sp. | reverse complement strand
GACAAGCAAACTCCCATTCAGCTTCCGTTGGCAGCCGGTACTCCTGGTCATGATGAATCTTGCCGGCGTTACGCTCGCGTCGAGTGAGTTTCTCACAGAAGGCAGTGGCGTCATCCCACGAAATGAACGTCGCAGCCACGTCCGCTCCCTCGGCGGTGTACGTCTGCCCCTTCCAGGGTTCGGTACCCATCACCTCCCGCCACTGGCCCTGCGTCACCTCGGTCTGGCCGAGCAGGAACGGCTTCGTCAGTGTGACATCGACGAGCGTGACATCGACGAGCCCGGGTCCTTCACCCATGGTGAACGTGCCGGGCGGGACCAGGACGAGTGCTTGCCCGATCGAGTTGGTCGTCTCGACCTCGATGCCGAGGTGCTTGGCCCACGTTTCCTGATGCTTGCGGGCTTGAGCAGTGTCGAAGGGGGCGACCGCGAGAGGAGGCGTGTATGGCTGCTCCGCCCCTGACGACTGTGCCGGGCCCGGCGCTGTACCTCGTTCAGCCGGAATCCGGACGGCGGGTTCCGGAACGGCCACGCTGGCCAAGGAATCGAGCGATGACGTGGCATGGGCCTCCGAACCAGCGTCGGGCCTACCGGCTAGAGCGGTCGGCCTACCGCCACGGCGACCGCCGAACGCGAACATCACCAGGCCTAGGATCGCGCATGCGGCCAACGCACCCCCGACGATGGGTACAGACGCTTGGTTCTTGCGGGCCGCAGGACGTGGCATTGTCCTCCGGATCCTCTTGACACCTGCGTCCGTGTCGACGTCGAGCGCGCTGAGCAACGCGGCGTTTTTATCCGCCTCCTCTGCCTGCTGTGATTGCTGACGCTGAAGCGTTTGGGTGTCGCCGGCGCCCAGCGGCCCGAGCGACGCAGCACCTCCGCCAAGGGCCATGCTCTGGGGGGGCGGGTTAGTTTCGTCTTGAAGTAGCGGCTGAAGCGCGGCGATGACATCCTGCATCGACTGGAACCGGTCGGCCGGCTGCTTGGCCACCATCTTCTGAAAGAGCGACTCAAGATCGGGCGATATGTCGTCCCGCGTCTTCAAAAGCGACGGCGCGGCCGAGTGCATATGCGCCATCATCTTGCTCATTATGGTGTCGCCAGCGAACAACGGCCGGCCTGTGAGCAGGTACCAAAGCGTGACGCCGAGCGAGTAGATGTCGGAGCGGGCGTCGGCTTGCCGCGTATCCATGGCCTGCTCGGGAGCCATGTAGTCAACGGTACCCATGATCTGACCGGTACCCGTCAACTGGTCTTGGTCGGCGTCGAGCGTCTCCAGCCGGGCGAGCCCCATGTCGAGAATCTTCACTGTACCGTCTCGGGCGACGAGCAGATTCCCCGGCTTTATGTCCCGGTGAACAACACCCTTGCCATGGGCATACGCCAAGCCCCGCGCCGCCTGCAGAAGCCAGTCAGAGGCGCGGCCCACGGGCTGCGGGCCGAGTTCCTTGACCACCGCCGAGAGGTTACGACCGTCCACGAACTGCATGACGAGATAGTGGAGTCCATCGATCTCGCCCGCATCGAAAGCCGTGACTATGTTGGGGTGATCGAGTTGCGCCGTCGCCTGCACCTCGCGGGCGAAGCGGCGGACTGCAGCGGGGCTCTGCAGCGCTGTTGGGGCGATGACCTTGAGCGCCACGATCCGTCGCATCGTGCGGTGCTCCGCCTTGTACACGACACCCATGCCCCCGCTGCCAAGCAGGTCGAGGACAACGTACGGGCCAATGACGAGGGACGCACCCTTGCCGCCGTAAAGCAGCTTCGCCTGGAATGGTGTCAGGCGGCCGTCTTGCACCAACCGCTTAGCGAGCGTTGTTGCGTCAGTGCTATGGTCGACACCTTGTAAATACTCAGCCAGCGAATCTGCGGTCAGGACGCCAGTCGCTTCGGCGACCCTCACGAAGTCGGCTACGTTGGCACTCATTCTTCGACGGCAACCGGGGGTTGTAGCAGTGACGAAGGGGTCTACCCCCTAGGGTACCACGCCAGTCGGCTCTCGCGGTAGGCGGCGGGCTAGCCGCAACAAACGACACCAACTACTGAGCGGTATTCGGTGTCCATCTGACCGAGCCGTGAATGCGGCGACCGGTCTCGCGCATTGAGATGCATGCGGATGCCGCAAATCATGGCGGTGGCGGTAATAGGTACGGACGACAGCTACGGCGCCCGACACTCCAAAACCATTGATGCGGATGTCGTGCGACGAGCAGTGGCGGGACCTTAAACGCGGGGCCGGAAATAACGCCGATGACCAACCGGGAATAAGCGCGTTACCCGTTCGGAAAACGCACCTATTCCCGGTGGATAATGCCGACGTCCTCCAGCCGGTTTTCAGCGTCATCCGCAGCGGCGGGCGAGCTTTCGGGCCTGGGCCCGCCGCGAGGTGTGGCTGTCCAAGAGATAGACCCCGCGGCCGACCAGCCATTGCGGCAGCGACACGCGGAGATGGCGAGCGCGGCCATCCGACCGTCGCTCGTAGAGTCTGAGAATGACCGTGCCGTCGGGCATGTATCGCACATGCCGCACCGGCCGGTTGTTGAATGTGGTGATCTTCACCATGGGACCTTCCCTGAGAGAAAAAGAAAAAGGCAGGGGCGGCGCCCGAAGGCGCCACCCCTGCCGTGACGAACATCAAAGAGCCGATCGGGCCGTGACGCCCGGCGGCGTTTGCCGCCGCCGTTGCGGTGGCCGGCCTTCAGCCAGTGCTGGCTGTGCGAACAAGAGGGAGAGCTACGACGGAGGCCTCATGACCCGAGAAGGTCAAGGCACTGTCGCGGCGAGATGATCGCGATCTCTCCGTGCATGCCGATGGGCAGCAGATGTGTGCGGTCACCGGTCACGATGCACTGCGCCCGAGCGGCGACTGCCGCAGCGATTACGTGGTCATCATCCACATCGTCGGGAATGACACGCGGGACTTCGCGAGGCGTCACGATTACCGTCGCATCACGGTATGCCGCCACCATCTCCTCGACAGATGTGGCAGCATCGGCGATCCGTTCCCGAAACCTCGCTAACGCGAGGGTACCGGCGAGCTCGGACATCAGCATGGGGCTCGTCGCCAGGACAATGTCTTGACGCGCGGTCGCTCGCAGCAGGAGTGAATGCGGTGGCCCCGCCCAGAGGAGCCCTGCGACCACGACGTTCGTATCGAGCACTGCGATGAGCGGCCGAGCCGCTGCCGCAGACATCAGCCTACCCGTCGCGCGCGTCTCTCAGCCCGATACGCTTGCACGGCTTCGACAATTTCCTGCTCAATCTCCGGCGTCAGCTCCTCGTTGGGCATCCGGCGGCGTATCGCTTGAAGTGATTCGCCCGCACGTCGGAGAAGCTGTTCTCGGAGCATTTCCTGGATTGCTTCGGCAGACAAAAGCCCGGCCTCAGACGCCTTTTTCGCCAAATCGTCAGGGAGCGTCAGTTGAATCGTTGTCATGGTGAGGTGCGCCGCGATTCGTTCGACCGGGATGAGGGGGATGAGCATGCCGGTGCTGCCCACCAAAGCTCTCTACAGCGTATCCGTCCTTCCATGATGGATCAACGTTTCATACCAGCAGGGCTATGACGCCTTCCGGCGTTTGCCGCCGCCCTTGCGGTGGCCCGCCTTCAGCCAGTGCTTGCTGCACCACTGGGGAACACGGTCCGGCTTCTCCGTGAGCCGGCGGTACGGCTCCGGCAATCCCGCTTCCTCCATCAGCCGCGTGATCCGGGCGCAGTTCTCCATGTGGTACTTCGTCAGGTCGCACTCCACGGCAATCTCCTTGTAGGTCTTGCCCTCGAGCCGCCGGGTCACGATCAGCCGCGCATGACGGACCAGATCGGGCTCGGCGAACGCGTTAACGAGCAGCGTCCGCTTGAGCGTCGCCGGCGACCCGAGCTCGACGCCCTCGCCCTCCTGTTCCGCCAGGGCCAGCGGCCCGGCCACCGGCGGCGGCAGCGCCGCCACGAGGTTGATCGTGAACTCCAGCCGCGGCACCACGCGCTTGCCGTCGATCCGCATGTACGGGATCACGCGGATCGGCCCGTCGAGCAACTGCCGCACGATCACCGCCGCCCGGGCCTCGTCGCCGAGCAGTTGGGCCTGCACGACCTCGAGGTGCTCGAGGAGCTTGGCCGTGCTCGGCAGCTTCTCCTTGCGGCCCGCCTGCTCCTCAACCTCCCGCCGGCGGGACCGTACGATCGTGAGTTCCCTCTCGCGCTCGGCCAGCCGTGACGTCAGCGAGGTGATCGCCCCGTCGCCACTTTCCACCGCCGCCGTCAGCCGATCGATCGCGGCCACGAGCCTCTTCTCGTCCTTGTCGAGCCTGTTGAATTCGGCGGCCACCGAGCCACCCTTCTCATGGAGCTCCCGCACGCGGGCGAGCACCGCGTCGCGGACACCGTGGAGCGACAGGACCGAGTCGACGATGGCCTCGAGCACCGCCGGATACACCCGTTCCCGCATGCAATAACCGCGGTACCAGCAGGTGCCCTTCGACGCCCCCGAGCACCGGAAGACGCCGTCAGTCTTGCCGTGCGAGTACATCGGCGAGCCGCAGACGCCGCAGGTGAACACGCCGGCGAGCAGGCCGCGCCGCTGGCGAGTCGTGCCTCGGAGCGGATGACCCGCGCCGCGGACTGGCTTCTTGAAGACGCGCCGCCGGTCGACCACCTCGTTGGCTCGGTACCACAGCGCGTCGGACACGATCCGTAGGTGTGGGCTCTCCCGAGTCTGGATCTTGTCCTCGTCGTTCCAGACATACTCCGACTTGCCGCTGCGGAGCTTCCGCTTCGACACCTTCTTGCGGTTCGTCTCGAAACCGCGGTAGATCGTCCGGCGGATGATCGAATTGACGTTGCCCGCCGTCCACTTCGCCTGCCGTGCCCACTTCGCCTTGGCGAACGTGATCGAGTCGAGCCACTCGCCCACCTCCGCGGCCGTCTCCCCCGCCGCGATCCGCTCAAACACCTCGCGGATGATCGGCGCCTTTTCGGGGTCGACCTCATCGTAGAACGGCCCCTTCGCCGGCTCCGTGTCCGTGGCCGGCACCGTGGGCCGCCGTTTGTAGCCGATGACGGTGTTGCCCACGGCCGCACCGCGATCCCACAGGCCGTCGTGCGCCCGCCGGATCCGCTGCCGGGTGTAGAAGTTCGACCGGGCATGCTGCATCTGGCACATGTGCAGCCGGTCGGGCCAGTCGTCGTCGAGGGTGTCGATGTAGTCCGACGGGCAGATCACCCGCACGCCGGCATCCACCGCCGACTCGAACAGCTCGCCGGCTTTCGTGTGGTGGCGATAGAGCCGGCTCGACTCCTCGGCGATGATCAGGTCCCACCGCTTCGACTCGAGCCCGGCCCAGACCTGATTGATGCCCGGACGGTCGGCGATCTCGCCGCTCACTTCGGGCTCCTTGATGACGTCGATGGCCACGTCCTTCGGCTTGGTGCCCTTGGGCACGTTCGCCTCGACGAACCGCCGACAGGCGGCGATCTGGTCGTCGATGCTCGACTGCCGCTGCTCCTCGGTCGAGAACCGGGCATGGATCAGGACGCGGAGCGGCCG
>JBIPLV010000245.1:0-5546 GCA_044369475.1 Cyanobium sp. | reverse complement strand
TCCATGACCCGCCCCATCCGCCCACCGGGGCGCCCGCAGTGCCAGCTGGAAACGCTCGCCTCGCTTCGAGATGTGTCTGGAGCCCGAGGCCCCACTGCTTCAGGTTGTTCGTGCACTGGCTCCGCCGAGCCGCTTCGCGCGCCGACTGCACGGCCGGCAGCAGCAGGCCGATCAGGACGGCGATGATCGCGATCACGACGAGCAGTTCGACAAGCGTGAACGCGTTGCGCACGCGATTCGCTCGAGAACAGTCCAGCGATTGAACAGATAGCATGATGAGTACCCTCCCGAGCCCCTTATCCTTACCCCTTCGTCGAACGCTACCATGACATGAGGCTCTACCGCAAGGCCTCGGCGTCTCCGCGACCACGGTTTTTCATGCCGACCGCGCGCACCTTGCGATCTCGTCATTCACCGACGATCGGATCGAGTCGCCTTGCTCTCCTCGCGATCGCTTCGATCACGGCGATCCTCGTGATCTTCTTCTGGACGCTCCCCTCGATGGAGCGATCCCGTCGACTGGAGCTCGCGAGGCGGGCGATCGCGGATCATGACGACACGGGCGCCGTCGCGATCCTCGAGCCACTCATCTCGAGGCGCCCCTCGGATGGGGAGGCTGCCTTTCTGCTCGCCCGTGCCGCGCGTCGCTGCGGCGATCGCGAACAGGCGACGCGGTTGACGGCCTTGGCCCGGCAGGGGGGCGCCTTGAACGAACTCGTCGATCTCGAGGAGGCGCTCCTGCGACTCGGGACCGCCGGACCTGTGGCCGGACACGGGTTCGGGCTCGATGCCGACGAGGCGAAGGCCCTCCTTGTCGCCGCCCGGACCGGGCACCCTGAGGCCGCGGAGATCTACGAGGCGCTCGTCGACCTCGGCCTGCGCTCGTTCGCGATGGAACGGGCGCACGCATTTACATCCGAGTGGATCGCGGTCAGCCCGGATGACTGGCTGCCGAGGGTGCGTCGTGGCGACATCCGCGCACGATTTTCGCTCGCTGCCGACGCCCGGCAGGATTACGAAGCGGCGATCGCCCTACGGAACGCTGCACCGGGAGCACACGCCGGGCTGGGCATCGTGCTCGTCAGGCAACTGGGAGACGCCGCGGCTGCACAACCGCACCTCCGGGAGGCACTGCGGACCACCCCGGAGGACGTGCCATGCCTGACCGCATTCGCGGAATCGCTGGTGCGCACGTCGCACATCAGCGAAGCAGAGTCGATTCTCGACCGTGCGTTGGCAATCCGGCCCGACGACCCGACCGGACTGCGGCTGCGCGGGCTGATTGATCTGGAGAACGGACGTCCCGAAGACGCCATCGTGCTGCTAGAGCGGGCCGACCGCGCGGATCCGGGCAATCTCGAAACGGTGGCCGCCCTGGCGCGGGCCCTCGCGCTGGCCGGGCAGGACGAGGCGGCCCGTGAAGCATCGGCGCGAGCCGTGACCCTGCGCCAGGAGGCCGAGTCGCTTGATCCGCTGATCAAGCAGGTGCTGCACGAACCCGGCGATGCCGATGTCCGCTTCCGGATCGGCCGTGCGCTCGCCCGCATGGGACGATTGCGCGACGCCCGGGAATGGCTGGAGAGTGCGATCGCGTTCGACCCCGAGCATGCCGAGGCGCGGAGGGCGATTGAGTCGCTCGACTCAACAGCGGAACGGGTCCCTGACGGCAACGAGTGATGGCTCATCAGGGGTCGCCGGCACCGGGTTACGGGGACAGACCGCGCCTCAGGTCGTCAACCCGGCCCGGCTCGTGTGGTTCCATGGCCCCGAGGGGGGCGTCGGTCAGGGTTGGGCCATCAGATCGAGATCGATGACGACAGGCCCGGGCGCTTCGATCGTTTTCGTGAGTTGGCTCGCGTCGTTGTAGGCGGCCG
The DNA here is from genome assembly GCA_044369475.1 of Cyanobium sp. Lineage (GTDB taxonomy): Bacteria > Cyanobacteriota > Cyanobacteriia > PCC-6307 > Cyanobiaceae > Cyanobium_A. Next base: position 3,672 of record JBIPLV010000245.1, on the reverse strand, counting down.
GGATGAAATTCTCGAGCACCGGCCCCTCGTCGCCGCCCGGCCCTGTGGCGGCCGACCCGGTGCGCTCCGCTTTTCGCATGGCCCGGATCTCGATCCGCTTCTCGCCAACGACGACCCGACCTTCGTACCGGCCTGCGGCGATCTGCAGGACGTTCGGCGCGCACGAACCGTCCACGGCCGCGAACGTGATCGAGCCGTCCGCGATCGGCTTGCCGTCGTACGAGACCGTTCCAGACACCGGCGCCGTGACGGGCGGCGAAGGTCCGCCGCAGCCCGACACGCCGGCCATGCAGAGGGCGGCGAAAACGATCCTGCGGCCGGTCGTGGTCGCGTTCGTCATGGTCGTCATGCTGATCACGCCATCGATGGCGACTCCTCCGTCATGGCAGTGTCGAGCCCCGGGCGATCGGCGGGCAGGGCGGCCGGCCGACCCGCATCGCTCGAGTCATTGGGCGCCGGTCGGCTGACCGTCGTCACGGGTTGCGAGCCGGGCGATGACGTCCAGGGCGACGGCGTCGTTGACGAACCGCACCGAGCCATCGCACATGAGCGTGTGCACGCCGCCCGGATGGGCCGAGTTGAGCGGCACGTTGCTGCCGACGTTCTCGCACACGCCGGTCGCCCCGCAGTTGCCGGGCGCGTCAGGCCAGCCCATCTTCTGATTGATGCGATAGCGGATCGTCGTCATCTGGAAGTGCCGGGCATCGCCGGCGTTGCCGCCGTTGGGCGCACCCTGCGAGTGCCAGCCGATCATCCAGCCGTGCAGAAGCCCGGTGCCCCAGCTCACGCGGGAACCGTTCTGCGTGAACAGCCAGTCGTTCTGCTCACCGACGGCCATCGTGCTGGAAAGGCCATCGGAGATCTCGCGGAAATTCACGAATCCCCCCGGATACAAGACGCCGTTCCCTCCGGCGATCCCGCCGCTGCAGCATCCCGCCGCACCGCTATTCGTGAAGAAGCGGGTTTCCGCGTGCCCGGGGATCAGTCCTGCGACCGCCCCTGCGATCCCCACGTAGTGGTTGCGGGAGATGTTCGAGCCGCTGTGCGGGGACGGGGCGATCGTCCCGGCTGAGGTCGATGGGCAGAGGTAGAGTTTCATCGGCACGTTCGACGCTTCGCGGCAGTTGTTCGATGCACCGCCACCCCAGCCCGAACCACCCGTGAAGATGAAGCGATCGAAGAGGTCCTGCATCTCGATGTAGGGAATCAGGAAGACGGTCCACGCGCTTCCCCAGCCGCCGCCGCTGCCGCCAATCGCGGGCGCATCGGTGAAGCCCCCGGGTGGCAGCCGGCCGCGGGCCGAGTGATACGACTGGAGGCCGAGGCCGACCTGCTTGAGATTGGTGCTGCAGGAACTGCGGCGGGCCGCCTCCCGCGCGCTCTGGACGGCCGGCAGGAGCAGGCCGATCAGCACTGCGATGATCGCGATCACGACGAGCAATTCCACGAGCGTAAAGCCCGGGGAACGTCGCCGGAGGGGGATGAAGGAACCGTTCCCTGCCGGGTGCCCGCGCCCCCGGGAATGAAGCCTGCGTTCGAAGCGGCGCACACTCGCCGAGGACGCTAACATCGCTGCCTCCCGCTTGGAGCCGGCCACACGCACGCCAGAGTCTTGAATGGTCGAATCCGCCCCCGTCCGCACGCTGCAAAATAGTAGGCCCCCGCACGGTTGGCTCTCAAGCCCGCTCGGGCACGAGCCGGGAGCGAGCCCGGGCGGTCTCGTCGCCGCCCGCCCAGGCTGACTGAAGCAAGCAATACCGAGCAGCCTCGAAATCGGTCTGGCGAGCGGGCGCGAGCCCCCTGACGGACGCCGTGGTTGCACAGCCGCCAGCCGTTGAGTAGGTTTCCTCCATAGGGCGGGGTGCTTCACGGTCATTCAGCGGCAATGGTGGCGTTCTCGCGCTGCAGCTTGCCGAATAGAGGGTGTTCCGATGCTTTCCTACCGGTCTGAGATGTCCCTATTCCGGAGTGCGCGATCGGCGTTCACGTTGGTCGAACTTCTCGTCGTGATCGCGATCATCGCGGTTCTGATCGGCCTGCTCCTGCCGGCGGTGCAGTCGGCGAGAGAGGCCGCGCGACGGAGCAATTGCAGCAACAACCTGAAGCAGTACGGCCTCGCGATCCAGGGGTACGTGAGCGCGAAAAAACTGCTGCCTCCGGCCGCCCCGACGGTCCTTTGGACTCCGAGCACGACGGTCACGGGCAATGCCGTCGGTCACAATCTTGGCTGGCATGCGTTCATCCTGCCGTATGCGGAACAGGCGACCTTGTTCGACCAGATCGACATTCCGCCCGCGGGTCAGACGAACGGCGACCGACGCACGCAGGACATGGGAGGCGGAAAACTGCTGCGCAGCTTCGAGCTCCCGTTCGCACGCTGCGGGTCGGATACTTCACTGCGTCACAACAACAGTAACCCGATGAACGGTTGGGCACTCGGGAGTTACAGCGGGAGCCTCGGCTCGCAGGCCTCGCCCTCGAACGATACGAACTGCCAGCCGTTCCAGGGCTTTCGGCAGTCACCAGCCGGCGATTGGGGCCACGGCGGTCCCCTTCCCAACAGTACGTCGGGCGTGTTTTCTCGTTATGGAGGACCGTGCACGCTCGAGAACGTGTCCGACGGCTTGAGCAAGACAATTTTCGTGGGCGAGGTGATCATGGATTGCACCGATCACGTCGAGGGATACTGGAGCTACAACGGTGGCAACAATGCCCATGCGTCCACCGTCGTGCCAATCAACACGATGACCACGTGCTTTACTTCCCAAGCCGCCGCGACGGCAGCAGGGGCACCGAATCCGCAGTGCTTCGCGAAGAACAACTGGAATTACTCGTGGGGATTCCGCTCGCGTCACCCCGGGGCGGCCCAGTTCCTCTTCGGCGATGGATCGACCAAGGCCCTGGCGGCCTCGATCGACCACACGATGTACCAGCGGCTCGGGGGCAAGGCGGACGGCGGGGTCGTCGATGGGGCGTTCTGAGCGAGCGGATCCGTAGGCGTCGGGAACTGGGCTGTGTCTCCGGGAATCGCCTCCGCCACATCGTCGGCGTCATCCGGCGTCGAGCGACCGCGATCGCCCGGGTCCGCGGTCAGAGCGTTCAGCCGGTGGCGAACCGTCACGCTCGGGATCACGCTGCTCCTCGTGACTGGAGCCGCGTGGTTTGTCCGTCCTGTCGCGCTCACCTCGCAGATCGATGCGGCCATCCGACGTCACGACTGGCCAGCCGCGTTGGCGGCCCTCGACGTGCTCGAGCGACTGGAGCCGGATCGGCCCGACATCGCCTTCCGGCGGGCACGGATTCTGAGACGTCAGGATCGGCTCGGTGAAGCGGCCCGGGCGTTCGACGCCGCCGCACGTCTCGGACATGATACCGAGGAGCTTCATCGGCAGTTGGTGCTCATGAAGGCTCAGACCGGTCGAATGACCGCCGTCGAGCCCGAGATCCGCATGCTCCTCGGTGCCGCGGTCGACGACCTCTTCGCCGAGGAGTGTTATGAGGCCCTGGTCAAGGGTCATCTGGCCGGTCATCGCATCGACGATGCGCGGCAGTGTGTCGCGTTCTGGACCGACTGGCAGCCGGAAAACCCGCTGGCTCACGCCGCCGCGGGCCTCGTCGCGGAAAAACTCGAGCGGCACGGCGAGGCGCTCTCGGCGTATCGCACCGCGCTGT
>JBIPLV010000035.1:0-18426 GCA_044369475.1 Cyanobium sp. | reverse complement strand
GCCCTGGGTGCTCGGCCTGAACGTACCCACGGGGCTCAGAGGACTGATCAGAAACGCTAGGAACAAGCCTCTAACCCGCCTTGAGAGGCCCTAAAGGGGAAAAGGACGAAGCAAGGGCTCGCAGGATTTATCCGGAGGCTCTGAGGCAGCTGGAACACGAGCTCGCAGATCGGGCTCTCGAAGCTGGAGCAGCAGTGCATCAGCAAGGTGTTGATCCACCGGAATTGCGGCAGGTCGTTGGGATGCTTGCCACCCTGGGGCTGGTGGGGCTGGTGGAGCGCCCGGGCGGCCGTTTGGGGCATCGGCAGCCTGGCCACCGCCGCCGCGATCAACAACGCCGTTAATGCCTCAATCGCTGCGCAGACCACCTAAATCGTGGGGCCAGAGAGCGACTGCCAACTGCTCTATGGCAGCGTCCAACACAGCGGAAACTCCACGAGTATTTCGCGGTGAGTGCCAATGGCAACATCCATTAGCTCTCGAAGGATTGCAACGCCGGCCTGCTAAATGGGGTCGATCCGCGCCGCCGAAGCCCAACTGCTCAACGCCGCCTGCCAGGTGGCCTTCGGCAACGCCTGAGGACGGCGAGGTCTTGGGTTTGTGGCCCCTTTTGATCCGCCTGGATGGCTCGAGCAGGGCCCGCTTCAGGCGTCAAGGGGCCGAAAGGGGCACGGCCCGGTAGGCCGCCACGGCATCGGATCGGATCGTGTCCTTCAGGCTGACGCTGGTGCCGCTGGGGATCGAGAGGTTCCATTGCCTGGCGGCCGCCCCGGCATGGGCATTGAAATCACCCTCGGGGATCGCCGCCAGGGAGTCGTAGCGATAGAGCCGATAGGGCAGCCCGGGCCGCAGGCGGGTCACGGTGATGGTGAGCTCCAGGGGGCGGGCGGCGGGCCGCAGGGTGGAGCCGTTGGCGATTTCAGGGGTTTCGGAGCTGCTGCTGGGGCTTAAGCGCACCGGCAAGGTGTCCCGGCGCTGGTCCTTTACCCCCAGCACGGCGACGCCGTAGATGGGCGTGCCCTCGGGCAACGAATAGAAGGGGGCCTGCGCCTGGTTGGCCTGGGTGCGCGTTCGGGCGAAGCTGCTGAAGGGCACCTGAAAGCGGTAGCGGCTGTTGCCCGCCAGGTCCGCATCCAGGAGGCCATGGTCACTGAATAGCAACTCCCAATCGGGGCCGCCAGGGCCAACGGCAGCGCCGGTTTGCCCCCGAGGCAGCACGCCCAGCACCGACACGATGTGGTCGTACTCCGGCGAGCCAGCCTGGGGATCGAGCCGACCGTAGAAGCGGCGTTGGTTGGCATAGAGCCCGATGATCACCGGGTGGTTCTCGAGCACATGGCCCCGGATCCAGGCCAGGAGCTCGGCGACCGTGCCGCCAGACCAGCGGCTGATCTCCAGGTGGCTGCGGGCGGCGAAGGCCCCATCGTTGACACCTAGGAGCAGCTGGCTGTCGCCATCGCTCTGGTTGGCCGAACCGGAGGCCACCGCACGCGCCTCGTATTGGGATAGGTACTGGCCAAAAAACAGGCCCGCCACGATGAAGGAGATTTCGCCGCAGTAGCCGAAGTTGGCGTTCCACTGCTGGCGGGGGGCCAGATCCAGGATGGGGCCGCCTGGGGCCAGGTGGTCTGACTCAAGCCGGCTTGCCCCGACCGGCGGACCTGGGGGCAAGCCGGTGGACCCAGGGCCGGCTGATGGGGGTTGGGCCGAACAGGCTTGCACCAGCAGCACACAACCAACCAACCCAGTGGTGATTAGGGCGGCCGGGGGAAGCCCTCGTGGAACGGAATGGTGTTTGGCCAACAGCAGCGAGGGGGAGATCAACAACCGCTCAGCCCAACGAGCAAACAGGAACAGGACAGCAACTTGTCCCGCATCACGAACGTGGACTAGCCCCTCACCCCTTGGGGGGTGCCGGGCGGGTGGCGCGACCGTAGAGCCACACGCCAATGCCGGCTTAGAAGATAGTCCAGACGCTGAAGGTGGCCAAGGTGCCGAGCTGGCCCGATTCGAGTGAGTAATCCCCCGCCTGGATCAAGCCGGCATCGATCAGGGAGCCACCGATGACCCAGGCCAGCACCCAGTTCGCAATAAAACCAATCGCAGCCAGGTTGCCCGTCATGGTGAAGGGCGACGGAGGCCTCGGGGATGCCGTCAAGCTCAACTACGGCTTTCAAGGGGCTCTACAGGGTGCTGGCACTCCCAATGAAGCAGGCATTGGTGCCTTCATTTCTCTAAGCGTCGGCAGCAACAGCGTTGCCTTTGTGGATGTGCTGGTCAATGCCAACTTCAGCGACTACAGCGGTTACAGCAGCAACATCAATACCGACGTTTCAGGCACCACCTCTCCCTTTAACCGCCAGGTCTTCCCCCAGTTGTAGAGGGTGACCACGTGAATGCCCAGCTCTGCTGAGATCTGGGCCACGCTCTGCCGCATGGGCGGACTCATCCGACTTCTCACATCAGCTTTAACGGCCTCGCTGTAACGACGCATTGGTCACGTCCTCAAGCCCCCGGGTGAGAAAAGTGGTCGGAAGGGAGAGGCTTGATTTTTCCTGGCAGAGGGGGCCACAGGGGAATGCGAGATGAAGCAAGGGCAAGACGGGCCTTGGAAGCACGATGCAGGAGGCGGTGGCCGGCGCTGTGGGCAGGATCGACCAAGAGACCATTGAGAACCCCAATCTGCTGCGATCAGTCACTGGGGGGCGACAGAGATGGCTCCTTTTTCCATCTTTCGGACCAATGGAGCACCGTCCAACTCCCCACCACCACCAGCCATAGCGGGCAGTCGCCTCCGTCAAAAGCATCAGCTCCACTGCCAAGCGCTGTCGATCGTCTGAGTGTGTGAGCTTCGGCGCTGCCCCCGATCAGCCACCCTGACGCACCCAGCCACCCCCTCCAGGGCCTACCCCAATCCTGCTTCCCCCGACCAGGGTTCGGAGACAACGTAGCCGTGGAGGTGCTGAGGGTACGGGTTGACCGAAGCCTGCGGATGCCTGAATGTGGCGAGACACCGTTTCCAAGCCACCTTGCTGGACAAACCATGAAGATTGCGATCATCGGATCCGGCAACATCGGTGGATCGCTGGGCCTGATCTGGGCCAACGCCGGCCATCAGGTGATGTTTAGCGGTTCCCGTCATCCGGAGAAGCTTGACGCTCTTGTGGCCAAGGCTGCTGGCAACGCCACGGCTGGATCTCCCTTTCAGGCCTGCCAGTTCGGTGATGTGATTCTTCTGGCCGTACCTTGGCCGGAAGTTGATCAACTCTTGCCAGCCCTTGAAGAAAGTCTGGAGGGCAAGACGGTGATTGATGCCACCAACCCCCTGACGCCCGACTTCATCGATCTGGCGATTGGGTTGTCCGATTCTGGTGGAGAGACTGTGGCACGAAGACTGCCAGGTTCCAACGTGGTTAAGGCGTTTAACTCTGTTGGTGCCAACATCTTCCAGTCCGAGTCGAGAATGTTCGGAGATCAGGTGCCTTCCCTCTTCTTCTGTGGGGATGACCCTGCAGCGAAGCAGGTTGTTGCCGCCTTGATCTCCGATGCCGGTTTCGATCCCGTCGATGTGGGTGGCATTCGAAGTTCCCGCTTCCTCGAGCCTCTTGAGCAGTTGTGGGTGGAAATTCTCAAGTCAGGGATTCAGCAGGAGTTCATCTTCTCTTTGTTGCGTCGTTGACAGATCGTTCATGAACGCGGCCTCTTTGCTTGAGGCCACTGAAGTCACCCTACGGTTTTTCTATCAACCATGCGTATTCTTTTGATTGGCGCGACTGGAACAATCGGTCAAGCCATCCTGGAGGCCTTGACCCCCAAGCACGAAGTTCTCGCCGCGAGCCATAGCAAGTCACCGTTTCAGGTCGATCTATCAGAGCCAGAATCGATCAGAACTCTCTTGGCAGCCATGCCCTCACTGGATGCCATCATCAGTGCTGCCGGTGCGGCCCGCTTCAAGCCACTCCTGTCTCTGACGGATGAGGATTTTGCCTTTTCCCTGAACAGCAAGCTCATGGGTCAGGTGAATCTGATCCGTTACGGGCTACTCGCCCTGAAAGACGGAGGGTCCATCACCATCACCACGGGCCTCCTGGCCCAGCATCCGATGGTTGGGAGCGGTGCGGTCAGTCTGGTGAATGCCGCCCTGGAAGGGTTCGTGCGCAGTGCTGCCCTGGAGGCTCCGCGCGGGATCCGCGTCAATGCGGTGTCTCCTCCCTGGGTGCGGACCGCAAAAGAGAATGCAGCCGTTAAGGCCTCCGCTGGACTGCCTGCCAATGCGGTGGCCCAGGCCTATGTGTCCATTCTGGAGGGTTCATACTCGGGCCAGATCATCAGCCCCTAGCCTCGCCGACCAGCGCCCGTCCACCCCGACGCGAATTGGACCAATCCTTCCCAGCCTGGACGGTGATCTCAGCAGCCAGTGTGCCTTTCCAGACCCCTGAATCTTTCCACGCCTGAACCATGACAGAACGCGATCTCGTTGAAGCCATGTTTGCTATATTTGATCGCTACTGGAACATCGTTCAGTGGTGGGGAAGTGTATCATTTGGGCTCATCGCAGTGGCCCACTTTGCCGTTGAGAAGCTGAATTTCTATCTTCTTATGCTGCTGATTATGCTTTACGGGCTTTTCAGTGGTTGGGTTGTGCTGGATTACTTCTTCAATGTTCAAATCCTTTGGGGATTTCACCAAGACCTGGTGGAGTTGGGGGCTTTGGCCCACCACGGGAGCAGGGCCATGATCGAGAGCAGGACTGTGCTCAAAGGCGTGATTTTGCAGAACGTTGCCCTGGCGCTGACATTCTGCGCCTGCAATACCTATCTGATTTATTCCTATCTCACACGTCGTTCGGCGTAGCACCAGACCCTGCGGGGTCTATGGCCTGAGGTGGAGTGGTTTTTCTGAACAGGCTCCATCGCTAACCTCTGAAGCCGGGTATCGCCCCTGATCGCCGTCGAAGCATGGCGCCACCCCGGCAGCACATCGAAGGGGCATGCCTGTTTGCATCAGTAGCACACATGCCCAGAAGGAATGAACCCCTCAAAGCCACCAGCAAAGACAAAGCTCCATTGCTGATCCAGACGATTGATCTGGGTTCTTTGCACGCCAATGGGCACTCCGGGCATCAAACTTGCCACAACCGGAAAGATCTGATTCGGACCAGTCCTCAAGTCAACATTGTTTCCCTCTAAGCACACCCGTGCCGCGACTGGAGCAATGATGACTGACTGCTGAATGATGGACGGCTCGGCGATCACGGTTGGCGTCGATCCAGGCACGAGTTCAACCGAGGGAGCTGTCACTGTGGGGACTGCCACGATGGGGACTGTCGTGATTTGGGCTAACGCCGGCACAAACGACGCTCCCGCGGACAGCACGACCGAGCCAAAGCCAGCAACAAACAATTGGATCTTGGAGGTCTTCATTGAAGAGCTTTAAGGGTGTACAAGGACGGCCTGCGCGAGCCTCCCCATTGATCACCCTAAAGGCTCTTGCCTGCCCTGTCGATGACAATCCCCTTGCAAGAACTGCGTTTTGAGGTGTCAAGGCACAGGTCAAGCCAAGGCCATCGGTTTAAATTCGTTAGCCGGCTCTTGGTAGACCACCCTTCCTCAGCCGAAGGCTCGCTTAAGGCCCCACCGGGCGCCCGGCCAACAACCACAGCCCCAGCGCCAACAGCGCCCACGGCAGGAACGTCAACTCCATCAGCAGCGGCAGCAGCTGCAGCAGCGGCTCCATCAACCAGTGGAACGCCGCCACCGCCAAGAGCACCATCAGAGCAAGGGCGACCATCGGCTTGCGCTAGATCCCTGGTGGCAGTAGAGCACCGACGCGCAGCACCTGCCACTGCCCCGTTTCCCCCCAGGCCAGCACGGTGCTGGCCTGGCCGCCAGCCATCGGCCATGGCAATGGCGCCAGGCGGGGAACCTGAGGAAATTGCTGGGCGGCCTGCTCAGCAGTGGTGGCGGCAGGGCAACCAGAGAGATTGGCGCTGGTGGTGGCCAGTGGTCCCGAGAGCCGAAGCAGGGCGAGAGCTTCGGGGCAGGCCGGCAGGCGCAAGCCAAGGCTGGAGCCGCCGGGGTTCAACGCTGCAGCCACGGGCCCGGTGGCCGGCAACACCAGGGTGACTGCACCAGGCCAGGCCCAGGCCGCCATCTCCAGCCAGGCGGGCTGCAGCGGCACCCCCAGCGCAGCCAACAACAGCTCGGAGCTGGCTGCCATCAGGATCAAGGGCTTATCGGGCGGCCGCTGCTTGAGGGTCCACAGCTGGTGGGCCTGATTGGGGCACGCCGCCAGAGCCGGCAGGGTATCGGTGGGGAACAACGCCGCAGAGCCGCGCTGCAACTGAGCGGACAGATCCAGTGCGGACAGATCCCGTGAGGACAGTGCTGGGGCGGGCAACGCCCTTGGTGCGGAATCAGACCCCATCGCCGGTGTGTTGCTGGGAAAGACCATGGCGAGCCGAAGCAAAGCGTTGCTGGCCCTCCAGATCAACATGGGCCTGCAGCTGCTCGAGCCCCGCTGCGGCCAGCAGAGCCATCACCGCGTCACTCTGGTCGTGATGGTGCTCCAACACCAGCAACCCGCCGGGCGCCAGGGCGACGGCCGCCTCCTTCGCGATCGCGCGCAGGGCATCAAGCCCATCGGGGCCGCCATCGAGGGCGAGGGCCGGCTCGTGATCCCGCACCACCGGATCCAAACCAGCCCACACCGCCGTGGGGATGTAGGGAGGATTGCTCACCACCAGCTCCAACGCGCCCCACCAGGGGCGCAGGGGCTGCCACCAACTGCCATGCAGGAGCTGCACCCGCTCGCTCACCGCGCCCCGCTCCAGATTGTGGGCCGCCTGCTGCAACGCCACGGCACTGCAATCAACGGCCATGCCGCGGCTATGCGGCCACGCCAGCGCCAATGCGAGGGCCAAGCAACCCGAACCGGTGCCGAGGTCGGCCCATCGGCCGGGGCAGGCCGGGCCCAGCGCAAGGGCCAGCTCTACCAATAGCTCGGTTTCCTGCCGCGGAATCAGCACGCCAGGAGCGACAGCAAGCTCCAGATCCCGCCACGGACAACAGCCCACCAGATATTGCAAGGGCTCAGCGGTGTCGAGATGGCGTTGCCAGAGGGCCTCGAGCCGCAACAGCCCGCAGGTGAGCCGCACCGGTTGCTGGGGATGGAGCCGCAGCTGTTGCTGCTGCTGCCAGGAGAGACCACCGGCCAGATCCACCAGCCAATCGAAGGCGGCGGGGCTGCCCCCTAGGGCCAGTTGCCGCCGCCGCCAGGCCAACCACTGCTCCCCGTTGAGCTGCTCCTGCTGCATGGATCGAGGCTAGATCGGGCGCCAACACAGCCCCGGCTCAGCCCGCACCTGCCCCCGTAGCTCGAGGGCCAGCAGGCGGGCAGCCAGCACGGCCGCAGGCTGATCGAGCGCAAGGCAGAGCTGCTCCAGGGAGGCTCCTTGCCCTAGGGCCGAGACCAGAGCCGGATCCACCGTGCCCAGAGCCTGCGCCTGCGACGGAGGGAGTGCATCGGCCGGGGCCAAAGGGCCCGGCCCGAGCTGGCGGATCAGATCGGCGGGCTCCAGCAGCACCGTGGCGTCTTGAGCGAGCAGCCGATTGCTGCCCGCTGCTGAGGCTTTGCCGGCATCAGCTGGCACCGCCCACAGCGGCAACTCCTGGCGCATCGCCAGGGTGGCCGAATGCAGGGCGCCGCTGCGCAGCGGGCACTCCACCACCACCACGGCCTGGGCGAGCCCCACCTGAAGACGATTGCGCGCCGCGAAATGGCCGGCCTGCACCGCCGTGCCCGCGGGCAACTCACTCACCAACAATCCTTCAGCGGCCACCTCGGCCTGGAGAGCCTCGTGATGGCGCGGATACACCCGCTCCAACGGGGTGCCCAGCACCGCCACGGGCCGGCCCCCGTGGGCCAGGCATCCCCGATGCACCGCCCCATCAATCCCCTCCGCCAGGCCACTCACCACCGGCCAGCCGGCCTGGGCCAGGGCCGCACCGATCGCCTCCGCCATGGCTTCGCCATGGCGGGACGGCCGGCGGGTGCCCACCACGGCGATGGCCTGCCGGCGATGCAACAGCGGCCACAGCCAGCCGCGCCCGCTCCAATGCAGCCGCAGGGGCGGGCGTTCCAAGTCGAGCAACGCTGGCGGGAAAGCGGGATCGGCGGGCAGCACCACCCGCCTGCCGCCGTGGAGCTGGTGGGCCAAGCGGGGCAAGGGATCAGGCCCCCAGTGGGTGCGGTAGCGCTCCAACTGACGGCAGCTGGCGGGGCCCAAGCCCGCCAGGGCCGCAAAGGCCTCCGTCGGCGAGGCCCAGGCCGCCGCCCAGCCGCAGAAGCTGTCGCGGATGGCCATCAATCGGCTCAAGCCGATACCCGGACACCCCGACCACAACAACCACCAGAGACGCTGCTCCCGATTCCAGCCTTGGCGATCGGCCGCCCTCAACAGCCCCAGACCCAGCCCCCGAGCCCGACCCCGCCCCGCCATACCCGCTTTCAGTACAGATGTACTGATCCTAGAGCGGGCCGCGCACCAGGGCTGCCACCGCGGCCTCCAAATCTGCCGGCAGCCGGCGCAGCAACCGGCGCTGGTCCGAGCCGGCCACCCCGGCCACCAGCACCAGGTCCACCTGCGCCTCGGCGGCCACACCCCCATCCGCCGCCACAAACCGGCTGCGCCAGGGCAACTTCAAACCACGACGCGGCAGCACCTCACTCCAGATCTGCACCACATCGCCGTGGAGCAGGGCCTGCTTGTAATCGATGCTCAACCGCACCACCGGCAACTCCAGCCCCCGGGCCGAGAGATCGCTGTAGGCCAGCCCCGCAGCCGCCAGGGCCTCCACCCGAGCCTCCTCAAGCCAGGCCAGGTAGGCGCCATGCCACATCACGCCGGCGTGATCGGTGTGCTGGGGCAGCACCCGCCGTTCCAGCAACCAACTGGCAGCACCCGTCATGGCTGGAGCCCCCGCAGCGCGGCCTGTCCATCACGGTCTGCAGAGCAGATGCCTGGGCTCCAGGGATCGGCCATAGGCTTGCGGGGAGCCTGCTTCATTGAGTCGTCCCCGTGTTTCGCAACGTTCTAATCGCCGATTCCGGCAAGGGCCATGTGGAAGAGATGGTGCGCATGCTGCGCGACATCCCCGCCGTTCGCCAGGCCCGGATCAACCTGTTGCATGTGGTGCCTGAGCAGGCGGGTGAGAGCTTCACCGAACACTCCCAGAAGGCCGCCGCCATCGCCGCGGAAGCCGTGCAGCGCCTGGGCATGAACCCCAGCGAGGTGAACACCATCATTCGCCAGGGCGACACCAAGCAGACCGTGCTGAAGGTGGCCGATGAACTCGACAGCGATCTGATCGTGATGGGTTCCCGCGGCATGAGCCGCCTGCAAGCGATCCTCAGCAACAGCGCCAGCCAATACGTCTTTCAATTGTCGACCCGGCCGATGCTGTTGGTGCGCGACGACCTCTACGTGCGCCACATCAACCGGATCATGGTGACGATCGATGGCACCGGCGTGGGGGATGACGCCCTCAAACTGGCCTGTGAATTGGTGCGCGAGATCCCCGGCGGCAGCCTCACGGGTGTGCACATCACCCGGCAGGAGATCACTCCCTCTCGCGGAGGCAAATCCCCGGCCGACGAGGTGCTGGACAAGGCCGTGCAACGGGCCCGCGGCTACGGCGTGGATCTGAAAACGGTGCATCGGAGCGGCGACGTGGGCCGCACCGTGTGCGCCGCTGCCGAGGATCTCAAGGCCGACCTACTGGTAATCGCATCCCAGGATCGGCGCCCGGTGGTCGCCCGAGGGTTGGTGGACATCGACCGTCTGCTGGGCAGCTCAGTGAGCGATTACATCCGGGTGCATGCACCAGCACCGGTGCTCCTGGTGCGTGAACCGGAGGGACGCAGCTAAGGCGCCAAGCCCCCTGGGATCAGCCCCCCTGACGGCTATTGGTCTGGATGTACAGGATGATCAAAAAGACCGCGGGAACCAACACGAACAGCAGGCTGGCAACAAAGCCGAGATCGTTGGTTTCCATGGCTGAAGGGGAAGTTCTGGGAGGGTATCACCGCCAAATGGGAGGGGTTCAGGCGCCTTCATCGCTCGTTGCGGTTGGCTCCTGCTCTTCCGGCTCCCGATCGTCTTCGTCCAGCTCTACTGGAGCGGGCCATGCCGTGGGGCCGGGGGGCAGCGGCCGGGCCAGAGCCGCGTCCACCAGAGCGTCCTGATCCGCCAACCCCACCTGGGGGCGGGTCAGCACCAGCAGCGAGTCCTGCACAAGGGCCTGGCAAGCGAGGCGCCAGTTCTGGGGACGCCGCCTCAGCTTCTGGTCTTCCACGGGGGTGCGTCCGCTCAGCACCTGGCTGCCGGTTCCCTCTGGAATGGCAACAAAACAGGTGATGCACTGGCCGCACCCCCCACAGTTGCCCAGGGCTCCCTTGAGCCCATAGAGCTGAATGCCCTCGCGCAGAGCCACCTCCCGCAGGTTTTCACCGGGGTAGCACTCCACGTCACGTCCCTCGCGCACAAACCGAATGACGGGCATGGGAAACGAGCTGCTGCGATCTCCATTGTGAGTCAGGCCGTTGCGGTCCGTTACCTCGGCCGCGCGGTGGCCTGGGCTCCCCTTACGATCGCCCAACCCACCCAGAACTACCCCCCATGGGATTGCCCTGGTATCGGGTGCACACGGTCGTGATCAACGACCCGGGCCGACTGCTCGCCGTGCACCTCATGCACACCGCCCTGGTTGCCGGCTGGGCCGGCTCCATGGCGCTCTATGAGCTCGCCATCTTTGACCCCTCCGACCCGGTGCTCAACCCGATGTGGCGCCAGGGCATGTTTGTCATGCCCTTCATGGCCCGTCTCGGCGTGACCGGCAGCTGGGGCGGCTGGAGCATCACCGGAGAAACCGGAGTAGACCCTGGTTTCTGGAGTTTCGAAGGTGTGGCTGCTGCCCACATCATTTTCAGCGGCCTGCTCTTCCTGGCCGCCATCTGGCACTGGACCTACTGGGATCTCGAGATCTGGCAAGACCCCCGCACCGGGGAGCCAGCCCTCGACCTGCCCAAGATCTTTGGAATCCACCTGTTGCTCGCCGGCCTCGCCTGCTTTGGCTTCGGCGCCTTCCACCTCACCGGTGTGTTCGGCCCAGGCATGTGGGTGAGCGACCCCTATGGAATCACCGGCCACCTAGAGCCAGTGCAGCCCTCGTGGGGTCCTGAGGGCTTTAACCCCTTCAACCCTGGCGGCATCGTGGCCCACCACATCGCCGCCGGCATCGTCGGCATCATTGCGGGCATCTTCCACATCACAACCCGTCCGCCAGAGCGCCTCTATAAGGCCCTGCGCATGGGCAACATCGAAACCGTGCTGGCCTCGGCCATCGCCGCGGTGTTTTTTGCAGCCTTCATCGTGGCTGGCACGATGTGGTACGGCGCTGCCGCCACCCCGATCGAGCTGTTCGGCCCCACCCGCTACCAGTGGGACCAGGGCTATTTCAAGGCGGAAATCAACCGCCGCGTGCAAACAGCCCTGGACAACGGGGCCACCAAGGAGCAGGCCTATGCGTCGATTCCTGAGAAACTCGCCTTCTTCGACTACGTGGGCAACAGCCCTGCCAAGGGTGGCCTGTTCCGCGTTGGCCCGATGGTGAATGGTGATGGCCTGCCCACGAGCTGGATCGGCCACATCTCCTTCACCGACAAGGACGGCCGCGACCTGGAAGTGCGTCGTCTTCCCAACTTCTTTGAGAACTTCCCTGTGGTTCTCCAGGACCAGGAAGGCATCGTGCGAGCCGACATCCCCTTCCGTCGGGCTGAAGCCAAGTACTCCTTCGAGCAAACGGGCGTGACCGCCACCGTCTATGGCGGTGCTCTCAACGGTCAAACCTTCACCGACCCCGCCGACGTCAAGCGGCTGGCCCGTAAGGCCCAGCTGGGTGAAGCCTTTGAGTTTGATCGCGAGACTTACCACTCGGACGGCACCTTCCGCAGCTCACCGCGCGGCTGGTTCACCTTCGGCCACGCCACCTTCGCGTTGCTGTTCTTCTTCGGCCACATCTGGCACGGCGCCCGCACCCTCTACCGGGATGTGTTCGCCGGCATTGATCCGGATCTGGGTGAGCAAGTGGAATTCGGTCTCTTCCAGAAACTGGGCGACAAGTCCACCCGTCGTCTGCCAGAGGGCTATGTGCCCCCTGCCGGCACGACGACCCTCAGCTGACCGCCAGAACCCTCGAGGACATCCATGGAAAGCTTCGCTTACATCCTGATCCTGGCTCTGGCCATTTCCACGCTTTTCTTTGCCATCGCCTTTCGCGATCCACCGAAGATCGGCAAATAGTTGGCCATCCCTTCGCCAAGCCCCTGCCCCGGCAGGGGCTTTTTTGTTGCCGCAAAGAGAAAAGCAGGCCTTTCCAAATGAAAAAAGGGTGTCTAAACTTGAGAAACACGCCTGGACGCTCGGGGATGCAATGCCCCTCCTGCCAACACACCGACAGCCGGGTGCTCGAATCTCGGGCAGCCGACATCGGGCGCAGCGTGCGACGACGCCGTGAATGCCTGAACTGCGAATTTCGGTTCACCACCTACGAACGGGTGGAAACGGTGCCCATCACCGTGGTGAAGCGCAACTCCAGCAGAGAAACCTTCAACCGGGCCAAATTGCTGCATGGTGTGCTGCGGGCCTGCGAAAAAACCGGCCTTGAGCCCGCCCGACTGGAAGGCGTGGTCGACGAAATCGAGCTGCAGCTGCAACAGCGCAGCGGTCGCGAGGTGACCAGTGGTGAAATTGGCGAGCTGGTGCTGCAACATCTCAGTGAGATGAGCGAAGTGGCCTACGTCCGCTTCGCGTCGGTCTATCGGCAATTCCAGGGGATCAGCGACTTTGTCGCCACCCTTGAGGGCCTCCACAAACGCAGCGGTACCCGCCTGCGCGGCCAGCCGAGCCTGGCGGCCATCGGCTGACCCCGTCGCCAACCGGGGCGGCTCTCGTTGGTACAGTGCTGGATTGGACTGTGTCTGCTGGCGGGCAGATCGTCCCATCCTTCGCACTGCCCTCGGCAGGCCGCCACCCTTCCATGACCTTGACCCCTTCCGACGCCACCACTGAAGAGCTCAGCACGCCATCGCTCAGCAGCGAGGCTCTCAGTGCCGAGGCCGACCTCGATCTCGCCGCTGAGACGGCCGACGACCTCGACCTGGCCATTCCGGAAGAGGTTCCCACCGCCGACGACCCCAGCAGCCGCGTGGCATCTCGCAACGACGTCGATGGCGTGGGGTTCACGCTCGATGAATTTGCGTCGCTACTGAGCAAGTACGACTACAACTTCAAGCCCGGCGACGTCGTCAACGGCACGGTGTTTGCCCTCGAGTCGAAGGGCGCCATGATCGACATCGGCGCCAAGACAGCCGCCTTCATGCCCCTGCAGGAGGTGTCGATCAACCGGGTCGAGGGCCTGAGCGACGTGCTCCAGCCCGGGGAGATCCGGGAGTTCTTCATCATGAGTGAGGAGAACGAGGACGGGCAGCTCTCGCTCTCCATTCGCCGCATTGAGTACCAGCGGGCCTGGGAGCGAGTGCGTCAGCTGCAGAAGGAAGACGCGACCATCTACAGCGAAGTGTTTGCCACCAACCGCGGTGGTGCCCTGGTGCGCGTGGAAGGTCTGCGCGGCTTCATCCCCGGCAGCCACATCAGCACCCGCAAGGTCAAGGAAGAGCTGGTAGCCGACTTCCTGCCCCTCAAGTTTCTGGAGGTGGACGAGGAGCGCAACCGCCTGGTGCTCAGCCATCGCCGCGCCCTGGTGGAGCGCAAGATGAATCGCCTCGAGGTGGGCGAAGTGGTGCTGGGCACCGTGCGTGGCATCAAGCCCTACGGCGCCTTCATCGACATCGGTGGCGTCAGCGGCCTGCTGCACATCTCCGAGATCAGCCACGAGCACATCGAAACACCCCACACGGTGCTGAATGTCAACGACCAGATGAAGGTGATGATCATCGACCTCGATGCCGAGCGGGGCCGCATCTCCCTCTCGACCAAGGCCCTGGAGCCCGAACCCGGCGACATGCTCACCGACCCCCAGAAGGTGTTCGAGAAAGCGGAGGAGATGGCCGCCCGCTACAAGCAAATGCTGCTGGAGCAGGCCGAAGACAACGAGCCGATGGGCGTCACCCTCGACTGAGGGCCCAGCGGCCCCGGACGCGCCAATGGCACATTTGCTTCTGCGGGGTCAACTCCTGGCTGATGCCAAGGGCAATCCCCACCGGATCGACGCGGTGCTGTTCGACAAGGACGGCACCCTCTCCATCAGTGAGCCGATGCTCCATGCCCTGGCTTCGGCCAGGGTTTTTCATGCCCGCCGCTTGCTGCAGCAACGCCATCCGGAGCTGCCGGCAACCCAGGCCGACACGCTGGCTGACCTGCTGCAACGCGCCTACGGGCTGAGCGAGCAGTCCATCCACCCCGCTGGTGCCACGGCGGTCGGATCCCGGGCCCACAACCTGATCTCCACCGCCACAGCCCTTGCCTTGGTTGGGCTGGGCTGGCCCGAAGCGCTCGAGCTCAGCGAAGCCATCTTCGCGGCCACCGATGGCCTGCATGGGCAGGGCAGCCAGCATCAGCCGATCGCCACCGACGGGCTGCACACCCTGGTGGAGGCTTTAGGCGAAGCCGCGGTGGCCTGCGCGGTGATCAGCAACGATGACAGCCCGGGCATCGAGGCGTTCCTGGCCAGTCAGGAGCTCAGCTCCCGTTTTCAGGCGTTGTGGAGCGCCGACCACAGCCCCCGCAAGCCCGACCCGGCCGCGGTGCAAGCCCTCTGCGCCGCCCTCGGCGTGGCGGTGGAGCGCTGCGCCTTGATCGGCGATGCCAACAGTGACCTGCGCATGGCCCGGCAAGCGGGGGTGCCGGTTGTGCTCGGCTATGGGGCGGGTTGGACCGTGGCCCCACCGCTCGATCCCAGCTTTCCTTGCCTCAGCCATTGGAATGAGCTGAAGGTGCAGACAACCAGCGCATAGGCTGGCCTCACGTTGATCAAGGCCGGATGAGCCGCTACGTTTTCACCTCCGAATCCGTCACCGAAGGGCACCCCGACAAAATCTGCGACCAGGTGAGCGATGCGGTACTCGACGCCCTGCTCGCCCAAGATCCGGCCTCGCGGGTGGCCTGCGAGACCGTGGTGAACACGGGCCTCTGCCTGATCACCGGCGAAGTCACCACCAACGCCCGGGTCGACTTCAACACCCTGGTGCGGGGCGTGATCAACCAGATCGGCTACAGCGGAGCCCGCGCCGGTGGCTTCGATGCCCACAGCTGCGCCGTGCTGGTGGCCCTTGATCAACAATCGCCCGACATCGCCCAGGGGGTGAACGAGGCCGACGACCACGACGGCGACCCACTGGATCTGGTGGGGGCAGGCGACCAGGGGATCATGTTTGGCTACGCCTGCAACGAGACGCCGGAGCTGATGCCCCTGCCGATCAGCCTGGCCCACAGGCTGGCGAGGCGCCTGGCGGAAGTGCGCCACAACGGCACACTCGGCTACCTGCTGCCTGACGGCAAAACCCAGGTGAGCGTGGTGTACGAAAACGATCAGCCCGTGGCGATCGACACCATCCTGATCTCCACCCAACACACCGCTGAGATCGCCCTGCCGGATGGCACCTCACTGAGTGAGGAGAAGGCCCTGCGGGAGCGCATCGCCGCCGACCTCTGGCTCCATGTGGTGGAGCCCGCCACCGCCGATCTGGCCCTCAAGCCCTCCAACGCCGACACCCGCTTCCTGGTGAACCCCACCGGCAAATTCGTGGTGGGTGGCCCCCAGGGCGATGCCGGCCTCACAGGCCGCAAGATCATCGTGGACACCTACGGCGGCTATGCCCGCCACGGCGGCGGCGCCTTCTCCGGCAAGGACCCCACCAAGGTGGATCGCTCCGCCGCCTATGCCGCTCGCTACGTGGCCAAGGCCCTGGTGGCCGCGGGCCTGGCCCGCAAGGTGGAAGTGCAACTGAGCTACGCCATCGGTGTGGCCAAGCCCGTGAGCATCCTGGTGGAGAGCTTCGGCACCGGTGCCATCAGCAACGCCGACCTCACCGCCCTGGTGCAGGAGCATTTCGACCTGCGCCCCGGCGCCATCATCGAAACCTTCGGCCTGCGCCAGTTGCCCCAGCAGCGTGGCGGTCGCTTCTACCAAGATGTGGCCGCTTACGGCCATTTCGGCCGCAGCGACCTCAATCTGCCCTGGGAAAACGTGGAGGCGATCGCCGCCACCCTGAAGCAGGCAACCGCTGCCCAGGTCGCGGCCTGACAGCGTTGACCAGCCAGCGATGACGACGCTGGCGCTGGGGGTGGATCTGGGCAGCAGCGGGCTGCGGATCGCCCTGGTTGAACCTGGCGGCGAGCGGCTGGTGGAGGAGGCAAGTCCCTACCCAACCCGCCTGGAAGACCCCTGGAGCTGGGTGAACGGCCTGGTGCTGCTCTGCTCCCGGCTGCCATCCGCCCTGCGCAGCCGGGTGGGGGCTATCGCCATCGCAGGGACCTCCGGCACCCTGCTGCTGTGCCGCCCCGATGGCCAGCCAGGCCCAGGGGCCCTGGGCCTGGCCCTGCCCTATCACCGCTGCTGCGCCGGGCAAGCCCCAGCCGCTGCGGCCCTCGCCGCTGGAGGCCCGGCCGCCAGTGCCAGCGGCAGCCTGGCCAGGGCCCTGCACCTGCTGGCCGAGGCTGAGCACAGCGGCGCAGCGGGCCCCTGGCTGCTGCGTCACCAGGCCGACTGGCTGATGGGCTGGCTGCTGGGCAACTGGCGCCGGGGCGAGGAAGGCAACAACCTGCGACTGGGTTGGGATCTGCAGCGACAGCGCTGGAGTGGAACCATCGCCCTCCAGCCGTGGGCTTCGGGCTTACCAGAGATCTGCACCAGCGGCGCCTGCCTGGGCCTGCTGGCCCCGCCCGCCGCCGCCTGCCTGGGCCTGCCGCCCAGCGCCCAAGTGGTGGCCGGCAGCACCGACGCCAATGCCGGTGTACTCGCGGCGGAGCCCCGCAGCGGCGATGGCATCACCGTGCTCGGCACCACCTTGGTGCTCAAGCAGTTCAGCCCCAAGCCGATTGAGGGCGCGGGGATCAGCTGCCACCGCGTCGCCGGACGCTGGCTGGTGGGCGGTGCCTCCAATGCTGGGGCGGGCATCCTGCGGCGCTTCTTCAACGACGGGCAGATCGCCGAACTCAGCCGTCAGATCGATCCCAGCCAGCCCACGGGGCTTCAGCTGCGCCCTTTGCCGGCCCGCGGGGAGCGCTTTCCAGTGGACGATCCAAACCTGGAGCCGGTGCTGGAGCCCCGCCCGATCAGCGATGGGCTCTACCTCCAGGCCCTGCTGGAGGGGCTCACCGCCATCGAACAGGCTGGCTGGAAGCGGTTGCGCGCGGCCGGCGCCCCGCCCCTGGAGCGGGTGATCACCCTGGGGGGCGGTGCCCGAAACCCCCAGTGGCGCCAGCTGCGGCAACAGAGCCTGACGGTGCCGGTGCTGAACCGCCCTGGGCTGTCCGCGGCCCTCGGCATGGCCAGACTGGCGGCAACAATCCTTCCCTCGCCATGAACGACCGCCTGCGCTCGGTGATCTCGATGGGGATTTTCGTGCTGTTGGCCGGCTATGTGGGCTTCAGTGCCATTCGCTTGGGCATCCTGCTCTGGCAGCGCTTTGGAGCCGGCTGACGCCAGAATCCGGCTACAACCACCGCTGCGCAGCGCCATGGCCGCCGACCCCCTCACCCCCGCCGTGAGTGATCGGATCTGCAAACACATGAACGATGACCACACCGAGGCCGTGGTCGCCTACGCCCGCCATTACGCCGGCATCGAAGCCGCCACGGCGGCGCGCATGGTTGCCGTGGGGCCGGAGGCGATGCAGCTGGAGGTGGATGGCCAGATGGTGGAGGTGCGCTTCGACCACACCCTCAGCGACAGCGACGACGCCCACCGCACCCTGGTGGCCATGCTGCGGGCGATGCCCAGCTAAGGCGTGGGAACTCTGCAGCCAGTACCGCCCGCGTCCACCCGCCATGGCTGCCTGGCCCACCGGCCCCTCCCCCCTGGCCACAGGGTTGCTCCGGTTGCTGCCCCTGCACTGGATCGCCCAACCGCCCAAGCTGCGCGCCGATCTAGCCGCGGCATTGCCACCGGGCGGATTCCAGGGCACAGGCCCTCTGCGCTGGTGGGCGGCTGGCCTGTATGAAGGCGATGTGCGCCGGCAACTGCTGCAGCTGCGCAAACATCCACAGCCAACCCTGGTGGGCGCGTTGGTGCAGCACCTCGCCGACGCCCTTGCTGCCGAAGCCTGGGAGCAGCCTCCCCTGCTGGTAGCGATCCCCAGCTGGAAACAACGGGCAAACCCGCTGCCGGGCCTGCTAGGCCGGGCCTT
>JBIPLV010000426.1:0-5584 GCA_044369475.1 Cyanobium sp. | reverse complement strand
TGCGCAACAGCCTCGGGCCCCGCAGCTTTGATCCTGACGAGATTGATGCGTTCAAGCGCGAGGGTCGGCCTTGATCGTCGTTGACACCAACGTGCTGGCCTATCTGCTGTTGCGTGGACCCAGAACGGAGCAGGCTGAGATCCTCCGGCGGCATCACCGTCAATGGGCGGCCCCACCGCTTTGGCGCAGCGAGTTTCGCAATGTACTGACGGGTTACCTGCGGCGTGATCGCTTGCCTTTCCCCAAGGCCGTGGCACTGATGCAGGAAGCTGAGGCGATCCTCTCGGCCCATGAAGACAAGGTCAGCAGCGAGCATGTGCTGCAGCTGGTGAGCAGCAGTCACTGCAGCGCCTGCGACTGTGAGTTCGTCGCTGTCGCCCAGCATCTGGGCGTACCGCTGATCACAGAAGATCGCGCCATCCTGACGGCGTTTCCCGATCTGGCGCAATCGCTGCATCAGGCCACCTCCTGAAGAACAGCTGCCTGCGTGAGGAGCAGGGCGGGGGTGGCAATGGGGTTCATCATTGCGCCAGCCGTTTGTCCCAGTCGGAGCGGTTGTCGCGCAGCTGGCGCAGCTCGTGGTGGGCAAAGCCAAAGGCCAGCTGCTCAAACGCTCTGTCTGGGTGATAGCCGAGATCGCCATGCACCCGGTATGACGATTGAAACGGCCCAGTTCATGCTGAGGCCATTGCTTGATCACATCAATGCAGGTATTGGTATCCAGGAGAAAGTGCAACATGCGATTGGCTCAGAAGGCTTCACGCTCCCTTTGCTCCTGCAAGGCTCGCTCCGCAAGGAAATCGTGACTCGCCAGAGGGCCATCGAGAAAAAAATCTGTCCCAGCTGCGCCCCAGTGGGGGCAATGATGTGGCCCTGGCCACAGGCTCGCACTTCCAACTGCTTCACGGAATCTGGAAGACGCAGATCAGCGGGGATGCGCACCGCCTTTAAGGTGAGCATTGGCGAACCGTTGTTGTACTGATCAGGGCAACACCTCCAGCCGAAGCAGCCGGGCGGCCTGGTTCAGCCGTCGGTCGTAGCAGGCAAAGGTGACAGGCTGTTCTGACGTGAGGTGCAACGTATGGGCGGCAGCCAGCTGCACACTGTCGTAAGCCCTGAGCGCGAATCCATCTGCATACCGCCCAGCCACTTCGACAAGTTGCTGACTGACTTCGACAATGGTGAATGACGACCAGAGCCTGATCAGCCGTTGACGTGCTTGCTCGATGTCTTCAGCACTGGTTGGATCGTCTCGCTGGCGACGCGCCATCGCTGCCATGGCCTCGGCCCAGGTGATCCTGCAGGCCGCGATCAATCCAGCACGTTCGGTGGCCTGGTGGATCTGAGCGGATTCGGGCTCATCAATCAACAGCTTGACAAGGGCACTCGACTCGCAGAACAGGAGCACGCGCTCAACCCCGGTCTTCGATCACGATTTCACTGAGGAGCTTCCCTTTGCCTTTCAGCTTGATGGGTGGGGGGAAGACGGGCTTCTGCCCGCTCCAGCTGATCAGGCCAGCATCGATCGCCATCTGCAGCGGATCGGTGGACGTTGCGTCAGCTGGCTTCACGGCTGTGATGCGCGCGATGGGCCTGCGGTGCGAGGTGACTTCCACCTCCTCACCGGCCTGAACACGGGCCAGCCATTCGGAGAGGTGGGTCTTGAGATCCCGCACCGACACCTGGCTTGCGACCACATCTGCCATGACTGAGCCACCTTTGCGACCACAATAGTGGCCATCAGGGCTGCCCACGGCCGCCGATCAGCAGCGCCCCGCCTTTCCCTTTCACCCCCAGTCGCATCCCCACCAGCACTGAGCCAACGCAGTCCTGATCCCCGCCATGCGTTCGCGGTCAGGGCTGGCTACAACCGGAATACCCCAGCCAACCTCGGTATGGCCTTCTGGTGGGTCAACCACAAGCAGACCGTCCGCCAGGAAACGGAGGGTGGCTACGTGTGGTCGCCCAAGGCGAACGCCAACGGTGCACGCAATGCGAGCTACGACAACCTCACCCGCTGCCAGCCCGGTGACGTGGTGTACAGCTACGCCTACGGCCGCATTGGTTCGATCGGACTGGTGGAAACAGCGGCGATCACGGCACCCAAGCCGCCTGAGTTTGGCTCCGCTGGCGACTACTGGAGCCAGGAGGGCTGGTTGGTGCGCGTGAACTGGCAACCCTTACGTGAGCCCCTGGTGCCGCAAACCTTCTTTGCGTTGCTCCAACCCCTGCTTCCGGAGCGCCATAGCCCGATTAGCACCACCAGTGGCCGTGGAAACCAAGGTGTATATCTGGCGGCCCTCGACGAGGCTCTGGGATTGCTCTTGCTCAAGCTGATCGAAGACCACGCCGATCCAGCGGTGCACGTTCACCTGGTGGTGCTCTCGGATGAGGGCAAAGCCGCCTCAGACCTGCTCGACGACATGCAGGCGTTGCAGGGCGTGCCGATCAGCACCGAACGCGATGCACTCACCAAAGCGCGCTTAGGGCAGGGACTGTTTCGCCAGCGCGTGGCGGAGGTGGAGCCGATCTGCCGGGTCACGGGGCTGGCTCGGCAGGAGTTTCTGGTGGCGAGCCACATCAAACCATGGCGCGACTGCGACAACCGCGAGCGCCTCAGCGGCGCCAATGGCTTGTTGCTCTCACCCCACATCGACAAGCTGTTTGATCGCCACTGGATCAGCTTCGATTCAGGCGGTCAACTGATCTGGCAACACGAGGCAGCTGGAGAGGCTCTGCGCTGTTGGTGGATTCAAGGAGTGAACCTGATTCGGCCGTTCAGCAGAGAACAAGAACAGTTCCTGAGTGCCCACCGTGAAGCACTTCGGAAGTGAGTCCATGCATAGAAGCTTGCAACTGCAAGCGGCTTAAGGATTTCGTTTGAGAAAGAGTTCACCAACGTTCGCAACCTCACAGCCACCGCCTACGACACCCCGCTGCGCGGCACCGGCTCAGCCGGCGATTCCCTGCTGCCGACCTGAGCTCGATCTCGGTGGGCGGCCAGGGTGCTTCGTTCAACATCCCTGTCGCGCGCAGCGGCAGCCCGCGCAGCACCGTGGGGCTTCCCGGTACTGGCTTGAGCTGGAGCGTGGAACACACGCCATCCCAGGGCCTGCCCAACAGCCGGCGCTTGCGGCCCGGCCAGTTGGAGGCCCTCAAGCAGGAGCTGTTGGCCCTGCTCCGGGAGCAGCTGTTTGCCCCGGAATCGGTGGGTGCCCTGCTGTGGAAGCACGGCAGCGTGAGCCGTCTGCTGGCCGATGGCTCGCTGGGCCCCCGAACCGCGGGGCTGCTGGCCCTGATCGAAACCCCGGAGGCACTGGAGAGCTATCTGCTGCGGGCCCAGAGCCAGGCCGATGCGAAACGCCGCGCCCAGCGCTGCATCGAGTCGCTGCAGCAAGCCCTGCGGTTGAGCGGCAGCCCGCAGCGGCTTTGGTGAGCCTGGGCAGCCCCGCCAGAGGCCATCTCGAAACAGGGAATTGGTCGAGGTGATGGTCTGTGGCACTGCCGGAAACACCATCAGCAAACCCTTGTCCAACCTGAAATCGATATCAACGGTGGGCAGATCGGATGAAAGGAGAGCTCACAGCTGTGATCGAACCAGCGCCCGAGGGCGGATTCTGGGCCATCTGTGTGGAGATCCCCGGCGCCAATGGCCAGGGTGAATCCATTGAGGAAGCGAAAGCGGATCTCCAGGCGGCCATTGAGCTTCTGCCTGAGGATCGTGAAGCTGATATCAGTCGTGGCTTGCCGCCGGAGGCCCTGCGCCTGCCTTTGCAGATCGGGTGAAACACCATGATCTGGAGCGGCGGCTTCGCTTGGTTGGATGCCTCCTCAAGCGAGAAGGTGCTTCACATTCCATCTGGATCAATCCAGCCACTGGGGTGAAGGAAGCCATCCCCCGGCACAACGAAATCAAGGAACCCTTGGCTCGCACAACAATGGGGTCCATAAAGCCAATCGCTCACCATCCGCCTGGACAGCGACCTGGAGCAGGAGCTCGAGGCCGTCTACGCCGAAACCGGACGCTCCCGCGGAGAGATCGTGCGGGATGCGTTGCGTTGCGCAGGCATTTGCAGCTCATGCGCTTCGAGCGGTTGCGGCTCCAGGCCCTGCCATTTGGTGAAGCTGCGGGCTGGCTCACCGATGACGACGTGTTGGCTGCTGTTTCCTGAGTGGCGTGCGGGTTGTCTCGATCCTTGAGCTGGGGTTGATGGACGCGGCTTGATCTGCTGATCTCCAGCCAGCGCGATGCCGTACCTCGATCAGAGCGGCTCGGTGCCCTCACTGAGGATCGCCAGGTAGGCGTCGTAGGCAAACAGGCGATTGCGGCGACCGCCGGTGATCTCCCGAGCGATGCCCAGGTCAACCAGGGCCTCGATCGCCTTGCTGGCGGTGGGGAAGCTCAGGCCGCTCAGTTCCTTGAGCTGTTTGGTGCTGGTCAGCGGCCGTCGGCGCAGGGCCGCATAGGCCAGGCGCACGCTGGGGCCGGATCGGCCCAGGCCCTGCAACCGCGCCTCATCCCTGCGGAACAGCTCCAGCAGCCTTTGGGCCGTGGCCACGGCAGCCGAGGCGGTGCTCTCCACACCCTCGAGAAAGAAGTCGATCCAGGCTTCCCAGTCCCCGCTTTGGCGCACACCATCGAGCAGTTCGTAGTAGCGACTGCGGTGCTGCTTGAAGAACAGACTGAGATACAGCAATGGCTGCTGGAGCACACCGGCTTCAACCAGCATCAGCACGATCAGCAGCCGGCCCAGGCGGCCGTTGCCATCGAGAAACGGGTGAATCGTCTCGAACTGCACGTGGGCGAGGGCAGCGCGCACCAGCACCGGCAGATCGTGCTCACCGTGGTGGCCGCCGTGGATGAACTGCTCCAGCTGCCCCATGCACGTCTCCACCAGCGCCGGGGGCGGCGGCACGAAGCTCGCATTGCCGGGTCGGGTGCCGCCGATCCAGTTCTGGCTGCGCCGGAATTCACCAGGGAGGCGATCGGCTCCACGCCCCCTGGCCAGCAGCCGGCCGTGGATCTCCCGCAACAGGCGACTCGACAGCGGGAATCCCTCTGCCAGCCGAGCCAGGCCGTGCTCAAGCCCTGCCACATAACTGGAGACCTCCACCACGTCGTCAAACGGAACCCCAGGGGCTTCCTCCAGCTCAAAGAGCAGCAGATCGGAGAGAGACGACTGGGTGCCCTCGATCTGCGAAGAGAGCAAAGCCTCGCGCCGCACGTAGGCGTAGAGGAACAACTCGGGATCGGGAAGCAGAGACGAGACGCCATCGAGGCGACCGCAGGCCAACACAGCCCGCTCATGCAGCGCCTGCAGCGGCCCTTGCAGGTGCACGGGCGGATCCGGCGGCAGCGGCGCCGGCACGAAAGCCCGAACCGCTTCCCCGGCGGTGCTGGTGATTTCGTAACGCCCGGCGGCATCGCGCTGCATGGCTCCCGGCGAACCTTGAATACGTCGCCAGCTTATTTAAAGGAATGCCCTTTGCCGTAAATAAGCGCCATCAGCGAGCGTGGATTGGGCGCTTGGCCAACGCGACTCAGATGCTGCGCAAAGCGGTGCCCCTGGTATCGCCGGTGCGG